>CANCMG010000075.1 GCA_947378965.1 Alcaligenaceae bacterium | reverse complement strand
AAACAAGTACAGGTTTAGTTCAAGGTATTAGCTATAAGTGCTGCACAGTCGTGCAACGCGCCGATGGCTATGGTTATCAACAGGTGGCAAAAATGGACGCAACAGGTACGTCACCAAAGCCAGGAACGCTCGCGCGTTCCGCGCTCTACCTCCCCGGCCTGAACGCCGAGGTTTCACGCGCAAAATGATGATAAAGATGTTCTATTAAAAATAGTTAAATGTACGATTTTAATTTTATTAAAGCTTTTTAAAATCAAAGATTTATAGGTATTTTATCTAAGAGAGACCCCAATACTGTTTCAATAGTATTGGGGTCTTTTTTGATGAAAATTTTCTGTAAATATTATTGACAGAGTGCTTTATTAATTAAACCCAGTCCCACGCTCAACTAAACGTATGATCAGCGCTGCTGGTTGCCATTTTGGATTGGCACCTGGTTCGGCGGCAAAGTCTTTGAGTCGTTGTAAGACCTTGGGCAAGCCCACCGTGTTGGCATAGTGCATCGGCCCGCCCACATGGGCCGGAAACCCATAGCCGTTCAAATACACAATATCCACATCCGAAGCTCGTGCGGCGATGCGTTCTTCAAGAATGCGTGCAGCCTCGTTGACCAAGGCGAACATGCAGCGCTCAATGATCTCGCTATCTTCGATTTTGCGAGGTTTGATGCCGTTCTCTGCACGGTATTTTGCAATCATGGCCTCTACGATCGGATCAGGGATTGCATCGCGCTTGCCGGCCTCGTAGCGATACCAGCCCGCTCCAGTTTTTTGCCCAAAGCGACCTGCCTCGCAGATCCAATCGTCAACAATGGGTGCGACCGGTGTTGGGCTTGCCGCAGCACGGCGCTTGCGCCCGGCCCAGCTGATATCTAAACCGGCCAAATCGGCAACCCTAAAAGGCCCCATCGCAAAACCAAAGGCCTGAATGGCACCATCAATTTGTTGGGGTAGCGCACCTTGAACCATCAGTTCGTTAGCAGCCGCGCGGTACTGAGCCAGCATGCGGTTGCCGATAAAGCCATCACACACGCCCGAGACCACAGCAATCTTTTTAATCTTGCGAGCCATGTTCATACAAGTGGCCAGCACATCGGGCGCAGTCTTGTCGCCACGCACCACTTCAAGAAGCCGCATCACATTGGCAGGGCTAAAGAAATGTAAACCAATGACGTCTTGTGGACGTTTGGTGAACTGAGCGATTTGATCGATATTGAGCGCCGAGGTATTCGAGGCCAGAATCGCACCTTGCTTCACCACGCCATCGAGTGTTTTAAAGACTTGCTCTTTAACCTCCATGTTTTCAAACACGGCTTCAATCACAAGATCGACATCGCTGAAATCTTGATAACTTAGTGTGGGTTGAATCAAGGCCATACAGGCGTCAAGTTGCGCTTGTGTGAGTTTGCCCTTTTTCATTGAGGTTTCGTAATTTTTACGAATCGTCGCCAAGCCCTTGTCTAAAGCCTCTTGCTTAGTCTCGAGCAGCACAACGGGCAGGCCCGCGCTGATGAAGTTCATGGTGATCCCGCCACCCATAGTGCCGGCGCCGATGATGCCAACTTTTTTGATCGCGCGTAAGGGCGTGTCCTCGGGTAAACCAGGGATTTTTGCAGCGGCTCGCTCAGCGGCAAAGGTGTAGCGCAGTGCGTGCGATTCTGGTGATTTGAAGAGCTCGGTGATCAAGCGTCGTTCTTCAGCCAGGCCTTCATCGAATGAGGCAGATTTGAAACTGGCGCAGACCGCATCAAAGCAACTGACCGGTGCCGGAAAACGTTTGGCTGCAGCGACCACTGCTTTACGCTTTTCGGCGAGTGCTTCGTCAGTGGGGATATCAGGGACTGTGCGATCACGCACGCGCTTGAGCGGCTCGTTTTGTGCAATGACCTTGCGCGTGAAGGCTAGCGCAGCTTCAAGCAAATCACCTTCGACGATTTGGTCGATTAAAAGAGTATCTTTAAATTTGCTAGCAGGTAGATGGACACCTGCCACAATCATGTCAACCGCTTTTTCAAAGCCAAGCAAGCGTGGCAAACGTTGCGTGCCACCACCGCCCGGCAATATGCCGAGTTTGACTTCTGGCAATCCTAAGGTTGCATCGGGCAAGGCCACACGAAAGTGACAGCCGAGCGCCAGTTCAAGACCACCACCCAGGCAAAAGCCGCTAATGGCTGCAACTACGGGTTTGTTGCCGGCTTCCATCGTTTGCACGACAGTACGAAGAGTCGGTTCGTGGGTGGTCTTTGGGGTGCCAAATTCAGTAATGTCTGCACCGCCCGAAAAAGCACGAGGCGTTCCGATCAACACAATACCGCGCACATTTGGGTCATTGAAGGCCTGAGTCAAACCGGCCCCAATCCCCTCGCGCAGCGCAGCGCCCAAACCGTTAATGGGTGGTTTGTTCATTGAGATGACGGCGATCTCGCCCTGTACTGCATATGTTGCAAACTCAGTCATGTTGTTTCTCTCTTTACTTGTTGGCGATTGCGGCACGATATTGCTCACGCAAGCCCTGTTTGTACAGTTTACCGTTATCCAGGCGAGGTAGTTTTTCAGAAAATTCAATACTGCGAGGGCACTTAAAGGTTGCGAGATGCTCTTTGCAAAAGGCAAGTAGCTCTGCAACTAACTCGGCAGAACCCAAAACACCTACTTGTAGTTCAATCACCGCCTTAACCTCTTCGCCCCATTCTTCATTTGGCACGCCAATCACACCGACATCGCCCACTGCGGGATGCGTCAGCAGAACCGCCTCAATTTCTGTTGGATAAATATTGACACCACCAGAAATAATCAGATTAGCGTTGCGGTCGGTTAAGAACAGCCAACCGTCTTCATCGAAATACCCGATATCGCCTAAGGTGAAGTAATCGCCGCGATAAGAGCTGGCGGTTTTACTGTTGTCTTTGAAATAATTGAAACGCCCAACCGCAGGGGCTTTGATATAAATCGTGCCGGCTGTATTGGGTGGTAGCTGTTGTGCGTGCTCATCGAAAATACGAACGTGCTCGAGCGGATTCGGTTTACCGACTGTACCTGGTCGTCTTAGCCAATCACCAGAGGTGACGCTGACGGCACGACCTTCAGTGGCCGCATAATATTCAGACAAAATGGGCCCCCACCATTTGATCATGGCGCTTTTAAGCTGTACCGAGCAAGGGGCGGCGCCATGAATCACAAACTGCAGTGACGATAGGTCGTACTTGTCTTTAATCTCTTGCGGCAACGACAACAAACGATGAAACATCGTTGGGACCATGTGCGTGTGTGTGATGCGATGCTGCTCAATGAGGCGTAAAGCCTCTTCGCTATTCCAACGGTTCATCAGTACCACACCTACGCCAGCTAAAAGCGGCTGGGCTAAAGAGTAACCAAGCGGTGCTGCGTGATACAAGGGCCCCGCGCACAGGTGTAACTGACCTGTCGCGCATTGATAACCAGACGAATTGGCTAGCTCAACCGAGGTCATCACAGAGGGTAGGGCGTACGCTGGGTCACGGTATACGCCCTTGGGGCGTCCGGTAGTGCCCGAGGTATAAAGCATTCTGCTGCCAAGCGTTGGGTCTTCGATGTCGTGGTCTGGGCAAGACTGCAAGGCAGGTTCATAGGCCTCAAATCCTGAAATATCACCGCCAATTGCGAACTTAACCTCTGCTCGCTTGGCACTCGTTGCGGCTGCGTGGGCTTGCACAGCATAACGAGCCTCAGCGATAAAAGCCTTTGCTTCACAGTTATCGAGTATGTAGCCAACCTCGTCAGCAGTGAGATGCGTATTAATGGGCGTAATGCGTAAACCCGAGCGCTCGAGTGCAATCACCACATCAACAAATTCAAGCCGATTTGAACAGAGCAAGGCTACCGCATCTCCTGCCTTAAGTCCTCGTTGCCTTAACGCTCTGACTAATTGATTGGCGCGTGCATTTAGCTGCGCAAAGCTTGTGACGCGGTCGGCTTCGATCACTGCTGGTTGCTCGCCGTAATGTTTTGCGTAGTAGGCAGTACTCATGCCCTGTTCAATACTTTGCATTCGCATGATTAGAGATTTTTCTTTTTTAGGATGCCGATTGCTAAATGAAATGTTGGCTTGGTGAATTGAAGTGAAATAGAGGCTTATTGAATTAAGCTGGTTAGCATGGCTGACCGGTACGTCATTGAAGCGTCATTCTTAACGCGTTACTCTGGTTTAAAGCCTGACGTTTTGATAATTTCGCGAAATCGTTCAACTTCATCAATTTGCATTTTACGCATCTGTACAGGGCCATAAGGCATGAGTTCACCTCCGCCCGTACTCACTAAATACTCTTGTGCCTGACGAGAGGTCAGTACCTGCTGCATTGCAGCAGTCAGCTTGTTGGTGATGTGCTCGGGTGTTTCAGTACGAACGTATAAAGAGGTCCAAAGATAGTTAGAGTATTCGGGGTAGCCGCTTTCTTTCACTGTTGGTACATCCGGAAACTCTGGCGCACGCGTATCACCCGTGACGGCAATTGCGCGAAGTTTTCCAGACAGCAACAGCGTAGATGCGCCGCTTAAGTTCAGAACGGCCCAATCGAGTTGATTACCAATTAAATCGGTAAAGATAGGTGCCGCACCTTTGTAAGGTACACCGACAAACTTGACATCGGCTAGGATGTTAAACCAATCTAACGTCAGCTGATACGACGTGGCGTAGGTGCCGACATTGAACGGGCGAGGGGATTGTTTGGCCGCAGTCACAAGCTCTGCGAGAGTTTTAAACGGTGAATTACCCGGAACAACAAACGCACCCATGCCGCGCGTTAAACCTGAAACTGGCTTGAAATCGGTGATCGCATCATAGGGAAAAGGCCCTTTCATGACGAGTTGATTCAGGCCAAGCGGGCTCAGTGTCCCTAAAAAGATCGTATAGCCATCTGCCGGGGCGCTTTTGACCGCCGCGCCTGCGATCATGCCGTTGGCGCCGGGGCGATTCTCAATCACAACCGACTGCCCGAGCAAGCCAGCAAGCTGTTGACCAAAGTAACGGGCAGCATTGTCGGTGCCGCTGCCCGCAGCTAAGGGCACTAAAATTTTGATCGATCGAGTGGGGTAGTCTGCAACTTGTGCATGAGTGCTATGAGCGAAGGCCAGAAAGGCGAGAACGACGATATGAGTTATTTTCATTTTTAGATGGGCTCATTTTTTTGGAAGCGAAGACGACCCAGTCGTTGACTCAGTTTTTTGTCTCAAAAAAAGTAACACGCAGGTGCTAAAACGTCAATGAAAAAGACTCAGATCATCGTCTTGGACCTTCATCAGTCGCCGCCCTAGACCGTCACAGAAATCTAGTCCTCGAGTCTCACTCGAACCGTCGCGCATCTCTAATAATTCTTGACTTCCTCCCCGCCCTCGTTCTGCCCTTAGCATGTTGATGGCGGCTACCAGGTCTGCCTGTTCTGCAAACCCACATTCGACGCACTCAAACTTGGCTTGCTGCAACGCCTTTGAATTTATCGACTGCCTATTGCAGTTTAATGTTGTTCTGTTTAATCACTTGTCCCCAAAACGCAGTTTGCTCAACCATCCACTGCTGTAATTCTTTGGGCGACAAGGTGACCGCTTCAGAACCCAACTCAACTAAACGTTTTTGCACTTCGGGTGTAGCAGCGATCCGTTGAACTTCGGCATTAATTTTCTCAATGATGGCCGGAGGTGTTCCTGCGGTGGTCATCATCCCTTGAAACGAGCCCGTGACAAAGTTAGGAACTCTTTCGCTGATTGCGGGGGTATCGGGAATTTGACTAAAGCGTTTAGGACTCGCAACTGCCAGCAGCTTAAAGTTGCCAGCCTTCACCATTCCGTAGGTTGCCAAAAAACTATTAAGTGTTGAATCAATTTGACCACCGGCCAAATCACTTACAACTTGAGCGCCACCCTTGTAGCCAATAAAATTTATTTCAAAGCCAAGACTCTGGCTCATCACAACCCCAGCCAAATGAGACGCCGTACCAAGAGTTGCACCTTGGCTCAATGGGTACTTTTGGGCTTTTGCATAGGCAATAAATTCGTCAAACGTATTCACTGGCAACTGATTTTTGACGACCAGAATATGCGGTGAAAAGGTTGCAATCACCACCGGTGTTAATTCTTTGCCTGGATTGTAAGAAAGCCCTGGCATGAGAGCGGGGCTCATCGTGAAGGTGCTCATGTCTGCAATCAGCAGCGTGTGACCGTCGGGCTTTGCGTTGGCAACGTATTGCCCTCCTAAGTGCCCAGAAGCGCCGGGTTTGTTCTCGACCAGCACCGTTTGTTTCCAGGTTTCACCAAGTTCTTTTGCAAAGAGCCTGGTCACGATGTCTGAGGCACCACCGGCTGGAAACGGCACCACAATCCTGACTTGTCTTTCGGGAAAATTAGCGGCTGCGTTTGTTTGCGCCACCGCACTCATGGTGGCGATCGACAAAAAGACAGCCGATAAAACGGCAGTACAGCACAAAGCCATCGAGCTTAATTGACTGGCGCTGGCGCTAAAAATACTGTGTCTCTTCATGTGTAACTCCGCATTCACTCGGGGTGAGGCTAAAGATTAAGTGGCCGTCACGTCTTTTGACGGGTTCGCCGAATGTTCAGAGATCGGCTTCGGCACAACAGTCAGAAAATAAGGATACAACTGCTCTTCGGTATGGTAACGTTAATCTAAGATAAACGATGTTTTTTAAAGATTTTGCGAATTCTTGCAATATCGGTATAAAAACCTTCCAACTCAAATGTCATCTCTATTTTTATAATCAGGTGTCTTATGCGCTTACAAACTGCCCTTATCCCTTTCGTCAAAAGTCTGCGGCAAAAGGTCGTTTTGTTGGCTCTTGGTGTGTTGGTGGCTCAAGCGGGCTTCGCAAGTGCTGTCTTTGCGCAAGACGCAGCCGCGCTCAATCAGTCGGTTAAGCAAAAAGCCGATGCTGCAGTCGCGCCTTTGCTTGACACGCTCAAGACTTACGTTGGGATCGAGTCCGGCAGCCGCGACCTCGAGGGTTTAGCTAAGCTTGGTGATGTGATTGCGACCGAGTTAAAGGATCTAGGGATGCAGGTTGAAATCATCCCTACCAAGGCGGCTGACTCGCACCCGCAATTAAAAGGTGCCACACTCGGCTCAATTGTGTATGCCCGCAAAATGGGCACGGGTAAAAAGAAAATATTGTTGATCGCGCATCGCGACACCGTGTACTCGAAGGGGATGGGCGTCAAACAACCGTTTCGTATCGATGGCAATCGTGCGTACGGCTTAGGCATCGCCGACGATAAAAATGGCGTAGCACTCATTGTGCATACTGTGCGTATGCTGAAAGAGATCGGTTTTCAAGACTACGAAGAGCTTGCTGTCGCAATTAATGCCGATGAAGAAATCGGCTCGCCAGGCTCAAGCGCTTTTCTGATAGAGAAGGGTGGCTTCTACGACGCTGTCTTGTCGTTTGAAGGCGGAGGCTATGAAAAAAATATCGTGCGTCTGGCAACAAGCAGCATTGCGATCGTTGAGATGAAGGTCGAGGGTAAAGCATCGCACGCCGGCGCACGCCCTGAGGCCGGTCGCAATGCGATTTACGAGCTTTCGCATCAAATCTTAAAAACCCGTAATTTTGGTGATCCAGCCTTGGGGTTGAAAATCAACTGGACTGTCATTCAGGGTGGCGGCACGCGTAATGTGATCCCAGCCTCAGCCTCGGCGATTGCTGATGTGCGATCGTTATTTAATAAAGACATGGATAAGATGGAGGCAGACTTACGGGCTGCGATTACAGAAAAATTGATTCCAGATACAAAAATTGATCTGAGTTTTTTTCGTAGCAGACCAGCGTTTGAGGCGACCCCAGCATCTCGGGTGATTGCCAAGCGGGCGGTTGAGATTTTCAAAGAGATTGATCAACCCCTTGAAGTCGCTGAAGTTGCAACGGGTGGCGGCACGGATGCCGCTCTGGCGGGCCTAAAACCCAAGGGTGGTGTCCTTGAAAGCTTTGGCTTGCGCGGCTATGGTGCACACTCGAATGACGACGAATATATTTTTATTGATTCAATTTCGCCTCGCTTGTATTTGTCAGCCAGAATGGTGATGGATATTGGGCGTGGTCTCGTGCAATGGTGATGAAAATGACGAAACAATCTACTGATAGTGCTGACGTCGCCTTGGCCGTTTGGGTCAAGCAGACAGGCTTAGAAAAAACCTTCGAGAAGTTTCCCGAGGACGTGACCGTGGCCTTCACAACGGTTGCAAAACTGCGTGCCTCAACCCTGTCAACCTCAAGCCAGTCAAATATGTTGCCCTGCGACCCGTTGACTGAATTTTGGCCACCTATGCGAGTTAAGGAGTAAGCCATGATGCACTGGATGACTGCAGCAGAATTAGCTTCGGGCTATCGTAAGCGAGCTTTCTCGCCGGTCGAGGTGACGCAACACCTCTTGGCCAGAATCGAAGCGCTCGACTCTACATGTCACGCTTTTATCGAGGTCGACCATGAGGGTGCCTTAGCAGCTGCCCGACAAGCCGAGCATGAAATATCTGCAGGTCGAGCGCTCGGCCCGCTGCATGGCGTGCCCATTGGCATCAAAGATATTATCGATATCGCCGGGCAAAAGACTACGTGTCATTCAAATATTATGCTCGAGCATCGGGCCAACGAAGACGCGCAGGTGATTCGTAAGCTGCGTGCTGCTGGCGTGATCTTTATGGGTAAGCTCGCGTTGCATGAGTTTGCGATTGGCGGGCCTGCGTTTGACTTGCCTTTCCCTCCAGCGCGCAATCCTTGGAACCTGGCGCATCACCCTGGTGGCTCATCGTCTGGTTCGGGTGCGGCCTTGGCTGCGGGTTTGGTGCCACTTGCGTTAGGGACTGATACCGGCGGATCGATACGAAACCCTGCCGCGTGCTGCGGTATTGTGGGTTTAAAGGCTACCTACGAATTGGTGTCACGTCGTGGCGTGTTTACTTTATCTTCAACGATGGATCACGTGGGCCCCATGGCGCGCACGGTTGAAGATGCTGGTTTGCTGTTGAACGCGATGGCTGAGCCACAGGGCGATCAGGTCTCTCCTGATTATGCTGCCGATTTACAGCGTGGCGTCAAAGGCTTGCGTATCGGTTACGTTAGGCATTTTCACGAGACCGATGAGGTCGCTCATCCCGAAGTCGCTGCTGCGCTTGACGAGGCGGCCAAGGTGTTGTCTTCGCTGGGTGCGATCGTGACCGATGTGAAGTTACCCTCGCTAAATGATTTTCTGGTGTCGCAAAAGTTTTTGATGATGTCAGAGGGTTGGGCTGTGCACGAAAAATGGCTGCGCGAGCGCCCCCAAGATTATTCGCAAATGTCACGTCGCAAATTACTCACCGGTGCGTTTGTCACCGGGGGCGAGTATGTGCAGTCGATGCAAAGACGCGGTATTTTGATCGATGCGGTCGATCGTTTGTTTAACGACTATGACGTGCTGTTAGTCGCAAACTCGATGGATCCAGCCTGTCGGATTGATGACGAGGCCGAAGTCGTGCGAACCTATACCCGACAAGCGCGTATGCCTTTCAATTTGACAGGGCATCCAGCGCTTGCGCTCATGACAGGCTTTTCGTCTGGAGGCTTGCCGTTATCGATGCAGTTAGTCGGAAAAAGCTTTAATGAAAAGATGGTGCTAAGAGTGGGTGCTGCTTACGAGCAAGCCACGCAATGGCATACTAAGCGCCCAGCGCTTTAACCTTGGGCGGCAAACGCTCTCGCTCAGCGAGAGTGTTAGGCTCTCGGGTTGATCGTGCTTCAGTGCAATTTGTCTTTGTTCGAGGCAGTGACGATCAATAGTTTCCTCGCCCTGTCGGGCGAGGTGTGCGACGAATCATGGCTTAATTCGCTTTGATTTGCGCTGCCTTCACCACATCAGCATAGCGGGCCAGATCTGTTTTAATCTGGTCGCCGAAGGCCGCAGGTGTGCCAGGTGAGGCGGTGACGCCCATCACGTCAAGACGCTTTTTAACGTCTGCATCATTCAGCACTTCGTTCAACGTGGTGTTTAATTTTTGTATGACAGGTGTTGGTGTTTTTGCTGGAGCCAAAATCCCTACCCATGAATTTAGTACAAAATTAGGTAATCCAGCCTCGATAAACGTCCCGACGTTTGGCAGCGAAGGTGCCCGCGCAGCACTGGTGACGCCGATGCCTTTTATACGACCGTTTTGAATATGCGGCAAAGCACCCGCCACGGCGGTAAAGACAAGCGGAATCGAGCCCCCTTGTAAATCAATCATGGCTTGACCACCGCCCTTATAGGGTACATGCACCAGCTTAGCGCCGGCAACGATGTTTAGCGTTTCGCCTGCAAGGTGAGGGGTGCTGCCCAAGCCCGATGTGCCGTAGTTCAAGCCGTTTGGCTCAGTTTTAGATAGTGCAATTAACTCTTTAACGTTATTGGCGGCCAAGCTCGGGTGTGCAACCAAAATCAAAATGGCATCGCCAATTTTGCCAACAGGTGCAAAGTCTTTGACCGGGTCAAAGGGGATGGATGGAAACACATGTGGGTTAATCACGATCGTGCCGTCAAAGCCCAAGAGCAGCGTGTAGCCGTCTGGTTCAGCAGCGGCAACTTGACTGGTACCAATGTTGCCCGAAGCACCCGGCTTGTTTTCAACAATCATTTGATGACCCAGGCGCTTACTCATCTGCTCGGCAACGAAGCGAGCACTGGCGTCGGTGACGCCGCCTGGCGTGAAGGGCACAATTAAGCGTACGGGCTTATTGGGAAAATCGCTTTGCGCGAACGCGCTATCTATGAAGCTAGCCGATAGCATCGTAACCGTCAGCGCGAGCAAGGCCAAGCGTTTTTTGGGCGAGCGCGGCATCGTGTTTGGTAAGAGGGGCATCGTTGTTCTTCTAAGCAGTTTGAAAAAACGTCAGTGACAGTGTATTGGCATTTAAGTGTGTATGAATGAGTACGGACGAGGATTTTGTTCAGGGAGAACCCTTAGGCGCTGTGGCGAGCGAACGCAGACGCCGTAGCTGACGGATCAGACAAACAGCCGTTTTGGGTACCATTTGCTGTGCAGAGCACTTTGCCAGAACCAGACTTGCTGCGATAAGCTACCAGCTATACATTGAGCACTAGCGTATGACGCTTCAGTGTCATTAGGTCTGCATCAGACCGTTGCCAGCCAGCTTGGGCGAGGCTTATATGCAGATTGATGATTGCAAAAACTAAAAATAGACAGGCTTATTATGATCATGCCCGGCTTTGCTTTGAAAGATATTGAAACCTCAGGGGCAACAATTCGTTTGCGCCATGGCGGCGACGGGCCGCCGTTACTGCTTTTGCACGGCAATCCCATGACACATGTTGCCTGGCACAAGGTCGCCCCGCGCTTAGCGAAAAACTTTCATGTGGTCGCTGCAGACCTACGTGGCTATGGAGATAGCTCGGCTCCGCTTGAAGATCCCGATTACGCGAACTACTCTTTTCGGGCGATGGCGCAGGATCAGGTCGAGGTGATGCAAGCACTAGGCTATAACGAGTTTTACGTGGCTGGTCACGATCGTGGGGCTCGGACAGTTCACCGGATGTGTCTCGATCACCCTGAAAAAATCCTCAAAGCCGCCGTCATTGACATTGTCCCCACGCTCGATATGTGGAACGCGATGGGACGCGTGGGCGCCATGCTAGGTTGGCACTGGCCCTTTATGGCCCAGCCTGCTGACTTGCCAGAGCGGATGATGGGCAGTGTCCCGGCCGATTGGTTTTTGCGTAAAAAGCTATTAAAGCTGACCGCAGATTTAAATCATATCCCGCCCGAGATTTGGGCTGAATATGTGCGCTGTTTCAATGAAAAAACGATTCGTGGTTCGTGTGGTGACTACCGCGCTGCGGCCACGATTGATTGCGAGTTAGACACTGCAGACCTTGGGCGCAAGCTTGAGATGCCTTTGCTAGCGCTCTGGGGCAAAACAAGCTTAGTCGGTAAACAGTTTGCCGATCCGTTAAGTATTTGGCGCGAACGCGCTCATGATGTGCGCGGCGAGGCTTTGCCTTGTGGTCACTATGTCAATGAAGAGGCCCCTGAGCAAGTGACCGAGTGGTTATTAAAATTTTTTGATGTCAATTTCAAGATCGCGTAGTCAGATCGTGTTTCGTGCGACACTGAACTTGCTTGTTGACCTTTCCTTGAAGCGAGATTGAGGGGCGGTCTCGCAGATTGACTGCTTACCTGTACTATAGACAAAAAACGAGATTCAAAAAAATCTCTCGGTCTAGAAGGAGACAAAATGTTTGGCTGGACACAAGTCGTGCTCTTTGCCTGGTTGAGTCTGGCGGTGCTTTGCGCTCCAGCCCAGGCTCAAGCTCAAGCTCAAGCTCAAGCTCAAGCCCAAGCTCAAGCTCAAGCTCAAGCTCAAGCTCAAGCTCAAGCGATATATCCAATGCGCGAGGTCAAGCTGGTTGCTGGCTTTGCGGCCGGTGGTGCAACCGATACGATTGCTCGTTATTACGCAAAAAAGCTTTCTGACAAATTAGGTCAGACGTTTATTGTTGAAAATCGCCCCGGGGGCGGTGGCATTGTGTCCTTGAACGCCTTGGCGCAGAGCACACCCGATGGCTACACCTTGGCCTTAGGCTCGAATCCAATTGCAAGCAATGCGGTGTTAAATCGTAATCCTTACGATTGGCGCCGAGACTTGGCGCCGATTGCAATGCTGGTGTCAACGCCAAACGTACTCGTGGTGCCCGGCAATTCACCCATCAACTCGGTAAACGACCTGATTGAGGCCGCTAAAAAGAGCCCAGGCACGTTGACTTTTGCATCGGCAGGTACAGGCTCAACGCAACATCTGGCCGGTGAGTTGTTTCAATACATGGCTGGCGTCAAAATGACTCACGTGCCTTATCGAGGTGGCTCGCAAGCCTTGATTGACATGTTGGCGGCCAGAGTCGATTTGACGTTTGGCAGCTCGGCCACCATGATGCCTTTGGTCGAAGCAAAAAAACTTAAGTTGCTCGCCATCACAGGGCCCTATCGTTTAAAGCAACAACCAAGCGTTCCCACTATTGCCGAATCGGGCTTTCCGGGCTTTGATGTGCAGGGAGACTACTTTATGGTGGCGCCTGCCAATACACCTCAGGCGATTCAACTGACGTTAGCCAAAGCTGTTGACGAAATTAGTCATCAAACCGATACCATCGCGTTTATCGAAGGGATGCACGCCAGCCCGTTGTATGGCGGCCCAAAAGAGACTAAGGCCTTCATCGAAGGCGAATATACAAAGTGGAAAACGCTGATTGATGCGGTTGGAATTAAAGTTGATTGATTGATTGATTGATTGTGCGATGCGACTGGGCTAGTCGAGCGAAGAGCTATGGCAAATTAACACGTTTAGTGCGCATTGCAATCTAACCATCTGCGCTCTAACCGATTGTCAATCTCAACTGAAATGGTTAAGTTTCTAGTATCCCAAGGGCGCTTGAATTTCACGCTAAGCTTAAGGCAAATCATTATCGTTTGAAGGAAGACAATGAGCATCGATCATCTTAATCATCCCGTCACACGCCGCACACTGCTGCGTGCAGGTCTATTCAGCGCTTTGGCGATACCGGCGCGTTACAGTTTCGGCGCGACCGATGGTAAGGCTGGCTCAGTTGAGATTTCACCAGTGACTATCGCGCTGGCAGATTACGTTGTACAAGCCGCACAAAAAGCGCTTCCGCCCGAGGCGCTTGAAGCGACCAAGCAACATCTGCTTGATACTCTTGCGGCCATGATCTCGGGCACGCATCTGCTGGCCGGTGAAAAAGCAATCGCCTACATCAAAGCGCAGGGTGGTACACCTCAAGCCTGCATCCCAGGCACGAATATACTAACAACTGTGGTCAACGCCTCTCTTGCGGGCGGGATGTTAGCGCACGCAGATGAAACCGATGATTCACACCCGGCGTCGCTCACTCACCCCGGTGCAGGGATTGTGCCCGCTGCCTTGGCAATGGCAGAGTTTGAAAAATCTAGCGGCACAGACTTGCTTCGCTCTGTGGCACTAGGCTACGACATCTGCGCACGTTTATCTTTTTCGTTAGGTGCTTATGCGTTTTCTCGCAGAGGGCACGGCACGCACTCTTTCGGGCCGATGTTTGGCGCAACTGTCGCTTGCGCTTCGTTAGCGAAATTAACAACGCAGCAGGTGCGCTTTGCGCTGTCATACACCACGCAGCAAGCCAGCGGTTTGTCTAACTACGCGCGCGATACTGAGCACGTTGAAAAGGCTTTTCAGTTTGGTGGTTTGCCGGCACGCAACGGCTCGGCCTCAGTCACCATGGTGGCGTCTGGGATGTCAGGGATTGATGATCCGTTTGGTGGGCCTAGTAATTTCTTTGTGGCTTTTGGCGGTACCGACCCCAAACCTGAAGAGTTAACGCGTGAATTAGGCACGCGGTATGAAGTCATCAATACTGCGATCAAGCGTTGGACTGTAGGAAGCCCCATCCAGGCCGCGCTGGATTCAGTGTATGACCTACTGTTGACACACCGCTTTAAAGCCAGTGATGTTGAACAGGTGACCGTACGTATTTTTAAAACTGGCGCTGCAACGGTCAATAATCGCAGTATGCCTGATATCAATATGCAATATATGGTTGCCGTGATGCTCTTAGATGGTACAGCCTCGCTTGAAGCCGCGCACGATGTGAAACGCATGACGCATCCTGAGGTGCTTGAAATCAAGAAGCGCGTTGAGTTGATTGGGGATGACGAGTTGCAGAAGGCGTTACCAAGTCGCCAAGCGATTGTTGACATCAAATTGAAAGATGGCAGAGTGTTGCATTCGCATACCAAGAATGTACGAGGCACCGCCGCCAACCCAATGACACGTGAAGAGGTTGGTAAAAAAGCCTACGACTTGTGCGCGCCCGTATTGGGGCAGGATAAGGCGCGGTCATTGGTGAATGCGATTTGGGAGCTTGAACAAGTGTCAAATATTCAAAGTTTGAGGGCTTTACTGCAAACTTAGTCCAGTTTGGTGCTTTGACGGTGCGCGCGTTTGTGATTGCAATCTCTGCCTGAAGTGCTGGATCGCGTTGTCGCGCGATGAGGTAAGACGCCTTGACGTGAGCGGCAAAAAAAGCCCGCGTCGTGTGTGTGTTACAGAGTTTGCCCGTCAACTAGTGTGATCGTGCGATCGCATGTGGTGGATAGTCTGGCGTCATGTGTGACCAGCAAGACCGCACAACCAAACTGCTCGTTGAATTTCCTGAACAAGGTAAAAATCTCAGCGGTGGTTTTTGTATCAAGGTTACCTGTCGGTTCGTCAGCCAGTAACAGGGCAGGGCGCGTGATCAACGCCCGCGCGATCGCGACGCGCTGTTGCTGTCCGCCAGATAGTTCATCTGGTTTTTTATTGAGATGGCTGCCCAAGCCAACCTCATTCAGCAGATTTTTTGCGCGCTCAACAAACTCTGGCGTTGGTTTGCCATTTTTTATCAACAGCGGCATTAAGACGTTTTCTAACGCGGTAAAGGCCTGGATCAGATGGTGAAATTGAAAGACAAAGCCGATGGTGTCGCCGCGTAGTGCTGTACGTGCTTCGTCTTCCATCTCACGGGTGGGTTGACCCAAAATGTAGAGTTCGCCTGAAGTCGGTTGATCAAGCAGCCCAATAATATTGAGCAAGGTGCTTTTGCCTGAACCCGAGGGCCCCACTAAGGCCGAAAAATCACGCTCTTGTACTGTGAGGTTGATGCCGTGCAAAATTTCAACTTCGTTAGGCGAGCCGATGTTGTATGACTTACGAACATCGACTAACGACAAAACCGGTGAAGATGCGTCAGACATAACGAATCGCCTGTACTGGATCTAGCCGCGAAGCCCGCCAGGCGGGTGCCAGTGCTGCCAGTACGCCTACCACGGTGGCAATCGCTGTCGCACTACCTATCAAGTACGAAGGCAGTTCGATATAAAACAGCTTTGGTCCAAAAACATTAAAGGCCATCACAAGTAAGTAGCCAAAGCTTGCGCCTATGGCAGAGCCAATTAACCCCAGTAACCCACCTTGAAGCAAAAAAACCTGCAATATTTGCGAACGACGAATACCCATCGCTCGTAAGATCCCGATCTCGCGGGTGCGTTGAGTGACGCTAATCGCCAGTACACTGGCGATGCCGAACGCGACCGATAAAGCGACAAAAAAAGTAATAATTGAAGTCGACAGGCTTTGCGAGGCGAGCGCGTTGACGAGTTGTGCGTTGGTTTCCATCCAACTTTCGGCTTTCAGTCCGGTCAGGCGAGAGATTCTAGCGGCCGTAGCGTTTGCGGTGAACAGATCCTGTACGGTGAGATCAATTAGGTTGATGCCGCCGTACAAACCCAATAAAGATTGCGCTTGCTTCAGATCCACGTAAACAAAGCGAGCATCCAGATCACGCACGCCGATTTCGAAGATGCCGGCAATGGTGACCACCGCCACACGACCATCGCCCGACTCGATCCTTAACTTATTGCCGGCTCGCAGGCCTAGATCATCGGCGAGTAGTTTGCCGATAACAGCATCGCCAGCCCCAACTTTGAACTTGCCAGAAATAATATCCGTGCTGATGGGGATTATTTTTTCGTAACGCGGCGGATCAATTCCAAGAATGGAAATCGATTTAAAGACTTCGCCTTTACGGGCAAACGCTGGGCCTGACACAACTGGCGACACCGCTTTGATTTCGGGCAAGGTGTCGAGGGTGTCACGTACGTCTTGCCAGCTCAGAATTGAGCGCAGCCGTTGCGCGCGTTTATCTTCAGTGACTAAGGCGACAGAGCCTTCGCGGCTAGGAGTGATGATGTTTTTTTCATCAGGTGGTTGAACGCGAATATGTGATTGCGTGCCTAGCGTACGAGCAATGATGTTGCTTTGCAGGCCAAGGATCAACGCGGTAATAAAGACGATGACCGATACACCGACTGAAATTCCCACCATGATCAACGCCGTTTGCGTGCGCCCCTGACGCATAAACTTGACTGCGATGGTTGATTCAATCCACATTGTCAGTTGAACTTCACCGGCGTTTCTTTGCGCGACGATAAGCCTTGGGTGTGCGCGGGGATAGGTTGGGGCGCTAGGCGAACCCTTGTCCCGTCTTTGGCGCTTGCCGCTAACAGCACCCAGTCATCTGCTTTGAGGCCTTGCTTGATTTCAGTTAGCGCCAAGCCCTTGAGGCCAAGTTCTACAGTCGTGCGCACGGCTTTGCCGCTTTGCACCGCGAGCACTTGTGCCTGAGAACCGGTCACCGAGAGCAGGGCGTCATTGGGGATCACCAGTGTGTTTGAACGCTCGGCGGTAACGATATCGACCGAGAGTGTCATGTCATGTTTCAACCCGTCGGGTACCGGGTCAATTTTGAGTCGGATGTCGACCGTGCCGCGCTGCGGGTCAACCGTTGGCGAGATAAAGTTGACACGAGCGTTGAACGGGCGATTGGGATAAGCGTCAGCAATGCATACGCCAACTTGTCCGATTGCGATGTTGCCAATATTACGTTCATCGAGTGGAATCAAGATTTCGGTATCGCCAGCGCGGGCAATTTCAAGCAAGGCCTTGCCCACCGGTTGAACCGCATCGCCTGGCTCAACATTGCGTGTCAGGATCGTGCCCGCAACTTGTGCGCGAATGGTCGTTTTTTCTAATAAGGCTTTGGCGGCAGCCAAGCGTTCGCGCAACACGTTTTCTTCGGAAGCGCCTGGCTCAAGCGAGGCCACCAGTAAGCGCGCCTGCTCAACGGCTTCTTTGGCAGTGTTCTCTTGGTTCTCGGCCTGCTCACGCACTTCGCGCGAAATCGAGTCGGCTTTGAACAGATCTCGACGGCGTTTGACTTCACGCTGCGTTTGGGCAAACTGAGCTTCAGCTTGCCTCAGTGCAGCAAGCGCGAGTGGCCGACGAACGCGTTGCAGTTGCTCAAGGCTGGCTTGCGCCTCTTGCGCTTTGGCGGCTAAGTCATCGGCGCGCAGGATAATCAGCACATCGCCCGCATTGACTCGGTCGCCTTCTTTGACACGACGCTCTAGTACCACACCCGCGATCTCAGTGTTGACCTGCACCCGCGAGGTCGAAACAATCCGCCCAGTCGCGACCACATTTTGAGTGAGATCAATGGTTTTGAGCTGATAGGCTGGTACAAGCGGCCCTTGCCAAACGCGAAAACCTATAAAGCCGGCCAAGAGTACGCAGCCGAGCAGGGCGATTTGTAGCGGACGTTTAAGGGTCATTGGTGAATTCAAGCCAGAGAATGACGGTCATTCGTCACCTCTACTGTAAGCCATTCTTACAGTATGGGTTTAAAGGTTGTTTTGCTGTTTAACCAACAATGCGCGGTGGTGTGTTTGTTCTTACTGTCTGACTTTCGGCCTAGATTGCTCCACTAGATTAGTTCTGAAGCGTGCCATT
Source organism: Alcaligenaceae bacterium (assembly GCA_947378965.1). Lineage (GTDB taxonomy): Bacteria > Pseudomonadota > Gammaproteobacteria > Burkholderiales > Burkholderiaceae_B > Zwartia. The sequence goes on along the minus strand of CANCMG010000075.1, from coordinate 2,532 downwards.
CATTCAGTCCTTGATTTATTTGCAACTAAGATTTTATTTGCATTATTCTAAAATAGTAATAAAATGATAATTAATAAAGTTAATGTCTATTTAATTGTGAAAAAAATACAATCTGCAGATATTTTGCCATATCGCGCAGCACAGCTGATTGAGCAGATCGGGAACAGGATTTCGTTAGCTCGTCGTGCTCGGCTGTGGACTCAAGCTGACCTTGCAGCAAAGATTGGTGTCAGCGTAAACACTTTAGTGAGCATTGAAAAAGGTCGCGCTACGGTCGCTTTTGGTTTGATTGTGAAAGCGCTATGGGCCTTGGATTGCTTAGAGGGGCTTGAGCAGGTCGCCAAGCCTGAAGACGATGGCGCCATACAGGTAGCCGCAGCAAGAAATATGCCTTTACGGGTGCGCGAGCGAAATGAATAAAGAGCGAACGGTTTGGGTCTGGCCGCCTGGTCAAGGTGCGCCGCTTGAGTGCGGTCATTTTCAATGGAAACCGGGCGCTGGGCGGTTCATGTATTTCCCAGCCTATCAAGGCTCAGAAGATGCTGTTGCTCTTGATGCCGTCAAACTTGGCTTTAATCGTAGAGTGCAACCGCATAAAGAGGACATGTGGAACGGTATGTTTGGCGTCTTTCGTGATGCTTCGCCGGAGGGCTTTGGGTTAGATCTATTGCGCTGGAAACATAACCGCGATGACTTAGACGAGATCGACCGTTTAGGGTTGTCGTCGGGCGATGCTGTGGGTGCCCTTGAGGTTTGCACCGAAGCAGAACTCGAGCGAAAACTGGCGTATGAACCACCGCAGCTGCAAGTGCTGTGCGACCTGATGCAGACTGACGACCTTGAAATGACCTCGTCAAAGCTGATTCAAAATATTTCAAAAACAAACGATGTGACGAGCCTCGGTGGCGAAAAACCAAAATTGACGGTTCTAGTTGAGGCCTCAGACAGTGCTCCGCAATGGTGGATCGCTAAGTTACAAGAGAGAACAGGGCCGCCGCTCATGACAGAGCGTGAGTATTTGGCCATGACCCTCGCGCATCGCTGCGGGCTTGATGTTGCGGCGGTTAGGTTTGAAAGAGTTGGTCGTCATCGTCTTTTATTAATCCAGCGCTTTGACCGCGAACTCGTGTCAGAGGTTGACCAATCATTTCGGGCGACGAGTCGTCGTTATGCGGTGCATCGAAAGATGTTTGCGAGTGCTGAGACTGTATTGCGCCCACGGGGCTTGGATCCTTTAGGAGATCCTGAAAGAAGTTACGTAGGTTTTGCGCACGACATGCAGCGCTGGGGTGGATCGCGTAGCAGCGGGTTTGAACAGCAGCAACAAGAACTGTGGCGTAGAATGAGCTTCAATGCACTAGTGGGTAATCATGATGATCACGTAAGAAACCACGGGCTGCTGTATCGCGATGGGCAATGGACGCTGTCACCCGCCTATGACATCGTTGCGATGCCGAGCTTTAATCGCGTGCTGGCAATGGCAGTCACGCCCGATGGCTCTCGTAGGGTAAGCGCCGAAAATTTAGTACGTTACGCCGAACATTTTTCGTTAACGCCTGAATACGCTTGGGAAACCTTGCAACACATGGCGAGACTCATAGTTGAGTCTTGGCAAGAACTGCTCATGACAGAGTGTCAGGTCAAGCCAGAGGATTTTGGGTTGGTAAAACCTGCATTCAATTTTGCGCAGTGTATTGTCGATCAAAGCGAGGCTCCGCAATTCGATGCACGCAAGGATGGCAATCGAAAAAAATCGCGAATGCTCTAGGTGGGTGATCCGGTAGGTAAATCGTTAAGTCATTCGGTAGGTTACTCGTCAAGTAATTCGGTAAGTGATTCGGTAAGTGATTCTCGGTGCTACAACCAGCACCGAGAATCGTCCTGATAAATTACTTCTCGAGTGCGCCATAAATCAATGCATTGATTTTTTCACGGTACTCTTTACGCACTTCGCCCGGTGTTGCAGCCATCACAACTACCACCATGTTTTCTTTGGGGTCAGCCCAAAAGGTGGTGCCATAGGCGCCGTTCCACGAAAAATCCCCGATATTGCCGTTAATCGCTGACAAACCGCGCTCGGTACGTACTGCAACACCTAAGCCAAAGCCATAACCGACACGCGCGGGTTCAGTGACCGCAACGCGGTTTTGGATCCCTGCGTCTAAATGGTTAGAGGTCATGAACGCAACGGTTTGAGGGCCTAGCACGCGCTTGCCTTCAAGTGAGCCGCCATTCAACAGCATTTGCCCAAAGCGGATGTAGTCGCCTGCCGTGCCGTAGGCGCAGCCACCGCCGCAGTCATACTTGAGTTTTGCGGTCAAGATCGGCATGCTTTGGGGGGCGCCCGTTAGGGTGTCGGTAGGCAAAGGTTGCGCAAAGCGGTTGGCGTCTTTTGCTTTCACGTCAAAATCTGTATCCACCATGCCGAGTTTGCTCCAGATGCGTTCGCGCATGACTTCGCTTAACGTCTTGCCGGTGATTTGCTCTTGGATTAAGCCCAGAACATCCAAGCCAAAACCATAATCCCAAGCC
>CANCMG010000074.1 GCA_947378965.1 Alcaligenaceae bacterium | reverse complement strand
GTTCAAATCGGGCAACAGATACATGGTCACAACCGTTGCTTTTGAAAAGTCTTCAACAAAAATGTCGCCATTGATGATTTTGACTTTGTCTGCAACCCCTGCACGCTCAGTATTGCGCTTGGCGAGTTCAGCCATCTCTTTGTTGTATTCGATACCGACCGCAGTCGCACCAAAGTTTTTAGCGGCAGCGATGGCTATCTTGCCGTCGCCTGCGCCCAAGTCATACACCAGATCGGTCGGTTTAACCTTGGCGACTTTCAACATGGCGTCGGCCACCGCGTCGTTGGTGGGCACCCAAATCACGTCCTTACCGCTCTGACCAACACGCGGCTCATATTTTTCATCACCCAGCTTGGTTGAATCTGCAGATTGAGCTAAGACTGGGCTTGCAGCCAGCACAACGGCCATGCACGTCATTCTTGCGAGAACACGAAATTTCATAGGCACCTCCAGAAAAAAGATAAGGAAAAACGCAAAACTAACCTTACGGATTTTTAGCAACAGCGGACCCAAACTCAGTGCCCGCCCAACCCTCTATATGCTTAATAATATTGGCATAATCTTTAGGGCCATCGCCCTGCCCGATGGCAAAGGATAAAAACTGGCGAGCCGCCGGGCTGACCGTCATGGGCACCCCAAGTTTTTCGGCCTCTTCAACACAAAGCTTAATATCTTTGTGTAATAAGTCAGTAGTAAAACGTGTGGGAAACTCACGATTCAAAATGCATTGCGGCACTTTTTCTTGAGTAATAAATGAGCGACCGCTCGACACATTAATCACATCCAACATCGTTTTTGCATCTAAACCTGCCTTGGCACCGTAAACCAATGTTTCGCAGCTAGCCACAATGTTGACAGCACAGAGCGTGTTGTTGATGATCTTCATTGTCTGCCCCAGGCTAGCCTGCTCGCCCAGGTAGAAAATATTCGTGCCTAATACAGACAACAGGGGCTTGACCCGCTCAAACGCCTCTGTTGGGCCCGAGGCCATCAGGGTTAAGGTGCCTTTCTCGGCACCGGTCGTCCCGCCGCTGACTGGCGTCCCTACCCATTGAATCTGTTGGGCAGCCGCAGCCGCCGCAACCGAATCGGTGACCGAGGGGCCCGTTGTGGATAAGTCGACAATGACTTTAACTGCCTTTCCAGAAAGGACACCAGCCGGACCTTGCACCACAGACTGAACGATTGAAGGCATGGGCAAGCAGAGCAAGACAAACTCGACCTCATCCGCCATCGCTTGGGCACTTGCCGCCACACGCGCGCCTTTTTGCGTTAAACGCTCTAAAGCCTGAGGGCTATTGTCGTAGACGACAAGCTCATGACCAGCCGCTAAAAACCGGTTACCAAAATGATGGCCCATGTTGCCAAGGCCTATTAAACCGAGCTTCATATTTTATTGTCTCCGGATATATTTATTATGTTGCGTTACGCGACGTCTGCAGGATCCCCGAGCACAACAGATTCATAGGCATGCAGTGCAGTCGCGCCACCGGTATGTAAAAACAATACGTTATCAGTCGGCTTGAAATAGCCTTTACGACTTAACCCGATCAAACCTGCCATGATCTTGCCGGTATAAACCGGATCCAGCAAAATCGCCTCTGTGCGGGCCAGCATTTGCACGGCCTCGACCATCGCGGGATTTGGTATCGAATACTTGGGGCGCCACCAGTCACCAAAACTCAACACGGCCTCGGCGGGCACCTGGATCTTGACCCCTAGCAAATCCAAAATCGCTTGCGCCTCTTTATGCACCAAAGGGTTTTGATCTGACGGATCGCGGCTCACACCGATGCCGACCAAGGGGATTTGGATATTATTGCCAAGAAAACCAGCCACCAAACCGCCGTGCGTACCCGAACTACCCGAACCCACCACGAAGTGATCCATCGGCTGCCCCATCTGCAACAGCTGCTGCTGAAGCTCTTGAGCGCAGGCCACATAGCCTAAACCACCAATCGCGTTTGAACCACCGCCTGGAATGATGTAAGGCTTGCCGCCACCGGCACGCACCTCTTGGGCGACTTTTTCCATCGCTTCGGCCATATTGCTGCCGCCTGGCACAACCGTCACCGCCTCAACGCCCAGCAAACGAAACATGAACTGATTACCCGAGGCGTCAACCTTATAACTACCCGGCACGCGCTCTTCGATTACAAAACGACACTTCAGACCCTCTTTGACGGCCGCAGCCAGCGTAATGCGGCAGTGGTTTGATTGCGGTGCACCGCAAGTGATGAGCGTATCCGCGCCTTTTGCCAACGCATCACCCATCAAAAACTCGAGCTTGCGGGTTTTGTTACCGCCTGGTGCTAAACCCAACATATCGTCGCGCTTAATCCAAACCCGCGGGCCACCCAAGGCTTTGGTGAAGTTAGGCAAAAACTCGATGGGGGAAGGCCCTTGAGAGTAGCGACGGCGTGGGAAACGGCTGAGATCCATGGGTTTAATCCTAAAATTCAGTGAACAGAGAGAGTGATGGCGTTGCGCGACATAGTGCCTGATGGCATACCACTAGGCAACTATGCTTGGCTAAGTCAGACTAGGTTGGACGATAGTCTCGCATGAAAAAACGCGTTTGGGGCTAGGCAACGGCGAACGGTCGGGCTAGATCGCCTTTACCGTGATCGCACATCAGACGCCTGACCTCTTATTTTTCTACCAAGGGTGTCGGCCCCGTGTGCAATTTCAGGCGCATGTGATCAGGCACGTCTTGCCCTGCATCAGTAAAGGCTTTACGCATCGCCCCCATGTGCGGACCAAAGATGCCGCTACGATTGTCACTGACCCACTCGCGTGACGCAAACAATGAATCCATGCTGCCTTGAAACTTAGGCATGACCCAACGCGCAAACAGTTCATAGCTGCGCATCGTTTGCTCGCGTGTGGCCCACTCGTGTGAACGGAACATGACCGCGCCAGCACCACCGCCTGTGAACTCGAGTAAACGGGCAATACCAGCCGCCACAGTTTCGGGCGAACCCACAATCGTCGTACCTGCCTTCAGGCCATCGCCCAAGGGATCTTCACTGCGCATCGGTGGGCGTCCGAGTGTTTCACTGAAGTAGCTCAGTGTTTCAACTCGCTCACGCGCACGCACGTCGCGCATCGCGGTCTCGTCGTCTTCGCCCACATGGATGTTAACCACGAGGCGCCAGTCTTCGCGATTCATGGTCTTGCCATATTTTGCTGCCTGCTCTTCGCCAAGTTTCCATTGTTCTGCAAGCTTCTGTGGGCCGCCTGGTAGACCAGCACCTAAGGACAACATACCGACGCCATACTTGCCGGCAGTCAATACCCCAGACGGTGTGGTCGAAGTGGCTACAGCAATGGGAAAACACCCTTTGGTATAGGGGGCAAGATGCAAGCGAGCTTCTTTCAGTTCAAACCAGTCAGTCTTTAACGTGACGGGCTCTTTGCCCTCAAGCAGGCGCATGATCGCCCCCAAAGACTCGTCCATCATGGTGCGTTGTTTTTCTGCTTCGATGCCCATCATGTAGGCGTCTGACACGAGCGCACCTGGCCCGCAACCCAGCATCACACGGCCACGTGTCATGTGATCAAGCTGCACAAAGCGCTGCGCGACCAAAAAGGGATGGTGATACGGCAAGCTTGTGACGCCCGAGCCCAGCATAATGCGTTTGGTGCGTTGAGCGGCTGCCGCGATAAAGATCTCGGGCGAGGCAATAATCTCCCAGCCAGCCGAGTGATGCTCGCCGATCCAGGCTTCGTCATAGCCCAAATGATCAAGCCATTCGATCAGTTCAAGATCGCGCTCTAGCGCCAAAGTGGGGTTATCACCCAGTTGATGAAACGGGGCTAAAAAGATACCGAAACGCAAACCTGCGTGAGCCATGCTTTGTCTCCTACCAAATTGATTTTGGATGTTTTTTTGAGTGTACCGGATCAGACCGCAGTCGGTGCCTCACCAATCCAGGCAATGCGTAATAAATTCGTGGTGCCTGACACGCCAAAAGGCGTGCCGGCAATGATCAGCAGGGCTTCGCCCGGACGACCGAAACCATTTTTTTCAGCGGCCTGCGTCGCACGCAACACGATGTCTTCTGTACTTTGCACATCGGCTGCCTGAATCGAATGCACGCCCCAGACCAGCGACAAACGTCGCGCGGCCGCTGCGTTGGGCGTCATACTCAAAATCGGCGCCCGTGGGCGTTCGTGCGCAACACGCAACGTTGTCGAACCCGAAGACGTATAGGCAACGGTGGCTGCAACCGGCAAGGTTTCGGCCACGGTACGAATCGCCGCTGAGATCGCGTCACGGGCATCGCGGTGACGACGTCGAAAGGTTGCATCCATCGTTAAGCGCTGAATGGGATCGCGCTCTGTGCTTTGAAGGATACGATCCATCATATTGACTGCTTCGATCGGATACGACCCCGAGGCCGATTCAGCCGAGAGCATGACGGCGTCGACCCCGTCGTACACGGCAGTGGCCACGTCGCTGACCTCGGCACGGGTCGGGACTGGCGAAGAAATCATGGATTCAAGCATTTGCGTCGCAACGATCACTGGCTTACCGGCTTCACGACAGGCTCGCACAATGCGCTTTTGTAGCACGGGCACCTCTTCGGGCGGCAACTCAACACCGAGATCACCGCGTGCAACCATCACCCCATCACAAGCCGCCACAATGGCCTCAAGAGATTCAATCGCCGAAGGCTTTTCAAGCTTGGCCATGATCCACGCACGATCAGTGACTAACGCTCTAAGCTCAGCAATATCTTCTGGCCGCTGCACAAACGAGAGCGCGACCCAATCGACCCCGATACTCAAACCAAACGCTAAATCTTCACGGTCTTTAGCCGTGATCGGCGACAAAGGCAAAATCGCCCCCGGCACATTGACCCCTTTACGATCTGAGATCACCCCTGCATTGATGACCTCAACATTTGCGTGTGTCAGGTCGCAACTCAACACGCGCACCCGCACTTTGCCATCGTCAATTAACAAATCGTCACCAGGCTTGAGCGCCGCAAAAATCTCAGGGTGCAAGAGTGGCACCCGTCCGTTTTCGCCAGGAGTCGGGTCTAGATCAAACCGCAGTTTTTGACCCGCCACGAGAGACTGCTTGCCCCCAACAATCTGGCCGACCCTAAGCTTTGGCCCTTGCAAATCTAGCAAAATGCCCACGGGCCGCCCCACATCGGCCTCGATCTGGCGAATCGCGTCATAACGTAATTTGTGATCCGCATGGGTGCCATGACTGAAGTTCAGGCGAAACACGTCAACACCCGCGTCAAACAACCGCCGAATCATGTCAGGCTCGCTACTGGCAGGGCCCAGAGTCGCTACAATTTTGGTATTGCGGTTACGGTGCGAAATCGCATCGAGTTTCATGTTTGATTGAACCTTATCTAATGACATTGAGACACACTACTAAGTCGACATTCGGGCACTACACAGAATGCTACATCGACGACATTCGGGCACTACACAGACTGCTACATAGACGACACCCAAACGCTCTTTGGATTCGAGTCTGACGCTATTTGAACTAAATTCAGGCACTATTACGTATAGTCGCTAGATTACCTGATTCACTCACCTTATTTTCGGAGTTTTTGGATGTCTACTGTTTCTTTAACACCACACGCCGCGCTGCGCATTGATGGGGCTCGCCTCTGGAACAGTTTGATGGAGTTAGCGCAGATCGGCGCAACGCCTAAGGGGGGGGTATGCCGCTTGGCGCTCACCGACCTTGATCGCCAGGGACGTGATTATTTTGTGGCGCAAGCCAAAGCTGCAGGCTGTTCAATCCGTATCGACAGCGTCGGCAATATCTTTGCCCGACGCACGGGGTTAAACAACAGTTTGCCGGCCGTGATGACGGGTAGCCATATCGACACCCAGCCCACTGGCGGCAAATTTGACGGCAATTATGGGGTGCTAGCAGGCCTTGAGGTGTTCAAAACACTGAACGACGCGGGTGTCACCACTGCAGCGCCGCTTGAGGTGGTGGTCTGGACCAACGAAGAGGGCTCACGCTTTGTGCCAGTCATGATGGGATCCGGGGCCTTTATTGGTGAATTTAAAACTGACTTCATTTTGGCGCAAAAAGATCGCGATGGTATTACCGTTGGGCAAGCACTGAGTTCGATCGGCTACGCTGGCCAAGATCAGGTCAGCCCAAACGGAATTGGCGCCTACTTTGAAGCCCATATTGAACAAGGGCCCGTGCTTGAAGCGCACGACATCACGATTGGTGTGGTCACCGGCGCGCTGGGCCAACGCTGGTTTGATGTGGTGATCACAGGTTCTGAAGCCCATGCCGGCCCTACCCCCATGTCTTTGCGTCACGATGCCCTGCTGGCCGCCTCGCACATGGTGCAACTCATCAACGAACTGGCGCTTGACCACGCCCCCAATGCGCGTGGCACAGTCGGCATGCTTGACGTCTACCCAAATTCACGCAACGTCATCCCAGGCTCGGTCAAGCTGTCAGTCGATCTTCGCGCCGACTCAGACGCGACCTTGACCGCGATGGTCGACAAGCTCAACGCTCGTGCCCAAGAAATTGCCAAACAGGGCAAGGTCAACATCGCCTTGACGCAGGTGGTGTATTTTCCGCCTGCGGCCTTTGCCAACGACTTGGTACAAGCGGTGCGCTCAGGCGCGCACACCATCGGGCTCTCAGAAATGGACGTTGTGAGTGGCGCGGGTCACGATGCTGTCTATATGGCACGCGTTGCCCCCACGGCGATGATTTTTGTCCCGTGCAAAGACGGCATCAGTCACAATGAAATCGAAGACGCCAAGTCTGAGCATCTTGAAGCCGGCTGCAACGTGTTGTTGCACGCCATGCTGGCCTGCGCGAGCCTGCCATGAAAATCTTGATTGCACGACTCAATCACGAAACCAATACGTTTTCTCCGGTCCCAACACCACTCTCGTCGTTTGGCGATCACGGCCCAACTTATGGCGACGAGGCCTACGCGGCCTCTAAAGGTACGCGTACCGGCATTGCGGCCTATATCGATCTGCTTGAACAGGCTGGCCATCAGGTTGTTGTGGCCTGTAGTGCTACAGCCAACCCAAGCGGTCGTGTGGCCGCAGAGGCTTACACCCATTTGTCTGACGTGATTGTGGCGGCGGCGGCTGGGTGCGATGCGATCGCACTCGACTTGCACGGTGCCATGGTTGCCGAAAACTCGGACGATGGCGAGGGTGATCTGCTAGAGCGCTTGCGTGCAGCATTACCTAAGGCCCCCATCGCGGTCGCCTTTGATTTGCACGGCAAAATCACTGAAAAAACGATGGCAAATAGTGACATCGTAGTGAGCTTTAAAACCTATCCTCATATTGATATGTACGAAACCGGCGCTCACGCCGCGCGTTTGCTCATTCAGATGCTCGATAAAAAAATCAAACCGACGATGGCTTGGCGCCGTCTGCCCTTGCTCTCGCATACGCTATGCAGCCGCACCGATATCGGCGCCATGCACGAAGCCGTTGAACTCGCGCGCGCCGCTGAAGCGGCTGGTATGTTGGGCGTGTCGGTCTTGGCGGGGTTTTCGTTGGCCGACATCGCCGCCCCCTGTATCAGCGTGGTAGTGGTCAGTGATGCCGACCAAGATGCCGCCGAGCAATTTGCCGACCTCGTGGCCGGCTTCATCTGGGATAACCGCGAGGGCTTCGTCTACGCGAGCGAAACCTTGGCGGCCTCGATCACTCGGGCACAAGAGCTTGCCCAGCAACCGGGTGAAGGGCCCGTATTGCTTCTGGATCATGGTGATAACTGCATGTCAGGCGGCACCTGTGACGATATGAACGTGTTACACGAAGCCTTGGCACAAGGCTTACAAGATATCGTTGTGGGGCCAATTTGCGACCCCGAGGCTGTCGCGCTGATGGTTGAGGCCGGCGTTGGCGCAACGGTGTCAGTGGCTGTTGGCGACAAAGTTCCTTTAACCCAGCTGGGTATCACAACGACACCCCGCGTGTTAACTGGGGTGGTCTTGCGCATCACCGATGGCGAGTATGTCATCAGCGGGCCCACTTATACCGGCCAGCGCATTTACATGGGGCGCACAGTCTTGCTGCAGTTGCCACAAGCTCTAGTGATGGTCACAGAGACCCCTCAAGAGCACTGGGACTTAGGCATTTTCAGTCACATCGGCATTGATGCGACCAAGCACCGGTTTGTATTACTCAAATCCAGAATGTATTGCCGACCAGTGTTCGTACCGATCGCCAAGGCCGTGGTCGAATGCGATGGTGGCGGCGTCACCAGCTCTGACTATTCGCGGTTTCCGTACAGCAAGCTTGATCGCCCTGTATATCCGTTTGATTTGGATGCGAGCTGGCAAAGTCAAATGTAAGAGCGTGGTTTAGCATGACCAACGGATGACCGTTGGGTCGTTCTAACCTCAAGAGGTTATGACCTCAAGAGCAACCGATCAACAAAAAGCAAAAGAGCCCCGCAACGAGATGCTGCGGGGCTCTTTGCTTTGGTGCTAAGCAGTAGAAAATGCTCAGCTACCTTTTGATCAGTCTAAGATCAGACAACAACAGCCTGCTGTGCTTCTAGACAAAGTACAGTTCAGCCGCAGAGAATATTTCGCTGCGCCTAGACTAGGGTTCAGCCAAGACGACTTTCAAAGCCGGCCTTGATCTCGAGCAGGCTTGGTGGCAAGCCATGCGCCAATTTCTCAAAGAGTTCAGCATGCAACTCAAACTCTTTGCGCCACGCGGCCTTGTCGATTGAAGTGATCGTGGTGAATTTTTCGAGAGAAAAATCCATGCCAGACCAGTCAAGGTCTTCGTAGCTTGGCGTGATCCCAAAGACATGTTCGTTACCCTTGGCCTCGCCTTCAATACGACCCAACATCCACTTCAGTACGCGGGTGTTTTCGCTGAAGCCGGGCCAGACAAACTTGCCGTCAGCATCTGTGCGAAACCAGTTCACACAGAAGATACTGGGCAACTTAGCACCCGAGGCTTGCAAGTGTTTGCCTAAAGACAACCAGTGCTGAAAATAGTCGGCCATGTTGTAGCCACAGAACGGCAACATCGCAAACGGATCACGACGCACCACACCCTGTTCGCCCACGGCAGCAGCAGTGGTTTCAGAGCCCATGGTCGCAGCCATGTAAACGCCTTCAGCCCAATCACGCGCCTCTGTCACCAAAGGCACTGTGGTCGAACGGCGACCGCCAAAGATGAAGGCGTCAATGACCACACCCTCAGGATTATCCCATTCAGGATCTAACACCGGGTTTTGTGTGGCCGAAACGGTGAAACGTGCATTCGGGTGCGCCGCCTTGATGCCTTTCTCTTTTGCCTGCTCTGGTGTCCAGTCACGCCCTTGCCAATCGATACAGTGTGCAGGTGGAACCTTGCTCATGCCTTCCCACCACACGTCGCCGTCGTCGGTCAATGCCACGTTAGTGAAGATGGTGTCTTGGGCCAAGGTGGCCATGCAATTAAAGTTTGATTGCTCGTTGGTACCTGGCGCCACACCAAAATAACCTGCTTCTGGGTTGATGGCGCGCAAGTTACCTTTGGCATCGGGCTTGATCCAGGCGATATCGTCACCGATTGTGGTGATCTTCCAGCCCTGTTCGCCTAAGCCCTTAGGTGGGATCAACATCGCAAAGTTAGTTTTGCCACAGGCCGAAGGAAATGCTGCTGCAACGTGATATTTTTTGCCCCACGGTGCTGTGACACCCAAAATCAACATGTGCTCGGCCAGCCAGCCGGGCGAGGTCGCGCTCGCTTCGCTGCGGCCCATATTTGATGCAATACGCAGTGCAAAACATTTTTTGCCCAGCAGCGCGTTGCCGCCATAACCCGAGCCATACGACCAGATTTCGCGTGTATCCGGAAAATGCACAATGTACTTGGTGTTGTTACAAGGCCAAACGACATCAGCCTGCCCTGCAGCCAACGGCGCGCCCACGGTGTGGACACAGGGCACAAACTCACCGGTTGGACCCAGCACGTCGTACACTTTTTTGCCCATGCGCGTCATCATGCGCATGTTGACCACCACATAGGGCGAGTCAGACAACTCAACGCCAATTTGTGCAATCGGTGAACCCAGGGGGCCCATCGAAAACGGAATCACATAAAGCGTACGGCCAGCCATCGCACCCTCAAACAACTCATCGAGCTTGGTGCGCATTTCTGCTGGCTCGATCCAGTTATTGGTCGGGCCCGCCTCGGCCTTGTTTTTGCTGCAGATGAAGGTGCGGTCTTCGACTCGAGCCACGTCATCGGGTGACGAGCGAGCTAAAAACGAGTTGGGTCGTTTTGCCGGATTGAGTTTGAGCAACATACCCGACTGCACCATTTCGGCACAAAGTCGATCGTATTCTTCTTGCGAGCCGTCACACCACACAATCTTGGCGGGCTTGGCTTTTGCTGCAATGGCAGCCACCCAGTTTTTTAAACCATCGTGGCGAACGTAATCAGGTGCGTTTAAGGTCAGATTCATTGGCTTGTTTCAATTGGATTGCAATGGTCATACTTCGGTAACCCGAAATAGTAGCACCGCGCGTGCATAGACGAAAACCGGAGTCATTCTGGTCACAAACAAGTGCAGCTTTTGAGCAAGGATTGCGCATTTAGTCGAATACTTGGAGAGGGCTGCAATTAATATCCCTTGATTTTATGCAATTTTGCTTGCCAACAGAGTGAATACCCTACTCGCTCACAAGCTCTCTGATTGGCGACTTTTTACCGATATTGACATCATTTAAAGCAATAAACTAATTTTTACTTACACCAAGTAGACTTAGCTCAACAAACTCATTTTTACTTACACCAAGGAGACTTAGCTCGATAAACTAATTTTTACTAAAATTCAGGCGGTTAAGCTCAACAAACTAATTTTTACTTATATTAGGGCGATTTAGCTCAATAAAATAATTTTTACTTTTAAAAGTACGCGCCAAAGGTTGATAGCAAAAAATTGCGCCCTGAGCATGTTCGGCGTTATCTTGACGTATTTCCTACAACTTGATCGCGAGGCTTGGCCCCTGATGTCACCCACCCACACCAATTCTCCAATTTGCAACACTCAAACAATATTGAAGACTTGTCTGCTCAGTGTTGTCTTTTGCTTGTTTAGCGCGCCCAGTTTTGCCCAAGCCCCGGTTGCGCAACCATTGGTTAAACAGGGCTCGTGCCCCAGCGGCTATCACAGCAGTGGCAATTACTGCACCCCTTCATCATCGAACGCACGCGCTGCCTTGCCCAATGTCGGCTCATGCCCGTCGGGCTATCACTCGAGCGGGGGCTATTGCCTAGCAAGCAGCGACTCCTCTAAAACGGCCATCATCAAAAGCGGCAGCTGCCCGTCTGGATATCACTCTAGCGGCGCTTACTGTTTGCGTAACTGACGAACCAGATGCTCTTGCAGTTGACCGGCCGCCTCGTGATTGACGAGATGATCGGGTAACTGACCGTTTAGTATCTGCCGCGCTTGGCGCGCCACCGAGCTACCCATTGCCCTCAAGCTATCGTCTGTAACCCCGGCCATATGCGGCGAGAGCAGCACATTTTCCATCCCGTACAAGGGCGACTCAGTGGGTAGGGGTTGCTGGGTAAACACATCGAGCGCCGCGCCGGCAAGGCGTTTTTCACTTAACGCCTCGACTAGAGCCTGTTGATCCACAACCGCGCCGCGTGCCACGTTGATCAAATAAGCTGAGGCTTTCATTTTGCCCAACAAGTCGCGGCTAATGAGCCCCTTGGTTGAGTCGTTCAACGGGCAAGCCAGCACCACAAAATCGGCTTGCGTCAATACCTGCTCAAGCGGCATGACATCAATAAACTCTAGCGAAGCACGGCCGCTAGGTCGATAGCCGCAGACACTCATCCCAAAGCCAAAATGACACATTTTTGCAACAGCTTGGCCAATCGCCCCCAAGCCCACCAAGCCCACTTTTTTGCCGGCCAACTCTAGCCCTTGGTCTGCTAAGGTGCGGGCGCTCGCCCAACCGCTTGCCCGCATGCGTTGGTTTGCCGCAGCGCTACGATGGGCAAGCGACAACATTTGACCCACCGCAAACTCAGCCACGGTGACCGCATTGGTGCCAGGCGCATTGGCAACCGCGATGCCGCGTGCAGTGGCCTCGGGGATCGGAATCATATCGACCCCGGCCCCGTGGCGGATCACGCCCAGCAAATTGGGGGCGTGGTCATATAAAGCAGCGGGGATAGGCGTGCGCACCACCACGATCGCAGCCTCGCGCGCGCCCGCGATCAGGTCTTCGTCGCGAACTGAGGTCGCCACCGATACCCGAGCGAACGTCTCCATTTCAGCGTGCACCAACGGGTGAATCGGATTCGTTAAAAAAATCAGTTTTGAGGTCATGGTTTTGGGTCTTAAAGGAGTATATTTATTCTAGCGAAACAACAGCACACAGGGCGCTAGGCGCTCAGCGTACTGAAAATAACGAGAGAGACACAAGTATGACCATAACATTCAAAAAGCTTCACCCGACGTTCATGGCAGAGGTCAGTGCGCTTGATTTGCGTCAGGTGCGCGACGAGGCAAGCCTTGAGCGCTTGCGCGAGGGCATGACTGAATTTGGCGTCTTAGTCTTCAAGGGTCAGCAATTTTCTAATCAAGACCAACTTGACTTTGCGCAACGCCTCGATGGCGTGCTGCATGCCAAAACGTCTTCGTCGGTATTAGTCAAAAATCGCTTTGGCAACGAAGCACTGACAGATATCTCAAACGTTGGCCAAGATGGGGACATCTTAGCCGCCGAAGACCGTCGCCGTGTGAACGGCATCAGTAATCGCATCTGGCACACCGATGCCTCTTTTGAAGACCCCGCAGGGCGTTACTCGATGCTCTATGCGCGCAATATCCCTCCGGTGCGTGCCGATACCGAGTTTGCTGACATGCGTGCGGCCTACGAAGCGCTTGACGACGCTACCAAAGCGACGATTGCCGAGCTGCGCGTGCATCATTCAATTGCGTATTCGCGCCACACGATGGGTTTTGATTTTTCGCCAGAAGAAAAAGCCAAGTTACTTGGGGCGACCCACCCCCTGGTGCGTGTGATTGAAGGCTCACCTCGTAAGTCGCTTTATCTTGCCTCGCACGCCGAGCGCGTGATCGGGTGGCAAGTGCCTGAGGGCCGCTTGCTACTGCGCGACTTGATTGAGCATGCGACGCGCCCTCAGTTTTTAAGCCACCATGAATGGGCGCTGGGCGATCTGGTCATTTGGGATAACCGCACTACCATGCATCGAGCGCGTCCGTTTGACGACAAAACATACAAACGCGAACTCACCCGCGTCACCACGTTAGATTTGCCGCGTAAAGCGGCGGTTGCGCAGGCGGCTTAATTCAGCGTTGCTGTAAGGGCGACTTTCAGCGTCAAGCGGCTGTCGCCTTGGCCGCTTGAGTTAGAAGGATTGGAACGGACGGGAGTTAACCTGCCCCCCACTTAGACGAGAAAAGCAGGCGACACCAGTCTGTTTTAGGTACCAACCTTAAAGCTGGCCTGCATTTTACGCAGCAGGGCGATTACGCTTTGCGCCACAATCCGACCAGTTTTGGGGTTTTCAGAGGGAATGTTTTCCATGGTCATGGTGAACTTTGCTGAGTCTGAATCGACCACAATGCTGTGAGTATTGCGTACAACCGTTGGGTCGGCCCAAATTTCAAGCAAGGTGTTTTCGGGCCCAACGCCGGCTAAGGCCAAGGCCACCACCACATTTAAGTTTGCCGGAAACCCTTTGGCTGCGGCACGCGCATTACCTTCGAACACTTTTTTGGGTTCAGTCAAGCCGTCAACACTAATGTTGTTCTCGATTAAGTGTGGAGCACCCGACAGCCCGTTGGGCGGCTTACGCGTGACCATCCTCACCGAGTGAATCTTGCCCTCGGCTGCTGCGATCATGGCGTCTAAACCAATGAGAGCACCGGTTGGTACGTGAATGATGCCGCCCTCTTGTTGTGCCATATCAATCAAGTTCTGATTAAACAGCAGCGCCCCGACCGACAATACAATCGCTTGTTTTTTTGCCTTTAAAAAGGGACTCACAATTTCGGGCAAGAGCGCTGCTGGGGCGCACTCGATCACCAAGTCGGCCACGGGCTCAAGTTCGGCCAACGTCAGCACCTTGATCGGCACCCCCAAGCTTGCAACGAACGCTTGGGCCTTGTCGTGGTGCTTAGCCGAAACAGCGGTCAGTACAACGCCCGGTACCGCGCCCTTCGATAGCGAACTGGCGATGGATTTTCCGATGGCGCCCAAACCAGCAATGGCAATACGTAACGGTTGTTTGTTTGTCGTGTCAGACATTAGTGTGCTCAGTCAATTTTCATGTAAGTGCATTAATCTCATACTACGATTATCCACCAAAGCCGTTCGGCAAGTGCAAGGCCCAGAACGTCGCAGTCAAGGCTCCATAGCAACTGGCACTCACGACCAACGCCCCACCACCCAACAAGAGCGCCTGTCGCTCTGTTTGTGGTGGATATTTGCGTAAGACCACTCGCCCGCCTAGCGCCGAGAGCGAGACACCGTAAAGCAGGCTTGCCATACTCACCAAATCAGCATTTGCAGTTGAAAAACCCAACATAAACAAAGCCGTACCGACAATAAAGCAAGGTAGACCAACAATAAACCCTAACGCTAAAAACAACATAATCCCGTCAAAACCGACATCTGACGGGATATTTGTCTCATTTTTAGGCATTTTTGGGTCCTCGGGCGTAGAACGGATCGGTTTCAAATTGTGTTTCTGCCTGAGCAGTCTAAAATAGTCTCAGGGTGAGGTAACGTTTACTAACACCGGTTACGCTTGAGATCCGAAGGAATGATGATGAAGAAAAAAATTGCTGTGTTGTTGATGCTAACTGCTTTTGGCTTTACTCAGGTTGCACCCGTTGCCGCGCAAACAAGTTCAAGTACGCCTGCACAAACTAGCCCAAAGAAGAAGAGCACGACGGCCAAAAAGAAGACGCCTGCGAAAAAAAGCACAGCACCCAAAAAGAAGACCACCAAAACCGCCAAGCCTAAAACAAGTTCGTTCTCTCAGACTCAAGCAGTCGGCTAACCAACGGGTCGCGTTTACGCTTCATTCAAAGCGTATGCCGGCCTGTTGAATCAAGTTTCCCCAACGAACATAGTCTCGATTGATTTGTTCTGAAAACTCGGCTGGGGTGCTTGGCGATGCATTCAAGCCCAACGCACTGATCCGTTTTTGCACCGAAGCATCAGACAGTACTGCGTTGACATCTTTGTTGAGTAGAGCAATCAGCGCAACGGGGGTCGCCGCAGGTACCGCCAGCCCGTACCACTCTGGCATATCGCCCAGAGCAGGGTAACCGGCGTCGATTGCGGTGGGCGCACCTGGTAACACCCCCACCCCTTGTGCGCCAAACAACACAAGGGCGCGCAGCCTACCTGCTTGAACATGCTGCGCGACCGAAGACGGATTTGCCACCAACAAGTCGATATTGCCCCCCAACACGTCAATCACGGCGGGGCCCGCGCCCTTGTACGCAACGTGCAGTAACTCAGCGCCAGTGGTGAACTTGAATAACTCAACCGCAAGTTGAGGGCCCGCAGCACTCGAGCCGTACGAAAGTTTGCCAGGCTTGCTTTTTGCAAGAGCCTCAAGCTCTTTGAGTGTGTTTGCCGGCACCGAAGGGTGCGCCACGAGCACAAACGGTTGTTGAGTGAGCCGCCCCACTGGGACAATGTCCTTTCTGACATCGAAACCCATGTCTTTATACAGGTGCGGATTGACCGTCATCACCCCCTGATGCGCAATCATTAAGGTCTGGCCGTCAGGCGCTGCCTTCGAAGCATAGGCTGTGCCGATGTTGCCTTGTGCACCGGCCTTGTTTTCGATGATCACCTGTTGCTGCCATAACTCGGTCAGTCGTTCACCCACGATGCGGGCAACAGCGTCGGTGCCGCCACCAGGCGGAAACATCACCACAATTTTGACAGGACCGGTTGGCTTAAAAGCAGATTGGGCAATCGCCTGCGTACCCAACACGCTGCCGGCTAAGAAGCAAGCAACACCCAAACTCGCCAACAATCGCGCAAACCAACGCTGCGCGAGCGTTGGCCTATCGGTGAAGTTCAGCATCCTGGATCCCTCGGTGAGGTTCAGCATCCTGGATCCCTCGGTGAAGTTCAGCATCTTGAATCCCTCGGTGAGTTTCAGCATCTTTGGTCTCTTGGTGAGGTTCAGCATCTTTGATCTCTAGGTGAGGTGAAGTCTCGTTCGGCGCGTTCACGCCCGGGTTACGGCTTTGCACGTCCGACCACACACTGCATGAGTTGCCCAACGTCTGCAGCACGGTCCATTGACCAAACAGCCTCAATCAAGGGTTCTGGATCACAGCCCGAACCACCATACTCGCATAAGGTGCGTACTTTGTTTTCAATATCTTGATCTGACAGCGGTCTGCCGCGCGCCCCACGTGCAATGTCGATTGCAACTTCAAGCGTCTGTCCGCCCAGCAAGTGTAATTTGACCGTCGCCGCTTCGACCGCAACGGATGCATCGTCAATGAAAGAGATTTTGCGACCCAAGTCGCGCAACGTTAGATCAGCAACGGCCTGATCGCTGAACTCGGCCAAACCCGCTTTTCCTCGGGTCAAGGCGACGGCGACTGCGTGCTGTGCACTCACCTGCGACTCTCTACCTGTCGCAACGTTGGGTCGGTCGGTGCGCTGTCGCAATAGGGGATGACCAATCAATTCGATACGCTCAATCGCACCTAAACCTTGTTGCAACAGTTCAGGATGTGTCGTTAAGCCCAAACACGCCTCAAGCACTGGGTTCAATACCACCCCACAAGGAAACGGCTTGTAGGTGTTGTTGAGGATTTCCCAACGCTCACCTAACGCGTTCACGATACTCTGGCAGTCGGGCGCGTCGGCGGTCACATTTAAAAAACCACGCACGCCTTCAAGCGGCTGAGCAGGCCCATCAAAGTCTTGTTGCGCCAACAAGGCAGACACCATACCGTTGCGCGCGGCATTACCCATACTCACGCTTTTAGACATGGTGCCAAGCGTCTCGACCAAGCCCGAGGCCTGGGCCGAAGCAGACCCCAAGGCCCAAACGAGTTGTCGCGCGCTCAGTCCAAGCAACTTGCCAGTGGCCAGTGCAGAACCAAACACCCCGCAGGTTGAGGTGATATGCCAACCGCGAGCATAGTGCCCTGGCGACACAGCGTTGCCAATGCGACACTCAGCCTCAACACCCAAAATAAAACTCAGCAAGGCATCGATACCGCTTGTGCGTTGCGTTTCAGACCAGGCAAACACAGCGGGTGCCACCGGCGCTGTCGGATGGATGATCGTTGGAATATGCGTGTCGTCAAAGTCAAAGACATTGGCCGCCATGGTGTTCAACGCGGCGGCCGTCAACATGTCAAGCCGTTGCCCACGCCCGATCACCGTGGCCTGCGGGCCAACCGAAAAGCGGCCGTACACCTGAGCGGCACGTTCAATCGTTGGATCAAAGCATGCCGACAATGCAGTCGAAAAATAATTTAATAACGAGCGCTTAGCTTCGTGTCGCACCACCTCTGGAATATCACTCCAGTGACAGTTGTGGATAAATTGCGCCAAAGGAAGCGAGACGTCTAGTGCGGAGTGGTGAGCTGTGTTTGTCATGGAAGGCTTGAGTCGAAAACAGGTGTTGCAACAAAGATCAGTACCGAAGCTTCTGGTGTCAATCTATCTCAGCACGCAACCTATTGACTCACTTTAGCAGAAACAACTAACTGCCGACCGTACACCACCTGATCAGACAGTGCCTGACGCCAAAGCTGCGCGACCGCAGCAGACGGTGCAGATTTGATTTTTTTTCGAGCATAGCCTTTGATCACCCAACCGATGATTTTTTCAACCTGACGCCGCGGCTTTTTTTCATCGACCTCGTGCACCGTGATGTCGGTGAAGCCATTCAAACCAAGCAACAACCAAAGTTGAAACAATCCCAATGTGAGCCATGGCATGTGGGCCTCGGCCGTCGTATTTTGCGCAAACCAAGAATACGAGCGTGGAAACCCTTGAATAAGGTGATTGATGCGCGCCCCGGCATAGTTGGGGTTTGGCAGAGACAACACAAAGGTCGCACCCGGCTTCAAATGTGCGCGTACGCTTTGCAAAAATAGCCCCGGATTTTGCTGGTAGCCCATCGCCTCACAACAAACCGCGGCATCATACTGCCCAAAGGTCTCGGGGATCCCCAGATTGAAGTCGGCCGCTTGAAACTGGGCATAACCAGCAGGCGCCTCAGTGTAAAAATCGATGCCGTGCACAAGCGCTGGGTACGCGAGTGCGCTAGGCAACCAACCATCGCCGCAACAGATATCCAGTACCGTTTGAGGCTTTAACGCGTTTAGCACGCCAGCGACGGCGCGTCGATGCGCCTTGTTCTGATTCAAGCTATCTCTGTCGCTGACGCTCTGGCTGTCGTTCATATCGGCTTTGTTGATTGCACTGCGGGGGCTCATTGAATCGTAAAACTGGTGACATCGAAATGGGCCATCGGGCGCTTCATCCATCACAAGTGGTAAAGCATACTCAATTTTCGGTCATCTGCTCAGTGCTCTTGCTCTTGCTCTTGCTTTTGCTTTTGCTTTTGCTTTTGCTTTTGCTATAGAACTTAGCAACATTGGGTGTTAGCATCGTGACAAACTATTCGAAAATCGGAGACTCTAATGACAATTGTCCGTTCGTTATCCAGGCTTGCCTTTGCCGTGATCGCAGCCATTCTACTCACCGCGTGTGTCAATAATGCGAAACGTGTCGAGGGTGCCGCCAACGGACCCGCCTATGCGGTTGACCCCTATTGGCCCAAACCGCTGCCTAATAATTGGCTACTAGGCCAGGTGTCAGGCATCGCTACCGACAAAAATGATCACATCTGGGTGCTTCATCGCCCCAGAAGCCTTGCCGAAGATGAGCGCGGCGCGACGACGTCTCCTCCTAGGTCAAAATGCTGCATCGCCGCACCACCCGTCATGGAGTTTGATCGTGACGGTAATTTTTTACGCGGTTGGGGCGGAGCAGGTACTGGCTACGACTGGCCTAAAAATGAACATGGTATCTATGTGGACCCAGTTGGAAACGTCTGGATTGGCGGCAACGACCCCACCGACAATATGGTCTTGAAATTTACCGCCGAGGGCAAGTTTCTGATGCAAATTGGCTCACCTGGCAAAAGTCTTGGCAGCAATTCAACGACTCAGCTTGGCCGCCCCGCTCATATGGAACTCGATCAAGCGACCAACGAGCTCTTTATTGTCGACGGCTATCAGAACCGCCGCGTGATTGTGTTTGATGCAACAACCGGTACCTACAAGCGCCACTGGGGGGCCTTTGGCAATGTGCCAGACGACGCGAAGATTCCAGACCACAATCCACAGTCGCCGCAGTTTGGGCAAGGCGTGCACTGCGTTAGGCTGATGAAAGATCAAACCGTCTTCGTTTGTGATCGTGCAAACAATCGCATTCAAGTGTTCTCTAAAGACGGTAAGTTTATCCGCCAAATCGTGACTGAACCCGAAACACGCAATACAGTCGCCGACCTGGTTCCGACACAAGACGCTGCTCAAAAATATATTTTAGTGGCAGATGGTTCGAACAATGAGGTCAGAATCCTAGTGCGTGAAACTGGCGTAGTGGTTGGCACCTTTGGCCGCTCAGGCCGCATGGCTGGCGACTTTCACTCAATTCATAATATCGCCATTGACTCACAGGGCAACGTCTACACCGCCGAAGCCGACACCGCTAAGCGGGCGCAAAAGTTTCAGCAGGTTCGCTGAAGCAATCAACCACACAGACACAAGCGCAATAAAAACCATCCACTCAAACTCAATTAGGAGTTTGAGTGGTGCACTGGCTGCACCTAACTTGGCCATGCCTTCATCCCGGCATAGAGGGTAGCCCTGAGCTCAAACCTAATAACGACTCACTGAGCTACGGTCAGCTGAATCGGGCTGTCGCTGACCTTAGCTCGCCAGGGCCTTCATCTCGGCATACAGATCAGCTTTACCCTCAAACCCAATGCCGACTAATTCTGGCAAGGTCACAATGCTGTTCTCAACCTTGACGCCATCCGGAAAGCCGCCATAGGGTTGGAATAAGTCAGGGTAACTTTCGTTGCCCCCCAGACCCAAGCCTGCAGCAATCGCAAGCGACATCTGGTGGCCACCGTGCGGCACGCAACGCTTAGGTGACCAGTCATACTCTTTGAGCATCTCAAGGGTACGCAAATATTCAACCAAGCCATAGCTCAGTGCGCAATCAAATTGCAACCAGTCGCGGTCTCGGCGCATGCCACCATAACGAATCAAATTTCGGGCATCTTGCATTGAAAACAAATTTTCACCCGTGGCCATCGGTTTGTCGTAATGATTCGCCAACTCTGCCTGTAACTCAAAATCAAGCGGGTCACCCGCCTCTTCGTACCAAAATAAGTCGTACTGAGCCAAGGCCTTGCCGTACTCAATCGCAGTCTTCAAATCAAAGCGGCCGTTTGCATCAACGGCCAGCCTTTGCCCCGGGCCAAGCAACTTCAAAACGGCTTCAATTCGTTTGCAATCTTCGGCCAATGAGCCCCCGCCAATTTTTTTCTTCACGACCGAGTAGCCACGATCAAGGTAGCTTTGCATCTCGCGCGTGAGGCCTTCAATGCCCTGCCCTGGCCAGTAATACCCTCCAGCGGCGTAGACAAACACTTCACGTTTGGGCTTGCCGTCGCCATAGCGTTCAGCCAATAACTGATAAAGCGGTAAGCCTTCGATTTTGGCGACCGCATCCCAAACAGCCATGTCGATCGTACCAACCGCCACCGAGCGCTCGCCATGGCCGCCGGGCTTTTCGTTGTTCATCATGGTCGCCCAGACTTTGTGCGGACACAAAATCCCCTTCGTATCTAGCAGCGCGTCAGGGCTCGCCTCAAGCACGCGAGGAATAAACCGCTCGCGCATCAACGCGCCTTGCCCATAGCGTCCATTCGAGTTAAATCCATAGCCAATCACGGGCTTACCGTCACGGATCACATCTGTGACCACGGCGACCAGACTCAAGGTCATTTTTGAAAAATCAATATAGGCGTTACGGATATTGGACTTAATAGGACGGGTCGATTCGCGGATTTCTGTAATTTTCATGAAACTTGCTCAAGAGGTGCAATGACAAAAGGAAGTTGTTCTTGGCTCGGACAAGACTTTGTTCTTGGCTCGGACAAGACTTTGTTCTAGGAGCAGGCGATACGATACACTCAGAACGAAGGATGGTCACCAAAGTGCCGCCTCTTGGCCTTTGACATCCTCCCCGCCCTCAGTCGATGACTGCCGCTTGCGCGCAAAGGACGGGGATTCCTACGGTGCTCAGGCAAACGCTGCCTGAGTCACTTCGGTGGGTTCCTGCTTCACTGAGCGGTCTGACTACACCGACTCTCCACGGGCTAACAAGCGGTATCCCCGCTCTAAAACATTGATCGCGCCAACGACGTCAGCGTGATTTTC
>CANCMG010000073.1 GCA_947378965.1 Alcaligenaceae bacterium | reverse complement strand
GTTGGCATTGCGCGCAATACCGCCGAAATCGATTTTCCCGGCTATCTGTATGAATGCGATTTGTCAGATGCGGGTCAAACACAAGATGTGCTCCAAGTGATACGCGACAAGTTTCCGGTAGATGCTGTGGTCAATAATGTGGGTTCGGCGATTTCGCAACCACTCGGTTCGGTCGAACTTTCAGCGCTTTACGAAACCTTCGACATGAACGTTCGTACTGCGGTGCAGGTCACTCAAGCGTTTGTTGAATCGATGAAAGTGCGCCGCAGCGGTCGCATCATCAACTTGTGCAGTCTGGCTGTGCGGGGTGCCCGCGACGCCACAAGCTATGCTGCCGCCAAAAGTGCCCTCATTGGTTGCACGCGCACTTGGGCCTTAGATTTAGCTGAGTACGGCATCACAGTCAATGCCGTCGCCCCAGGGGCCATTGATACCGAACTTTTCATGAATGCAATGCCTGTCGCAGATGTTGCTAGCGCTGCGTCCTCAACGGTGCCCATGGGGCGCCTAGGCACGGCTAACGAGGTGGCTGCGTTAATCGGGTTTTTATTGTCGGCCGAGGCCAGCTTTATCACGGGTCAGATCATCGGGATTGATGGCGGCGGCAGCTTAGGCAGTACCGCTTCTTAAGACGCAGCCAAGTGTCTTGAGCAGTTCGTCTCAAGGAACTTGGCTATGGTGCCCCCCCAGCCTTGTTAAACTAGCGCATGGCAAAAATTAAAACGATTTTCACCTGCACCGAGTGTGGTGGCGTCAGTCCAAAATGGCTGGGCCAGTGCCCGCATTGCAACGCCTGGAACACCCTCGAAGAGTCGCGCGATGCTGGGCTTGCTGCCCACGCTGAGCATCGTTATGCGCCGCTCACCGCTTCAGCGCCGCTGCGCAGCCTCTCAGATGTCGAGGCGCTCGAGTTACCGCGCATCTCCACTGGCATCCCCGAATTCGATCGAGTTCTAGGGGGCGGTTTGGTGGCCGGTGCAGTGGTACTCATCGGCGGCGATCCTGGCATCGGCAAATCAACCTTGTTACTGCAAGCGCTGGTGGCCATGTCAGGTCAGGCGCGTGTGCTGTATGTCACGGGCGAAGAGTCTGCCGAGCAAGTCGCCTTGCGCGCGCGGCGTCTAGGCTTAACAGGTGGCTCGGTTGATTTGTTCGCTGAAATCCGTCTTGAAGCGATTCAACACGCCTTGCTTGAACAAAAGCCAGCGGTTGCGGTGATTGATTCGATCCAAACCATTTATTCGAGCGAGCTCAGTGCCGCGCCCGGCTCGGTCTCACAAGTTAAAGAGTGTGCGGCCCAACTGACACGGCTGGCCAAGCAGGCGGGGATCCCGATTGTGATGATTGGCCATGTCACCAAAGACGGCACCTTGGCCGGGCCTAGGGTGCTTGAGCACATTGTCGATACCGTGTTGTATTTTGAGGGTGACACGCACTCGTCGTTTCGGTTGGTGCGTGCCTTTAAAAATCGCTTCGGTGCAGTTAATGAGCTGGGCGTCTTCGCCATGACTGATCGCGGCCTGCGCGGGGTGTCTAACCCCTCCGCCTTGTTTTTGTCGCAGCACACCAACGAAGTGTCGGGCTCTTGCGTGATGGCGACCCAAGAAGGCACACGGCCGCTTTTGGTCGAAATTCAAGCGCTGGTGGATACCGCGCATGTACCAAATCCACGCCGCTTGTCGGTTGGCCTTGAAGGTAATCGCCTGGCCATGTTGTTGGCGGTACTGCATCGCCATGCAGGCGTCTCAACCTTTGATCAGGATGTCTTTGTCAATGCGGTAGGCGGCGTTCGCATCACTGAGCCGGCTGCTGACCTGGCCGTCTTGTTAGCGATTATTTCGTCGCTGCGCGATCGTCCGTTGCCCAAGGGGCTGATCGCGTTTGGTGAAGTGGGGTTGGCTGGTGAGGTTCGGCCAGCGCCGCGAGGTCAAGAGCGCCTGCGCGAAGCCGCAAAACTGGGCTTTTCGGTGGCGATTATTCCTAAGGCCAATGCGCCACGTCAGCCGATTGAAGGCTTAGACGTCTGGGCGGTTGATCGCTTGCAAGATGCTCTTGACCGCTTACGCTGAGACGATTGGCCCTCATGACAAACCTTAAACTCGCCTTTAAACAAGCCTGGCGCGATGCGCGCGCCGGTGACCTGCGTTTGCTGTTGCTCGCTGTGGTGGTGGCGGTTGCCGCCATCACTAGCGTGGGTTTTTTGGCCGATCGAGTCAGTAGGGCGCTCGAGCGCGACGCCGCGCAAATGCTTGGCGCAGATTTAGTCTTTGAGGCCGATGCGCCAGTACCAGAAGAGTTTTTGCGACAGGCAAAGAAGCTCGGCTTAACCACCGCACTGACGTGGCAGTTTCCGTCGATGGTGGGTTCGAGCACGAACCTCGTGCTGTCTTCTTTAAAAGCGGTTCAAGGCAGCTACCCGCTGCGCGGCAGCCTGCGTACCAGCACCAGCATTGCGGGCTCGGATCAGGCCACAAAAACTGCGCCCGCGGTAGGCGAAGTGTGGGTAGATGCGCAAATTTTAGGTCAGACCAGCCAGCAAATCGGTCAGCAACTCAACGTGGGTGACATTAGCCTGACGATTACGCGGGTCATCACCTATGAGCCTGATCGGGGCCCACAGTTCGTCAATTTAGCGCCACGCGTGATGTTTCGCGCTGAAGATTTGCCGCGCACTGGGTTGATCGCACCCGGCAGCCGCGTGCGCCATGCTTTGCTCGTGGCGGGTGAGGGCGCTGAGGTAGTCGCCTATCGAAGCTGGCTTGAGAGCCAACTCAAACCGGGTCAAAAAATTCTCACGGTCGAGGCGGGGCGGCCTGAAATCCGTCGTTCGCTTGATCGGGCGCAGCAGTTTTTGGCGCTGGTGGCGATGCTGGCTGTGTTAATTGCCGCGGTCGCCGTGGCGCTTGCCGCCAGACGTTTTGGCCAGCGCCATCGACCAAGCATCGCGTTGATGCGCTGCCTGGGGGCGACGCAGTCTACAGTGTCTCAGATTGTGGTGGGTGAGTTCGTCTTAGTGGGCGTGCTGGGGTCATTTGCAGGCATGCTGTTGGGCTGGTGTGCGCAATTTTTGATGATCATCGCGCTCGGTGAACTGATCGGCACAGACTTGCCCTCGGCCTCATGGCTGCCCGCCTTGCAGGGCCTATTTGCGGGGCTGTGGTTGTTACTCGCCTTTGCCTGGCCGCCGATACAGGCCTTGCGCGATGTCGCACCGTCGCAAATCTTTCGAGCAGCCCATCCTCGTATGCCTAGGGCAAGCTTGTTGGGCTATGTACTGGGTTTGGCAGGGTTCACTGTGTTGATGTGGTGGGTTGCCAAAGATCTCAAGTTAGGTGCCGTTGTGGCACTGGGTTTTTTAGTTGCAGCACTTTTGTTTGGCGGCGTCAGTGCCTTAGGCTTAGGATTGCTGGCTCTCTTGCGCGGGCGTCTGGATGCTTTCCCAATGTTGCGTTTTGCGATTAGTGGGGTGGTGCGCAGGCGCGCAGCAACCATTGCGCAAGTGAGCGCCTTAGCGATCGGGATGATGGCACTTTTGTTGTTGACGATCGTGCGCACTGATTTACTGGCAGGGTGGCAACGCACCTTGCCCCCCGATGCCCCGAACCGGTTTTTGATCAATGTGCAGCCTGATCAAGTGCCAGGTGTCCGGCAGGCTTTGCAGCAAGCTGGGATCCCTCAGGCTGTGATGTCGCCGATGGTGCGAGGTCGGCTGCTCTCTCGTAACGGCCAGGCGTTAAGTGCCAACGATTACACGCAAGAGCGTGCTCAGCGGTTAATTGAACGTGAGTTCAATCTGTCGTACGCCTCGTCACTGCCCGAGCCAGGACAAATCGTCTCAGGGCGAGACCTTGCGAGTGGAGCCTTTGAGGTGTCGCTTGAAACCGGTTTGGCTAAAACGCTGTCGCTTGCGCTTGGTGATGTTTTAGAATTTGATGTCGCTGGTCAAATGATCAACGTGACGGTCACGAGTCTGCGTCGCGTTGACTGGGATTCGATGCGGGCAAACTTTTTTGCGATTCTGACGCCTACGGCGTTGAGCAACGCACCGCAAACGTATATGACAGCCTTTCATTTGCGACCCGATCAAGCGGGGCAATTACAAAAGCTTGTGCAAGAGTTTCCTAATCTGACTGTTTTTGACGTGGGTGCGATTTTGGGCCAGTTGCAAAGCATTTTGGATAAAGTCTCGGTGGCAGTGCAAGGCCTCTTTGTTTTCTCACTTTTAGCCGGTGCGCTAGTGTTGGCCGCAGCTCTGTCGGCCACGCGCGACGAACGTGTTCGTGAGGCCGCCTTGATGCGTGCGCTTGGAGCTTCAAGGCGTCAATTGGCCGCAGCTCAGCGTATCGAACTGTTGGCGGTTGGTGCGCTAGCTGGCCTGTTAGCCGCCGGTGGTGCGACGCTGGCAGCCTGGGCGTTATCGACGTGGCTCTTTGAGTTCAATATGCGTTTTACCCTGATGCCTTGGTTCTTGGGGGTGACGCTTTGCATGTTTGGCGCCTGGCTTGCCGGTGCGTTGGCCTTGCGCGGTGTCCTGCAGACCCCACCACTCAATATTTTGCGGCAGTCCTGAGCATGACGCTGAGCCGCACACACCCTTGCGCCGTCCAAGCTCACCGCTTAACAGACGACAGCGCGTCTGTGCTGCTTGAACAGGGCGGGCAAACCGTCCACCTGCGGCTTGATCCTTTAATGCCCGATCCTGCCTTGCCGTGCTTTGATCCGGCCTATCTGCCTTCGCAGGCGCAAGTCGTCGCCTCTGGAGGTCGCGCCGCGGCCTGGTTTGTGCAGTTGGCATCCCTCGAGGCGGTGCTCAGGCACTTTAGGCGGGGTGGGTTGATGGCGCGTTTGGTGCGAGAGCGCTATCTGTGGCTGGGCCTAGAGCGCACGCGCTCTTTTGCCGAGTTCGATTTATTGCGCATGATGTGGCAAGCCGGTTTGCCCGTGCCACGCCCGCTAGGGGCCGCCGTCTGGCGGGGGCGCTTGACCTATCGTGCGGCCTTGCTCACCCAGCGGATCCCACTGGCTCGGCCCTTGGGGCAGTGCACCGAGCCCAGGGTATGGCTCGAAGCGGGTCGGGTGATTGCGCAGATGCATCAATTTGACGTGTGGCACGCTGACTTAAATGTCTTTAACCTTTTGGTGGATGCGCAAGATAAAGTGTGGATCATTGATTTGGATCGTGGCCGCCGCAAAGCGCTGACAGCGACCCAGCGGGCCGAAAATCTGTCTCGCTTGTTGCGCTCGGTCAGAAAGGTTGCGCCAGAGCTCGAGTCGACGTGTTGGCATGTGTTCAAACAGGGCTACCAAGCGGTATTTAACGATGCGTAATATATTTTGGAAAACACTCTGATGGCTTTAACCTTATACGGGCTGACCCAATGCAGTACCTGCGTCAAGGCGCGGGCCTGGCTTGACCAACATGCGCTTGCTCATCAGTTCATTGATTACCGCGCCCATCCCATCGGCGCAGCTGAGTTAACCAAATGGGCGCAGGCGCTAGGCGGTTTTGAAAAGCTCGTTAACCGCGCCTCGATGACCTGGCGACAACTCTCTGACGCATTAAAAGACCCGCAATCTGAGACGCAATGGCTTGATTTGATTGCCCAGTACCCCGCGCTGATTCGTCGACCCTTGACGCTTTATCCCGATGGCTCAGTGACAGTGGGTTTCAACGAAAAGCGTTACACAGAGAAATTAAAGATCGTATGACAGACACGACTGTCCCGATGCTTGTCGCGGCGCTAGGCGCAACCATTGCCGCGGTGTTTGCAGTGCTGGCTTGGTTAAAGGTGCGCGCCACAAGCGCGCAGCCGTCTGCCCCCCTGCTTGAGCACATTATTGCAACACTTGAGCGTGTCGAACGTACGCAACGTGCCGAGCAACTTGAAAGTCAGCGTCAATTGCGCACTGAAATGTCCGACGCCTCGCGCGCTTTGCGACTCGAGCTGTCGCAGGCTGACGCTGAGTTCAGGGCGGCGGTTGCACGCGATGCCGCCGCCGGGCGCAGCGAGGGGGCAGAATCCTTAGCGCGCTTTGCTGCTGGGTTTACGATGCAATGGCAAAGTCTGATTCAAACCAACGATCAACGGATGGCCGAGTTGCGTGCGGCGGTCGAGCAACGCCTGCTAGCCTTGCAGACTGACAATGCCAATAAGCTTGACGAGATGCGCCGCACCGTCGATGAAAAACTGCACGCCACGCTCGAGCTGCGCTTGGGTGAGTCGTTCAAACATGTCTCAGAGCGTCTCGAGGCTGTGCAACGAGGTCTGGGCGAAATGCAGGCGCTGGCAACTGGCGTGGGCGATCTGAAGCGTGTGCTGACCAATGTCAAAACCCGTGGTACTTGGGGTGAGGTGCAATTAGCCCGCTTGATCGAAGACGGCATGACAACCGAGCAATATGCCCGTAACGTGAAAACCGTACCAGGTAGTGATGCTCAGGTTGAGTTCGCGATTCGCTTGCCGGGCGCGTCAGAGCACGAGCAAGTGGTGTGGCTGCCTATTGACGCAAAGTTTCCGAAAGAAGAATACGAGCGCTTGATGGATGCCCACGAACATGCCGATCGTGACGGGATTAGAGCGGCGGGGTTGGCGCTGGGCAAGGCGGTTGAGACGCAAGCAAAGCTGATCGTCTCAAAATACGTGTCACCCCCTCACACCACTGACTTTGCCATCATGTTTTTGCCCAGCGAGAGCCTGTACGCCGAGGTGTTGCGACAACCGGGCTTGCTTGATAAGTTGCATGACCTGCGTGTCAATGTGGCGGGCCCCGCCAACCTGGCAGCTTTGCTCAATAGTTTGCAAATGGGGTTCCGTACTCTGGCGATTCAGCAGCGTTCGTCTGAGGTTTGGCAGGTGTTGCGTGCAGTCAAAACCGAGTTCAATAAATTTGGTGACACACTGTCAGCGGTTAAAAAATCGCTCGACTCAGCCAGCAACAAGATCGGTCAAACCGAGACCCGTACCCGGGCGATGCTGCGAAGCCTAAAAAATGTAGAAGTGCTGCCCGATGATCAGGCGCGTGCCTTGTTGCGCGAAGGCCTCAGCGAACAAGAGTCTTTGGCGTTAGATACTGCGACCTCAGAGACAGAAGACCCACCTTCAAAGGATGATGATGCTTTCACAACAAGATCTTAAACAACAAGCCGCAGAGGCTGCGTTGACGTATATCGAGCCGCTGCTCTCGCCCGAGGCGGTGATCGGTGTGGGTACTGGTTCGACCGCTGATTTGTTCATTGACGGCCTAGCGCGCTATAAAACGCAATTTCGTGCTGCGGTTGCAAGCTCTGAGCGCAGTGCGCAACGGTTGGCTGCCCTGGGCATTTTGGTGCTTGATCTCAACGAGGTGCAGACCATGCCGGTCTATGTCGATGGCGCTGATGAAATCAACGAATGCCTGCACATGCTTAAAGGCGGTGGCGGGGCGCTCACACGCGAAAAAATTGTGGCCTCTGTTTCGAAACAGTTTGTGTGTATCGCGGATGAATCCAAACTCGTTCAGGTGTTAGGCCGCTTTCCTTTACCGATTGAAGTGTTGCCGCTGGCACGCGAAGCGGTAGCCCGTGTGGCGCGTGAACTCGGCGGTGAGCCTGTTTTGCGGGCCGGCTTTACGACTGATAACGGCAATCAGATCTTAGACGTACACGGTTTAACGATTCTCGATGCGGTTGCACTTGAAGCGCGTTTGAACCAAGTGCCAGGTGTCGTGACAAACGGTTTGTTTGCGGCGCGACCCGCTGATGTGGCGTTATTGGCCACTCAGCAAGGCATTCGAAAGCTTTAGCTGAGTCACAGCTTGCGCTGAGGCGGCGGTCGCCCACGTCGAGGTGCAAGGGTTTCGTGGCACGCCACATCGAGGCGTTACGTTCACAAAACTGTCATAGTTTCGTCTTACACTACGACCTTCAATCTGATTGGATTTGCCATGACTGAGCACACCAACAAGCAATTTGACGCAGACCTTCAGCGTATTCGCACCGAGTTACTGCAAATGGGCGGTCTTGTCGAAGCCATGGTCCAGGACGGTATGCAGGCGCTCACCGAGGGTGATGTGAACTTGGTTGACCGTGTGCGCGAGCACGAAAAAGAAGTCAATCGTCTTGAGGTGGATATCGACGAACGTGTGACCCAGATTTTGGCGCGTCACCAACCCGCAGCGATCGATCTACGCACGCTCTTGGCAGTGACCAAAATGCTGACTGACATGGAAAGATCGGGCGACGAGGCCGAAAAAATTGCCACAATGGCTCGCCGTATTCATGAAGACGACCGTTCGTTTATGCCTGAAATCGAACTGCGTCACATGGCGAACAACATTGCGACCATGATGCGTCAGGTGATGGATGCCTTTGCACGCCAAGACGCGGTGCTAGCCGCCGCAGTGGTTCGTAGCGATAAAGAAGTCGACAAAGAATGGAAGGCGACTTTGCGTAACCTGATCACTTACATGATCGAAGACCCACGCACGATTTCACGTTCGATTGATTTGTTGTTTATCGCCCGCTCAATGGAACGTATCGGCGACCACTGCAAAAACATGGCCGAACGTGTGATTTATATGGTGCATGGCGCTGATGTGCGCCATAAGGGTTTGAAGATGGCTGAGCGTCTTGTGCGCGGCGAGCCCGAACCAACGCCCGAAGAAAAACTCGCTGCTAAGGCTGCGAAGCAGGCAGAAGCAGCTGCCCGCGGTGCCAGCCAATAAATTCAAGAGTGAACGCTGACGTTGAAGCAGCTAGTGTCAGCGACTTGCGATTAGTTGTAGCAGGTAGTGACAGCAACTTGCGATTGAGCCATGCGTAGTGGTTACCATGCCCCAATGCAACTCAGGTGTGGTAGCGTGCAGAGCCCTTGTGCTTGAGGGTCTGCATCGCCCGTTGCAAACCTTACTCGCTAGGCGGCACGTAGCCTTGCGCTTCGATGTCGCCACCCTCAAACAAAAACTTTGTCATCTGTTCTTTTAGATACTTACGCGCGCGGGTATCGGCCAGATTCAGGCGGTTTTCATTCACAAGTCTGGTTTGAATGGCTTTCCATTCTTCCCAAGCTTCTTGCGAAATGCTTTGCCAAATCTTGACACCCATTTCGCCTGGGTACGGAGGATACTCAAGACCAGGGGCCTCTTTGTTGAGTTTGACACACTGCACGGTACGGCTCATGGCAACATCCTGCTAGTTAAGAGTACGAAAAAAATCAACGATCAATAGTCAATCGAGAACAGAGTCAAATCAACGATCAATCGTTAATCAAGAACAGAGTCAAATCAACGATCAATAGTCAATCAAGAACAGAGTCAAATCAACGATCAATAGTCAATCGAGAACAGAGTCCGATCAATGTCAGTCGTGAATAGGGCCAATCTTTAACGCGATTAGCGCACGATTCACGCTGCGATTACCAAACATTACCCGTTAAAAGGAGTACGCACCTGATTGTAAAAGGATTTGAAGCGAGTGCCGATTAAAAACCTTCGTCTTTGCAGGCTCTTCGCTTTTACAGCCGTTTAATAAAAATCAGACTATTTCGCGAGCGGTTGTAATGCGCTTGCTTTTCTCTAGGCAAATCGGCCACGCCACCTTGCACAAACCCTCGTTTGATAAACCAGTGCGAGGTACGCGTGGTGAGCACAAACAGGCGCTTTGCACCCATCGCACGGGCGCGCGACTCCATGTGACGCAGCAAAATTTCGCCTTCGCCGGTGCCTTGCCATTCAGGATGCACAATCAGACAGCCCATTTCTGCCATCTGCGACTGCGGAAAATCGTTCAGCGTCGCACATCCGTAGATCACTCCATCGTGCTCAAGCACAGTGAAGTTTTCGACCTCACGCTCGATGATGCCCCTGCCGCGCGGCAACAAGGTGCCATCAAGTTCAAGTGGCTCAATCAACTGCAGCAGTGCGCCTACGTCATCAATGGTGGCTGGGCGTAAATCGTCAAGCGTATCTTCAACTACCATGGTGCCCACGCCGTCATGGGTAAAGATTTCAAGCAATACGACGCCGTCCATTGAAAACGGGATGAGATGCGCGCGAGTCACACCGCGCTTGACTGCGCGCGACGCGTACTGCAGGTAAAAGGCGGTATCTGCGTCGATTGAGCCCTCTGCCAGCAGCGCATCGGCATCTAAACGCGCCAGCTCGGTATCAACCGAGCCGTCGGGCGAGACCACACCGGGGGTTTCGATCAAAAAGATGAGTTTCTCAGCGCGTAGTGCTGTGGCCACGCTGGTAGCAAGTTCTTCCATTGAAAGGTTGAACGCATCGCCTGTTGGCGAAAACCCAAGCGGCGACAGCAAAACAATCGAACCACGTTCGATGGCAAAGCGCAGGGCCTCAACGTCAATTTTGCGCACCTGACCGGTATGTTGATAGTCGATGCCGTCAATGATCCCCGTTGGGCGTGCCGTCACAAAGTTACCCGAGAGCACGCGAATCTGCGCGTGCGACATCGGGGTATTGGGTAAACCTTGGCTAAACGCGGCCTCGATATCCAGGCGAATTTCGCCTGCAGCCTCTTTTGCACATTCGAGGGCGTTGGCGTCCATAGGGGCCCGGCCCCGGTCAAACTGCTGTTCAAAGCCCTTTAACCGTAATTGTTCGTTGACTTGCGGGCGTGAGCCGTGCACCAGCACCAATTTAATCCCTAGCGCCGACAGTAACGACAGATCCTGCACCAAGGTATTCAGGACATTGGCTTGTACCAGCTCGCCACCAAAGGCCACGACAAAGGTCTTACCCCTGAAGGCATGCACATAAGGGGCAACTTCGCGAAACCAACGCACAAATTGAGCGGCAGCAAATTCAGGGGCTTCTTGGGCGGATACGGTCTCTTGTTCGGGCGTGTCGGACATGGTGGGTTGTGTTGAAAACCTCGTGATGCTGTGAAAGAAGAAGATAAATTTTATAATGCGAATGTGTCTGGATCAGAAAATATGTCTCAATCAATGCCTGACGTGGGTATAACGCCAACAATAACCCCTGAAAGCGTTGTCATTTCCCCACGCCAGCCCCCTCAGATCGTCTATCCCGAAGATCTCCCAGTCAGCGCTCGCAGGCTAGAGATTGCGCGGGCGATCGCCGAGCATCAGGTGATTATTGTCAGTGGCGAGACCGGCTCGGGCAAAACCACCCAGCTGCCAAAGATCTGTCTTGAGCTTGGGCGTGGCCTGAAAAAAATGATCGGCCACACCCAGCCGCGCAGGCTTGCTGCCAGTTCGGTGGCTAAACGCATCGCCGACGAGCTTAAAACTCCGCTGGGCGAGTGGGTCGGGTACCAGGTTCGGTTTCAAGACCGCAGCAGTGCGCAAACCGCGATCAAGCTCATGACTGACGGTATTTTGCTCGCCGAGTCACAGCGCGATCCCTTGCTGCGTCGCTATGACACCATCATTATCGATGAGGCCCACGAGCGCAGTTTGAATATTGATTTCTTGCTGGGATACCTCAAGCAACTATTACCCCGACGCCCTGATCTGAAGTTGATCATTACCTCGGCCACGATCGACGCAACACGGTTTTCGCAACATTTTGCCGATGCCAAAGGGCGCGCAGCCCCTGTCATTGAAGTCTCGGGTCGACTCTACCCCGTTGATATTCGGTATCGGCCGGTCAATGATCCCGAACGCCTTGAGTTAACAACAAGTCGTCAGCCCCAAACAAGCACCCAGCCTCCTGCTGGGCAATCTGAGCGTGGCCTCGCGCGTGACGAAGAGCGCGATCTCATCAATGCTCTGGTCGAGGCGGTCGATGAGTGCGCGCACGTCGGGCCTGGGGATGTCTTGGTGTTTTTGCCAGGCGAGCGCGAAATCCGTGAGGCTGCTGAGTCGTTGCGTAAACACCATCCGCCAGGTACCCACGTGTTGCCCCTCTACGCTCGCTTGTCACAGGCCGAGCAAGAAGAAATTTTCACCCCACAAACGAGCGGACGACGCATTATTTTGGCCACCAATGTTGCCGAAACGTCGCTGACGGTGCCCGGTATCCGTTTCGTGATTGATACCGGTTTGGCACGCGTCAAACGTTACTCATGGCGCAACAAGGTCGAGCAATTACGGATCGAGCCAATCAGTCAGGCTTCGGCAAACCAGCGGGCCGGGCGTTGTGGCCGTTTGGGCCCCGGGGTGTGTATTCGTCTCTATGACGAACCAAGTTTCAAAGAGCGCCCAGCGTTTACCGACCCCGAAATCTTGCGCTCGTCGCTTGCCGGTGTGATCTTGCGCATGAAGGCTCTGAAACTTGTCGAGATCGAAGAGTTTCCCTTCGTTGACCCACCCTCGGGCCGCGCGATTGCTGATGGTTACCATTTACTGCAAGAACTGGGCGCGATCGACCCCGACTCCAGCACCGACACCGGACTGACGTCCACCGGTCAGGCACTCGCAAAGTTACCGGTCGACCCTCGCATCGGCCGTATGATTTTGGCTGCTCGCGAACAAAACTGTCTCACCGAGATGTTGATCATCGCTGCAGCGCTCTCAGTGCAAGACCCGCGCGACCGGCCCATGCAAGCTCGCGAGGCGGCAGAACTCGCACACGCTAAGTTTGCCGATGATAAATCTGAGTTCATCTCATACATAAAATTGTGGCGGTGGTATCACGAACAAGTCGACCACAAAGCCTCGCAGCGTAAGCTGGTGGCTCAATTGCGCCAGCAATTTTTGTCGCCGGTGCGTTTACGCGAGTGGCACGACATCCATCGGCAGTTGCTGGCCCTTGCTGGCGAGCAGGGCTGGCGCCTGAATCAAAGCGACGCCACCTTTGAGCAATTACATTTGGCCTTAATGTCAGGCTTGTTGGGCAATCTCGGGTTGCAGTCTGAAGAAGCCGGGCACTTTCTGGGTGCGCGTGAGTTGCGTTTTTGGATTCACCCAGGGTCTCGCTTAGTGAAAAAAGCGGGTAAGTGGATCATGGCCGCCGAGTTGGTCGACACCAGCAAGGTCTATGCGCGCTGCGTCGCCAAAATTGATCCAACCTGGGTTGAAAAGGTTGCAAAGCATTTAATCAAACGTTCCTGGAGCGACCCACGCTGGGAGAAAAAACTCGGACAAGTCGTTGCAAATGAAAAGGGCACGCTCTACGGCTTAAACGTGTACGCGGGGCGACGGGTGCATTACGGCGCGATCGCACCAACCCAAGCCCGAGAGATTTTCATTTTGCAAGGGTTGGTGCCCAGCGAACTCGACAGCCCGTTGGCCTTTGTCGCCCACAATCGCAAACTGATTGCCCAAATCGAGCATCTTGAGCATCAAGCCAGGCGCCCTGATATTTTGGTGGATGACAGTTTGATCCAAGCGTTTTACGACCGTGTATTGCCTGCAAATATTCACCAAGTCAGTACCCTTGAGCACTGGGTCAAAGGTTTATCTAAAGAGCAGGGGCAAGCGCTATTTTTGACGCGTGAAGCTCTGATGCGACACGAAGCTGCAGGTGTCACCACCGACGTATTTCCAAAGTTTTTTGAGTGGCAAGGTACGCGACTGGCGCTTGATTATCACTTTGAACCCGGCTCTCCACGCGACGGCGTCACGTTAGCCGTTCCGTTGTTCTTTTTGAATCAACTCGAGGCTGAGCGTTGCGAATGGTTGGTACCCGGCATGCTCAAAGAAAAAGTGCAGATGCTGCTCAAATCGCTACCGCAAAAAATACGCCGACACTGTGTGCCTCTGCCCGAGTATGCGGCTGGGTTTTACGAGCGCTGGTTTGACAAGCTTGCCGCGCCTGGCTGTTCGCTCACCGAGGCGATTAGCCAGGATATGTGGCTACAGCTGAAGTTGCGCCCCGTACCCACTGATTTCAAGCCTGAAACCTTGCCAGCGCACTTGTTTATGTCGTTTAAGGTGATCGATGAGCACGGCCGCATGCTGGGGGCCGGGCGCAATCTTGCGCAATTGAAGGCCGAGTTTGGCAAGCAGGCGCAAGCCAATTTTCAGCAACTTGCTACGCGTGATCAAGAGGTTGCTAGTGCCTTGTCGCAAGACGAGATCACTGACTGGAGCTTTGGTACTTTGCCTGAACTCCTAGAAATTCGTCGAAAAAACAGCACGGTGGTGGGCTATCCAGCTTTAGTCGATCGCGGCGCAACCTGCGCGCTTGACGTGTTTGATGATCCGCACGCGGCTAAGCTTGCGCATCAACGTGGCCTGCGGCGTTTGTTTAAAATCGCGCTGCGTGATCAGGTTAAGTTTTTAGAAAAAAACCTACACGATTTAACCAAGCTTGGGATGCTGTATCTCACCCTTGGCACACAAGAGCAGTTGCGAGATCAGTTAATTGAGTGTGCGATTGAACGTGCCTGTTTAAACGAGCCTTGGCCGCTGGATGCGCAAACCTTCGAGGCACGCCGGCTTGAGGGTAAGGCCAAGATTGGCTTATTGGCCCAAGACGTGGCACGCACGGCGAGTGCCATCCTTGAGGCCTGGGTTGCGGCTGTGCGTAAATTGCCACAGGCAAAAGGCAACGCCTCGGCGCATCAGGACATCCAGGCGCAATTGTCTCAACTGGTACCTGCTGACTTTATTGCTCGCACTCCCGCAGCCCAACTCGCTCATCTGCCGCGCTATCTGAAAGCGGTGGTTGCCCGGATTGATAAATTACGCAGCGATCCAGGGCGTGATGCCCGCTTGATGGCCGAGATGGCCCCTTTGCTTGCGCAGTACTCGCGCGCCCGAAGCGCGCTAAAAGGCGCCCCTGACCCAGGGCTTGACGAGTTTCGCTGGCTGCTCGAAGAGCTGCGGGTGGCCTTATTTGCGCAAGAATTACGCACTCCGATGCCAGTTTCGGCCAAACGCCTGCAAAAGGCATTTGATGCAATGCAGCGTTAACGGCAGTTGGCCAAGCCCTTTGCGAGTCGCGAACTGCCTCTCAGTGATTTTTCAGGGTTTGAACCCTGAGATGTCTGAGACCGCTAGTGTGGGCTGATGGGCACTCGGGGCTAGCTGGGCCATTGACCACGATAACGGAGGATAAAACCGGTTCGCCACGCAGCAGAATAGGTACAATCCCACTATGGATAAAGCTGTTCAATCCCCCCCTTTCGTGCATTTGCGTGTTCACTCCGAATTTTCGGTTGTGGACGGCATTTTGCGAATTTCGGATCTGATCGAGCGCTCGGTCGCCCAAGGCCAGCCTGCGGTTGCGCTCACTGACTTGTCGAATGTATTCGGTCTGATCAAGTTTTACAAAGCAGCCCGGGGCGCGGGTGTCAAACCGATTGCGGGTTGCGACGTTTGGCTCACCAACGACGAAGACCGCGAAAAACCCTACCGTGTACTGCTTTTAGTCTCGAATAAGTCTGGGTATCTGGCCCTGTGCGAGTTGTTGACCCAAGCGTGGCTTACCAACGCTCACCGCGGGCGCGCCGAGATGCGGCGTGAGTGGCTAGTGAATGTGTCGGGCTTAATCGTGCTGTCGGGCGCCAAGGCCGGTGATGTGGGGCAGGCGCTGATGGCGGGCAACCGTGACGCGGCCCTCTCCTACGCACGGCAATGGCAGCTCGCGTTTCCTGATTCTTATTACATCGAGTTGCAGCGTACCGAAGCCGAAGCCGACCAGTCTTACACGCAGGCAGCCTTGTCGGTTGCGACTGAATTGGGCTTGCCCGTGGTGGCAACCCACCCGGTACAGTTTCTTGATCGTTCAGATTTTCGGGCACACGAGGCACGCGTTTGCATCTCCGAAGGTCAAATCCTGACAAACCCGCGCCGGCCGCGTTGGTTTACCGAAGATCAGTATCTGTTGCCTTCGGATGAGATGGCTAAGCGGTTTAGCGACGTGCCCTCAGCCTTGGCCAATTCAGTCGCGATTGCTCAGCGTTGCAACCTCACACTCGAGCTCGGCCAGCCTCAGCTTCCAGATTTTCCGACACCCGAGGGTGTCACGCTTGACGATTATCTCATCCAGTTGTCAGAGATTGGTCTAGAAAAACGCATGCTGCAGTTGTTCCCAGACCCGGCCGAACGTGCCAAGGTGCAACAGCAGTACTCCGAGCGCCTAAGCCTCGAGTGCCAAACCATTATAAAAATGGGGTTTCCAGGCTACTTTTTGATCGTGCAAGATTTCATTAACTGGGGCAAAAGCAATGGCGTACCCGTGGGCCCCGGCCGAGGGTCTGGCGCCGGTTCGCTCGTGGCCTATTCACTTGGTATTACTGATCTAGATCCAATTCGGTACGACCTGCTGTTTGAGCGCTTTTTGAACCCCGAGCGCGTGTCAATGCCCGACTTCGATATTGATTTCTGCCAAGACAATCGCGAGCGCGTGATTGAGTATGTCAAAACCAAATACGGGCGAGCTGCCGTCAGTCAGATTGCCACCTTCGGCACGCTCGGCGCCAAGGCAGTCGTACGCGACGCGGGCCGTGTGCTCGATATGCCTTACATGTTGTGTGATGGGCTCTCAAAGTTGATTCCACACAACCCGGCAGACCCCTGGACACTTGACCGCGCCCTCAAAGACGAGCCTGCTTTCAAAGAGCGTTACGAAAAAGAAGAAGAAGTGCGGGCCTTGATCGATTTGGCGCGCCCGCTTGAAGGCCTGACCCGTAACGTGGGTATGCATGCGGGCGGTGTATTGATCGCTCCGGGCAAGCTCACTGATTTTTGTCCCTTGTACTGCCAGCCTGGCCACGAGGGCAGTGCGGTATCGCAGTTTGATAAAGACGACGTCGAAGCTGCGGGCTTGGTGAAGTTTGACTTTTTGGGTTTGCGTAACCTGACCATTCTCGATTGGGCCGTACGCTTTGTGCGCAAGTTCAATGCCGAGTTACCCGACTTTGACATCATGTCGGTGCCGCTTGACGACCCTGCGACCTATCAGATCCTGTGCAACGCCAACACGACCGCGGTCTTTCAGCTCGAATCTCGTGGCATGAAAGAGCTTCTGAAAAAGCTTCGCCCCAATACCTTTGAAGACATCATTGCGGTGCTGGCGCTGTTTCGCCCGGGTCCGCTTGAGTCGGGCATGGTCGATGACTTTGTGAACCGTAAACACGGTCGCGCAACCGTCGATTACTTTCATCCTGATCTTGAGGCAACGCTCAAAAGTACCTACGGCGTGATTGTGTATCAAGAGCAAGTGATGCTGATCTCGCAGATCATTGGCGGTTATTCGCTGGGTGGCGCTGATCTGTTGCGACGTGCGATGGGTAAGAAAAAGCCCGAAGAAATGGCTGCACATCGCGAGTTGTTCGAGCAAGGCGCGCTTAAAAAAGGTTACGACCCCAAGGTTGCAGTCAAACTGTTTGATCTGATGGAGCTCTTTGCAGGTTACGGCTTCAACAAGTCACACTCGGCGGCTTACGCCCTGATTGCGTACCATACCGCGTGGCTCAAGGCGCATCACCCGGCTGAGTTTTTGGCCGCCACCTTGTCGTCTGATATGGACGATACCGATAAAGTACAAATTTTTTGGCGCGACTGCCTGGCCAATGGCATCACGGTGTTGCCCCCCGATATCAACACCTCAGCCTATCGTTTTGAGCCTGTGGCCGATGCTGCGACACGCGACGGTCAGCCGCCTCGTACGATTCGCTATGGGATGGGGGCTGTTAAAGGTACAGGGCAGGGGGCTGTTGAAGAGATTTTGCGCGCCCGCCAAGCGGGGCCTTTTATCAGTCTGTTCGATTTCTGCCGTCGCATTGATCGACGCGCCGTCAATAAACGCAGCATCGAAGCTTTGATTCGGGTTGGCGCTTTTGATTCGGTCGAGCAAAATCGCGGTGCGTTGGTAGCCTCGCTCGGCACTGCACTTGAGGCTGCAGAGCAGCACGACCGCAGTGCAAATCAAGTGTCTTTGTTTGGCGACGATAGCCATGAGGTGGTCGCTGTTGAGCTGGCCTCAATCGCTCCCTGGAGCTTGCACACTCGCTTGTCTGAAGAAAAAACTGCACTGGGATTTTTCTTTAGCGGCCATTTGTTTGATGTCTGGCGCGACGAAGTTCGTTTATTTGCAGCCAAACCTTTGGTGCGACTTGAGCCGTTGCGCGATTCGCAATGGATTGCGGGGGTGATCTGCGATCTTCGTACGATGATGACGTCAAAAGGAAAACTACAATTCGTCACGCTTGATGATGGCTCAGCGCTAGTTGAAGTGACCGTATATTCTGAAATTTTTGAGCAACATCGCAATCGCTTACGCGAAGATCAGCTTGTGATCATGCAGGTCAAAGTGACAAATAACGAGCACTCAAAAGGCACGAGAATTGTTGCCGAAAATATTTACGATTTGCAGCTCGCGCGCGAGGCGCGCGCCAAGGCTCTGCGAATTCGCCTAAACGGTAACGCCGATGCCATTTTGCTTAAAAAAATGCTGAGTCCGTTTCGGGTCAATGCAGAAGCAAAGGTGCGTGGTACCCCAGTTGAAGTCTTATACGAAAACGCTGGCCTGGCCTGCACGCTTAGGCTCGATGATTCGTGGCGGGTGCGTTTGTCGGATAGCCTGGTCGAGCAACTCACGACCTGGACGTCATCTGCAGACGTTGAGGTGGCCTACTGATGTCTGACGCGCGCAGCTTGCGAATCATTCACTCAGAGGCAGCCACAAGTTTTGGCGGACAAGAACACAGAGTCTTGAAAGAAATGGTGGCGATGCGTGAGCGTGGTCACTATCTTGAGGCAATTTGCCAGTCCGACGCTGAGCTCACCGAGAGGCTGCGTGAGGCGGGCTTTGTTGTTCACACTCTGTACATGGATGGCGCCGTCAACATCGTGCGCGGCATCTTTAAACTTAAAAAGATCTTGCGAGCAGGCCGTTTTGATGTACTCAACACCCATAGTCGACAAGACACCTTAATTGCTGCCCCTGCCGCGCGACTCGCTAAAGTGCCATTGATCGTGCGGACACGCCATTTGGCCAGCCCAGTCGGTTCGCTCTTGACGTATACCTGGTTGCCGCACAGAGTCATCACTGTGAGTCACCACGTGCGTCGTCAATTGATCGGGCGCGGCGTATCTGCTGAACACGTGCAGGCGATCTATACGCCTGTGGTGTTAACCCCGCGCCTTGAGCAATCGACTTTGCGTGACGAACTCAACTTATCCGCTGACGCGATTTTGGTTGGGTGCGTGGCAGTGTTGCGCCCCAATAAAGGCCATCTCGAACTG
Organism: Alcaligenaceae bacterium; assembly: GCA_947378965.1. Taxonomy (GTDB): domain Bacteria; phylum Pseudomonadota; class Gammaproteobacteria; order Burkholderiales; family Burkholderiaceae_B; genus Zwartia. Next base: position 2,789 of record CANCMG010000073.1, on the reverse strand, counting down.
ATCAATGCCATGCTGCCGCTGTTACGCACGCGCCCTAAACTACATCTGGTGCTAGCAGGTGGCGGCTCGCCGGTCTTTGAACAACTGCAAGCGCACATTACGCACAGTGGTGTTGGCAATCGTATTTTTCTGCTCGGAACCCGGCGCGACGTGCCCAATGTGTTGGCTGGCCTTGATATTTTTTGTTTGGCAACCCGGCAAGAAGCCATGGGGACTGCATTTCTTGAAGCCGCTGCCAGCGGCTTGCCCGTGATCGGTACTGATGTGGGCGGAGTGAGTGAGATGATGCGACCAGGCGAAACAGGGCTGCTGGTGCCCCTGGATGATGCCCAGGCGCTGCAAAACGCCCTGATTCAATTGATTGACTCGCCTGCACTCAGAGCAAAAATGGGGCAAGCTGGTTACCAACGTGTGCATACCGAAGGCATTTTTACAACTGAAACTCTGGCGAAACGAACTGAGTGCATCTATGATCAGTGGCTAAGGGATTTGCGCCCCTCGCTGCAGACCGACAGGTCAACCTCCCAGCAACCGACTGAGGCTGAGCGTAAATGAAGACTGCCTATTGCGTGCCTGTGTTGATGTACCACCATGTGTCGCCGGCAGTGGGCTCAATCACAACTTCGCCCAAGAACTTTGAAAAGCAGATTGCAGGGTTGGCGCGGTGTGGCTATCGTAGCCTGACTGCCAACCAATTTGCTGATTTTTTGGCGGGTAAGCCAATACCGCCAAAGTCTGTCTTAATCACCTTTGATGACGGGTATTTAGATAACTGGGTCTACGCACATCCGGTGTTACAGAAATATTCAATGCATGCCGTGTTATTTTTGATTACAGGTGTAATAGGTGAGGGTCCCGCACGGGCGCATGCGGGCCAGCCTGGGGTAACGTTGCCTGCTATCTCGTGTCACCTAGAAGCAAAGGCTTTTCTGGCAGCCGGCAACCCCGACCCAGTCATGTTGCGCTGGTCTGAGGTTCTTGCCATGCAAGAGGCGGGCTCCTTTGAGTTTCATAGCCACACGCATACGCATCATCGCTGGGATTTGACCGGCGAATCGCGCGAGGTCTGCCTGCAACATCTCGAGCAAGATCTGAGCGATTCTCGCGCAACCTTGCAGCGACGGCTGGGTGCAGTGTCTGAGCACTTCTGCTGGCCGCAAGGCTATTTTGCTCATGATTACGTTGCGTTGGCGCAAGCGTCTGGTTTTAAGTACCTGTACACCACGGTGGCTCATGGCCAAAATCTGGCAGGAACATCACCCGCACATATTTTTCGCGTGGCGGTCCGTAATCGTGGCGATGCGTGGCTCCGAATGCGTATGTGGTTCGCCACCCATCCGATCGTCGGGCCTTTATATAACAAGTGGAAGCGATGGAAGCGAACGCTGCGCGCCAAAGCCTAGGGCTTTCTGTCATTATCATTACCAAAAACGAGGCAGCACGCCTTGGGGGTTGCCTTGCGTCTGTGCAGTTCGCCGATGAAATCATTGTGCTGGATGGTGACAGCACCGATGCAACGGCAGAGATTGCACGGGCGCACGGTGCGCAGGTGCACCAGTCGCCTGATTGGCCCGGGTTCGGTCCGCAAAAAAATCGAGCCTTGGCACTAGCAACTAGGCCCTGGGTGCTCTCAATCGATGCCGATGAGCGCGTCACCCCCGAACTGCAAGCTGAAATTGTACGAACACTGTCTCAGCCGTCTTATGATGGTTACCAAATCGCTCGACTCTCTGAGTTTTGCGGAAAAAAAATCCATCATAGTGGTTGGTGGCCGGATTATGTTGTGCGTTTATTTCGTCGTGAGCTTGGTGCGTTTGATCACGTTCTGGTGCATGAACAGGTTTTGGTTCGTGGACGAGTCGGCAAGCTGAAGTCTTGGTTTTTACATTTTCCGTTTGACGATCTTGCTTCACTGATCACGAAAACCAATCGCTACTCGAGCGATGCGGCACAGATGATGGCCCGCAAAGGACGGCGCGTCGGCGTGTTCGGTGTGGTCACACATAGTGTCTGGACATTTATACGAATTTATTTGTTACGACGCGGTTTTCTAGATGGTCGCCATGGCTTTGTGCTCGCCGCGACCGCGGCCTCAGGTAGTTTTTTGCGTTACTCGAAGCTGATGTTTTTGAACGAAGCTAACGAACGAGCGCAGGCTAGTGTTTTGAACGAGGCCAACGCGCAACCGCAGCCTGAGTTATCGAGTGAGACGACTGCGCAACCGCAGCCTGAGTTATCGATTGAGACGACTGCGCAAACGCAGCCTGGGTTATCGACCGAGACCGACAAGCTAACGCAATCTGAGTTATTGAGTGAGGCCAACAAGCCTTCGCAGCCTAGGTCATGGACCGAGGCCGATAAGCCTTCGCAGCCTGGGTTGTTGGCCGAGGTGAATATGCAGCCACAATCAACGTTGTTGAAAGCCAGCAACGGGCGGCTTGAACCAAAATGAAAATTTTGTTTACCAACTTTCATCCACGTAATGGTGGTGGGCATGTCACCTACATTGTCAACTTGCTGCGCGGGTTGGTCGGGGCGCATCAACTGACGGTTGCCACGCCCGGGTCAAGCCGCCTGTATCGCTTGGCACAAGCCATGCCGGGGGTCAAGGTCATCGACATGGCTTTTACCACGCGGCCGTCTTCATGGCTGGCTGATCGTGCAGCCTTGCGCCAACTGCTCGTGGCCAATGCCTTTGATACCGTTCATGTCAACGGCTCGGCAGATCATAAACAAGTGATGTTGGCGTCGTTTGGGCTGCGCCATGCCCCGCGCATTGTCTTTACCAA
>CANCMG010000072.1 GCA_947378965.1 Alcaligenaceae bacterium | reverse complement strand
CACTAAATGGGTGGATATTGATTGACCCAGTCATGAGTGCGTTCATAGGCGGCGGCGACTTTAAGAACAGTCGCTTCCTCGAAGGGCCGACCGGCAATCTGTAGGCCAATTGGTAACCCGAGACGATCAAAGCCACACGGGATTGAAATGGCTGGCAGGCCGGTCAGGTTATACGGAAATGTATAGCGCCAAGAGGCCGACAACACGCTCGTATCGCGATCACCAACCGGTACACGCCAGGTGCCGGCTTTCCAGGCGGTAATCGGCGTGGTAGGGCCGATGATGGCATCGCATTTTGTCAGGGCCTGGGCAAAATCCTGCATGAGCAAACTGCGTAATTGTTCGGCTTTTAAGTAATCCGGAGCACTCACGAAGCGGCCAAGCTCAACAAGGGTGCGCACGTCAGGCGTAAAGTGCTCGACCTTGCCTTGACGCAAAGACTGATCGTGGTACGCGGTCGACGAGGCCAACTCAATCGCAAAAATAGCGCCTAAACCAAATTCGAGCCTAGGGATCTTGAATTCAATAATTTTTGCGCCAGCCCGCGAGAAATCTTCGATGGCGCTTTCAATAGCCTGATCGACATCCGCTTGGTTATTGTCAAAAAAATGGTTTCGACAAATACCGAGCGTGAGCCCTGTGATCGGTTGGTTCAGTGTTTTCAGATAATTAGGTGTTGGCCGATCTTGGCATGCCGGGTCAGTGGCGTCGTAGCCTGCCATGACGTTTAGCATGATTGCAGTGTCTTTAACCGTTCGGGTCAAAGGTCCTGCATGATCCAGTGACCAAGAGTGCGGAACAATGCCAGTACGACTCACTCGTCCAAACGTTGGCTTCAGACCGACCAAACCACACACCGCTGCGGGCATGCGAATTGAGCCCCCAGTGTCTGAGCCGGTTGCAGCCGCGCATAGTCCAGCGGCAACCGCTGAGGCAGAGCCGCCAGAGGAGCCAGACGGGACGTAGTCGGTGTTCCAGGGGTTTCTGGTGGGTGGCGTGACGTTGCCCCAGGCAAACTCATGGGTACGGGTCTTACCAAGCAAAATCGCACCCGCCTTGCGTAAGCGTGCGCTAACGGCTGAGTCTTGTTGAGCAAAAGAAATATTGGGCGCCTCTGTGCCTGCTGTGGTGGGCATGTCTTGCGTCAAGTAGTTGTCTTTGATACCGATTGGCACGCCGTGTAAGGGACCTAATCTTTTGCCCTTCTGCACGGCTTGATCTGCCTGAGCGGCCTGCTCGAGGGCGGTTTGCGAGAGGTGAACAAAGCTCTTTAGTGTTGGGTCGTGCGTTGCGATGCGGTCTAGATAGTACTCGGTGACTTGGTTGCTGGTGATGGTCTGCGCGCGTATACCCGCAGCAATGGTTGCGAGGTTAAGTGTTCGGAAGTTTTGCATGATCTCAAGACTTCTCAAGGTTGCGGTAAGGCGCAGTGGGTTCGAAAATGATGGCCGGATGAACGTCGGTTAAATCCAGCGCACGCAGCTTTTTGATTTCTTCAAGAATCTCGGTATATGACGCGAGGTTCTGCTTGAGCCGCTCAGGGTTCACTTGGACATCGAGGATGTCAGTCCAAACATCAAGTGGCGGTTTCTTTTTCTTATCAAGTGACATTTTCTTTTCAACCTCAGGTAGCATTTTCTTTTCACTATCAAGTGACATTTTCTTTTCAATATCAAGTGATATTTTCGTTTTTGTGTCACGCGGTATTTTCTTATTTACATCGAGCGATATTTTTTTTTGCATGACTCAGTCTCTATAAATAATGTTTATCGATCGCGATCGCTACCACCTGGGCGTAGCGCGGGATTTAAACTACCACCTGCGCGCAGGGCAGGGCTTAAGGCCAACATTTCGATAACATGCTTGGGGGCGGGTGCTCCGGCGCCATTGCGGGTGGGCATACCACGTACAAACGGAATTAATTGAAGTGCCGCAACGTTAAAGACGCGCCGCAGTTCGGCGACTGGTTCGCTGTGCTCGTCGACGCGCAGATCCCAAAGCGGGTAGTCTTCGTTTTCATAGACGCTTAAGCTCGCTGATTGTCGGCCTCGCTTATCGCCCCCTGCGTGTTGACCTGCCTCGAGCGCACGCATCAAACGCTCTGCTAGTTCGAGCGCGCACGCCTCGACGAATGCAGTTTGCATGGCCGTCAAGGTTTCACCACTCACAAGCATGTTGCCTTGAATGCTGTATCCAGCACCAAGGATATCCCCAGCCCAAGAGGTGCAGTCGGAGCCCGACCACACCGCAGCGCGGCCCTGAGAATCGACAATGCCGATTTGACGTAATTGTTTTGCCTGATCTGATTGCAGGACGCACTCAAGGGCTGTTGGTGCGTCGAGCCCAGAGGCGATGAGATCAAGGGCACGCGTGGCGAGATAGGGGTTCACCCAGGACTGGGTTGAGACAGCGCCGACGCGGGCCCGACTAAACGGGCACATCGCACCAACCGCAGGCACCGCTGTGCTAACAGCGACCCCTAATTGACCCGTACGCGGGCAATGAGCAACGATTGAAAAAGTCATGCAAGACCTTTGCTTGGGCTATCTGGATTTGAATTGAGCGCGCGAGCGCAAGAGGTTTGCTGATATTCTGCACGGACTTTACCTCATTGGCAATGTTTCAACCCGAGCCATTTGTTCGTGTGGGCGGGTGTTGGTGACGCAAACGCAACCTTCTCAGTCACGATTGTGCCGAAATTATTTTTACTTAAGGTTTGCAATGCATGCACAAGAATGATGCCTGATAGTTGGTGATGGATGCACAAAAATGATGCCTGATAGTTGGTGATTGATGCACACGCCTGTGCCAGAGAGTTTGCGATTCATGCACAATCATGATGCTCAATGACTTGCGATTTAAACGATGCCTGACGGTTTGTGATTCAAGTGTAAGAATAATGCTTGACAAAGATTTGGATCAGTTCTTACTATCAGGCAAGTGCCGAGTTTTCTAAATGTCTTGGGCGAAAGCTCTTGGTCTTGCAAAGGCTCGCGCGACTCTTCGACAGGCTTAATGCGCCAGCGCCAGAGCTGGCGCTTCCGTGAGTACAGATTGGTTTAGCAACAGTGCTAATCAGTCTTGAGTATAGCTACACTCGGCAACAGCGCCGACTTACCAATGGCAATGACGCCCTCTATTTTGCGTGTATACGCGATGGGGGGCTTTTTTATTTGGAGTTTGTGATGCACGACTCGGCTTCTCATCAGGACGTAAAAATTGCTTGCATTCAGTTTGATCCTCAAATGGCTCAAAAGGCGTTGAATGTTGAGCGCACACTTGCGCTGATTGAAGAGGCCGCGGCCACAGGCGCGCGCGTGATCGTGTTACCCGAGTTATGCAATACCGGCTATATGTTTCAAAGTCGCGCTGAAGCGTTTGACCTGGCAGAGGTGATTCCGGAGGGGGTAACTTGTCAAACTTGGCTGACGGCGGCCCAGCGGTTGGGTCTTATCCTGGTTGCAGGGATTGCCGAGCGCGCTGGCAATGTACTTTATAACTCTGCTGTCGTGCTAGGCCCTGAGGGCTACATCGGCACGTTTCGTAAGGTTCACCTTTGGGATGCTGAGAATCTTTATTTTGAACCTGGCAACCTAGGATTCCCAGTGTTCAATACGCCTTATGGGCGCATCGGCGTTGCGATTTGTTATGACATCTGGTTTCCTGAAACCTTTCGTGTGCAAGCCTTAAAGGGAGCAGATTTGGTCTGTGTGCCCACGAACTGGGTGCCGATTCCTGGGCAGGCTGAGGGCCGCGATGCGATGGCGACGATTTTGGCGATGGCTGCAGCGCACACGAACTCGATGTTTGTGGCTTGTGCGGACCGCATCGGTACAGAGCGCGAGCAGCCGTTCATTGGCCAGAGTGTCATCGTCGGTTGCACAGGTTGGCCCGTGGCGGGGCCTGCCTCAAGTGATCGGGCCGAAATTATTTACGCCGACATTGATCTAGGCCAGGCCAGGCGCGCGCGCAACTGGAACACCTTTAACCAAGTGTTACGAGACAGACGACCCGATGTTTATCAAGAGACGATGCGTGGTGGTGGGCCATCGAATCGCCTCGAGTAATTTCCTTTACCCACTTGTTAATCCCTTTTCCTCTTTAGGAGTGCTTCATGTTCAAACCTCGCATTCGCGCCCTGTCCTTGGCTGTGGCGCTGACTTCAATATCTTTTGGCGTTTTTGCCCAAGACAGCAAACCGATTGTGATCGGGGTGCCAGTCGGTTTGTCGGGCGCTAATAGCGTTGTCGCACCTTCAGTGGTTCAATCTGCTCAGTTAGCAGTCGAAGAGATCAATGCCGCAGGCGGTATTTTGGGGCGCAAAGTTCAGCTCGAAGTCGCCGATGATGCCTCTGGTGCCGTTGGCGCTCAAAAAGCCTTCGACTCGCTCATCTTTCAAAAGAAAGTCGATGTCTTGATATCGATGGAAACCAGCGCTGCGCGTAACGCTGGCCTCCCCGCCGTTGCCAAGGGCAAGACACCTTATATTTACACCTCGTTTTATGAGGGTCGTTCTTGCAGTCCTTATATGTATGTCAACGCTTGGGTGCCAGAACAACAAGTTCCGCCTATTGTTGATTACTTCATGAAAGAAAAATCAGCAAAAACGATTTTCTTGATTGGCAGTGACTACGCCTTTGGTCGTGGCATGCTCGCCTTCACCAAACAATACGCCGAGTCAAAGGGCGTTAAAGTGGTTGGCGAAGAGTATTTGCCGATGGATGGTAGTGACTGGACTGCAGTGATCAGTAAACTCAAAGCGGCTAAACCTGATGCCATTATTACTTCAACAGCGGGTGGTGCACCAAACGTCACGCTGACTAAGCAATTGCGTGCTGCAGGTGTCAATCTGCCCTATGGTAATTTGGCCGTCGATGAAGGTACAGCCAAGAGCATGGGCACGGATGCAGAAGGGATTTATATTTCGGCCTCTTACGTAACCGGTATTGACTCGCCCGCGAACAAAACATTTCTTGCGGCGATGACTAAGAAATTTGGTGCCGACTTAAAGACACCAAATGATTTGTCTGTGCCGCAATATGAGGCCGTGTATGCCTACAAGGCGGCTGTTGAACAAGCTAAGAGCACCGATTCTGCAAAGGTTCTGCCGGCTTTGGCTGAGGTGAAGGTCGATGGTCCGCGCGGCGCGATTGTGATGAACAAACAGCATCATTCGCCTCTGACTATGTATTTGGCTCAGGTGCAGGCTGATGGTAGCGTCAAGGTGATTTCTACGTTTAAAGATGTGGATCCTGGCCAACAGTGCCCCGCACTGAAGTAAGCGAGACTTAAGCACCATGAACTTAATTTTTGATATCGTCACAACCACAGCGATTCTTTATATTGTTGCGGCCGGCTTGTTACTTGTGTTCGGCGTGATGAAAATCATTAATTTTGCCCATGGCGCTTTTTTGACGATTGGTGCGTATGCCAGCTTAGTAGCTTCTCAGCTGGGCCTCACGCCTGTTGCGGGCTTTGTCTTTGCCTTGCTGGTGGGCGGCGTCTTTGGGTTGCTGGTTGAAAGACTGGTTTTAAGGCCGTTGTACGAACGGCCCCTTGACGCGATTCTTGCAACTTGGGGTTTAGCGATTGTTATAGGTCAGGTCATTACGTTGTTGTTTGGACGTGAAGTGCAATTTGTGCCAAGCCCTGTGCGCGGCACAATTGTTTTATTGGGCGCAGAATATTCGGCGTATCGCTTGCTCTTGACGCTGGTTGCGTTGGCATTAGGGTTGACGCTTGCCCTTTTACTGACGCGAACCCGTATTGGCTTGGTGACTCGCGCAGTGATTCTGAACGAGCAGTTAGCACAGGGGTTGGGGATTCATTCGCAACTTGTGCGCTTTTTTACATTTGCCTCAGGCGCCGCGATCGCGAGTTTGGCCGGTGCGTTGATTACACCTTTGTCCAGCGTTGATCCCAATATGGGGGTGCCGTGGCTGATTAATGCCTTTATGTTGGTGATGGTGTCAGGGGTGTCAATGTTAAGCCTGTTGTTTGCGACGCTGATTTTTGGCGCGGCACAGGTATTGATTAGTTCTTACGTGAGCCCGATTCTGGGTGGAATGGCGATCGCAGTATTGGCTGCGATTACCTTGCGGATTCGTCCCAAAGGATTCTCTCGTGATTGATGGTGACTTGATCCGTAAACAGTTACTGCGTTCGGCGTTGCCCGCCTTATTATTGGTGCTGTGCGCGCCGTGGTTTCTTGATACGTACACGACCAATATTCTGGTTCGTGCCTTGCTGTTCGCCATGTTGGCGCTGACCGTCGATGTGCTGTGGGGCTATACCGGTTATCTGACGTTTGGACAGTCAGCCTTTTTTGGCGTTGGTGCTTACGCCGCCGCTCTGGTGTTTACCCATCTTGGCTTTGGCCCAGGCTATGTGGTGCTTGGGGTGTTACTGGCAATGCTAGCTGCGCTCTTGATTGGGGCCGTGACGGGCTGGTTGTCTTTCTATCATGGCTCAACGCCCCTGTATGCCTCGGTAGTGTCTTTGGTGTTACCCATCGTTTTGACACAGGTTTTATTTTCAGGCGGAACCTTCACAGGTTCTAGCTCTGGGCTCACGGGTTACAGCACTCCCGACCTAGGCATCGAAGAATGGTTCAGGCTGATAGGGTGTTTGTTAGTGGTGCTGACGACTGTGGTTTGGTTGTTTGTGCGTAGTGACGGCGGCCGTATTTTGTTTGCGATTCGCGACAACGAGATGCGCTGTTCTTATCTCGGCATCAATACTTCTGTTTATAAAATTGCCTTGCTCATTGTGACAGGGATGATTGCAGCCTTGGCCGGCTTTGGCTACGCGTCCTTTAGCGGAGTGGTTGCGCCAGAATTAGCAGGGTTTGTCTTTGGCACCGAAGTGATTATTTGGGTAGCGCTTGGCGGGCGAGGTACGGTGATCGGCCCCGTGCTCGGTGCGATTGTGATTGACTGGAGTAGTGCCTACTTAAGTGGCAATCTGCCTTATGTTTGGAAATTATTTTTAGGGATTGCGTTTGTTCTGGTGATCGTGCTCTTGCCTCAGGGCCTTTTGCCTTCTGTATTTAAAGGGTTCAGGCGCCTATTGCCCGCCGTTGCCCGTTCGAGCGCTCTAAAGTTGATTCAGGCTGATCCAAAGCCTGTCGAACTTGAGTCGCAGGCCTGTGTCGTTGAGCTGACAAACGTCTCCAAGAATTTTGGTAGTTTAAAAGTATTGTCAGACATTAATTTTTCGGCACGCGCAGGAGAATTGGTGAGCTTGATTGGCCCAAATGGTGCTGGTAAAACAACACTCATGCGTTGCATGAGCGATGGTGAAGAGCGAGCCGGTGGACTGGTTCGCATTCAGGGGCATGACATCAAACGCATTGCGCCGCATCGGTGCGTACAGCTCGGTTTGGGTCGCAAGTTTCAGACAGCAACCGTGTTTGACAGTCTCACAGTCGGTGAGTGCTTGCGTATTGCCCGAACTCGCATAGACACCCCTTCGTTTTGGCAGCGCAGCGCTTATTTAAGCCTGCCGCCCTATGTGCTTGAGGTGTTACACGCCACTGAGCTTGATCAAAAGCTCGAGGTGCTGGCTGGCAATTTGTCGCACGGCGAAAAACAAGCGCTTGAGTTGGCGATGGTGCTTGCACTTGAGCCGCGCGTTGTTCTACTCGATGAACCGACGGCAGGCCTCTCGATGTCTGAACGCAGTCTGATCGGCAAAATCTTAGTCGACTTAACCAGTCGGTTTGGCTTGTGTCTCTTGCTGGTTGAACATGATCTAGACTTTGTCCGAGAAATTTCGACTCGGATTGTGGTGTTACATCAAGGCCGTTTGGTGCTCGAGGGGACTGTCGCTGAAGTTGTAGATTCAGAATTAATCAAAACGATTTACTCAGGAAGCGTCGGCCATGCATAACCAGACCACGCCTTTGAGTACGGTGCTACCTGCGCTTGAAGTCACAGCGATGACGAGCGGCTATGGCGCATTGATGGTATTGCGCAATATTCATTTGTCGGTTGCCTCGGGTTCGGTGGTTGCAATTCTTGGCAAGAACGGAATGGGTAAAACCACGTTGTTAAAATCGATCTTAGGTTTTTTACCTAAGCAGAGCGGTCAAGTGCTGTTGAATGGTCAAGATATCACGACCATGCATGCTTATCGGGTAGCGCGACAGAGTGTGTCGTATACGCCTCAAGAGCAGGCATTGTTTGCCGATTTAAGTATTAAAGATAATTTGCGACTCGGGTTATCGCGAGACTCTTTGTTGGCCGAACGACTGGTTGCTGTTTATGAAATATTTCCTTTTTTAAAAGAGAGAATGCAGCAACTGGCAGGTACGTTGTCAGGCGGCGAACAGAAAATGTTGTTGATCGCCCGTGCCTTATTGAGTCGGCCCCAGCTGATGTTGATTGATGAAATCACAGAAGGTTTGCAGCCGTCGGTGATTCAGCGCGTGGCAAACGCGTTAAGCACTGAAAGGCAGCGTCACGGTACGTCGATGTTAATCGTTGAACAAAACGTTGAGTTTGCGTTGCAAGTGGCAGATCAATATATCGTGTTAAAACGAGGTGAAGTTGTGTTGACAGGGCTGACGTGCGAGGCTGGTGCCTTGGCGGCAATTGAGACAGAGCTGACGATGTAGTGGCAAGCTGTTGACGATGCATGGCAAGATTAGTCTGCGCGGTGGCTCTTTCAGGCCAGTCAAAGGTTGTTTGCTGCAATGACCTTACGCAGTTCTTGCACTTTATTTAAAAAATGTTTGCCATGATGACCTTGCACGGTATCTCTTGCACTTCATTCAAAAGTTGTCTATCACAATGACCTCCACCGATTACTCAAAACTAACCAGTGATGTCGATACGCCGGCTGTCTGGCGCGTGGGAGTTTTGTTTTCTAGATCTGGAGTCACTTCGGTCTCTGAAAGCGAACATTTTTTTGGCACGGTGCTAGCGATTGAAGAAATCAATCAGGCCGGTGGCGTGCTTGGCCGTCCGATCGAACCCGTTGCGCTTGATCCTAAGTCAGACCCGTCGCTATACCGAAGCTGTGCCGAGCAGTTGTTGCTCGACGAAGGCGTAAGTGTCATTTTTGGCTGTTCGACCTCGTTTTCGCGTAAGGCCGTCTTGCCTGTCATTGAACGCTGCAATGGGTTACTTTGGTACTGTTCGCTTTACGAAGGTTTTGAGTTTTCACCGAATGTGATTTACACCGGTGCGGCTCCTAATCAAAATAGTCTGCAACTTGCAGCCTATCTTTTGAGCAAGGGCCACAAACGCTGGCATTTGATTGGCTCTGACTATATATATCCCAGAGAATCCAATCGAATTATGCGCGACGTGGTAGAGCAGCACGGAGGCGAAATCACCAATGAGATGTATTTTCCGACAGACGTGAATACTGGTGAGTTAGCGAGAGCCGTGCAAATGATTAAGGCTGTGAAGCCCGACGTTGTTTTTTCTACGCTAGTCGGGCGCCCAGGTCGAGAGTTTTATCGGCTCTATCGCGAACTCGGCATTGATCCTGCTGAAATTCCGATTGCGAGTTTGACCATGGCAGAAGGTGAATTGGCGTTGATTGATCCGTCTTTATGCCAAGGCCACATTACCTCGGCCACCTATTTTGGCTCAATCAACTCTGCGGCGAATCGAAAATTTGTCAAAGCCTTTCAGGCACGTTTTGGAGCCACGACACCTGTTAGCCTGTGGTCTGAAGGTGCTTATAGTCAGGTACATCTTTTTGCGCGCGCGCTTGAACAAGCCGGAACCCTCGATACAGAAAAGCTTGTGCAAGCTGCGTTAAAGGTTGATTTTGATGCGCCTTCAGGTCACTTGCGCTTAGATGCTGACAATCAACATGCCTGGCTGCGCCCGCGTATCGGTCGAGTCGGTGCGGCGGGTGACTTTGAAATTATCTGGGAAGCTGAGGCGACCGTTAAGCCTGACCCGTATTTGACCTTGTATGGTCTGACAGATTCTTTTGTTCGGTAGTTGAGTGATGAACATTAAACGCCTATTTGAAGATCTGCGTGGCACACGCGTGGTCGTGGTTCATCCCGAGGGCGCCGAGTGTAACGTGCTTGTGAATCAGTTAAAGCGTTTCGGTTGTCTGGTGCAAGTGCTGTGGCCTTGTCCCTCTTCGCCGCCTAAAGAGGCTGAAGTCATTTTTGTGTTGGTTCCGGCAGAGCACGGCAATACGCATTTTTGGAGTGTTGTTGACTGCGATGCGTTGATTATTGCCTTGGCCGAATATGAAAACCCTACTGTTCTGAAGGGGATTCTGGATATTAATGCTCAGGCAGTGATTAATAAACCCTTTCGCTCAACCGGCATACTCAGCACTCTGATTTTGGCGCGCGCCAACAGAGGGTATCAAGATCGGTTACTGGTCAAGGTGAAAAAACTTGAAGAGAACTTGCGCTCACGTCGAGAAATCGAGCGCGCGGTTAAATTGTTGGCAGAGCGTCATGGCTTGACTGATATTCAAGCGTACGAACAGATACGTCGTCAAGCAACCCAAAAGCGTATTTCTATTTCAGAGTTGTGCGGGGTGATTAACAGTGCGGGTTCAATTTTAGATGGCTTATGGCCGATTGACCAGTGACGATGCTCAAGCCCAGCTTCCTGAGCTGGACCATGTTGATTAGTACTGACCTCGAATATTAGTGTTTGGACTGTGGGTGCTCAGTTAAGAACACTCTTAAGGCTGCATTGATACGCGTCTGCCACCCTTTGCCCGTCGCTTTGAAAGCCTCTAGTAAGTCGGCGTCAAGTCTTAGGGCGGTAAACACTTTTGTTTCTACTGCCTTGGGTCGGCCTCTGGGCCGTTTCAATGCAAGCACCTGAGGGTATTTTTCTGAGCCAAAAAAATCGGCTGCGCTTTGCACCTTGTCAGAGTGGCTGAATACAAGCTCAGGGTTGTCTGGATCAGTGGCGATTGCCGCACTAATCTGTGCGTCTTCGTTCGCTGTCGGATACTGTGTATTTGGTTTCAGTTTTGGCATAACCTTTGATTTCTTTCCCACTCAAACTCTAGGACTTGCTCGAATTTGAGGCCGTGCTTGGCGAAATTGCTAAGGTTTTTGAGTACATCGTATTCATAATTCAATTATTGTATCAACAAAAAATAAGTTGGAACGTTTGATTTGCGTTGCCATCCTATAGATGTCCATTGACCAACACATCCGTAGCTGGACTGTTTGATCACATGTGCGAGGGCAAAAATTGAACTGCGATTGCTTCACGCTGTTTTGACGCAAACTCCAGTTAAGATGCTGATGCCTATCCTCTGGAGCCCGATCATGCTATTTGCCTTGTTAATTGCAGTGCACACCTTGTCAGCGGTCGTTTGGGTGGGCGGGATGTTCTTGATGCACTCTTCGCTGCGCCCGGCCGCTGCCGCGTTGCTTGAACCGCCTGCGCGCCTGACCTTGTTGTGTGGTGTGCTGTCGCGGTTTTTTATCTGGGTCAAGATCGCCATTGCCTTGTTGTTTGTGACAGGTATCTGGCTGATCTCACTGCACGGCAGTTTTGGCAAAGCCGGCTGGCACGTTCATCTGATGGTGTTGGTCGCAGTGATCATGGCCGCGATTTTTGGCATGATTTATGGCGTTCCGTTTAAACAGCTTAAAGCTGCGGTGGCAGCCAAAGACTGGCCTAAGGGTGGCGCGGCAATGGCTAGCATTCGCCAGTTGATTTTTATCAATCTGGCACTGGGCCTCATTACTGTCGCTGTCGGAGCGGGTGGGCGTTATTTGCCGCTGTAACTTGATACCAAGCGTCTGCTGCGCCAAGCCGCGGCGAGCGCTCACAGCGACTGGTGCTTGGTAATCGGTGATCGGTAATCGGTGATCGGTGATCGGTGATCGGTAATCGGTAATCGGTAATCGGTAATCGGTGATCGGTCCTCGCGCTGTCTTTAGCGAGTGCTCGCTGAAGACAGCTGTACCGACACGCTACATCACTGCGCCAATCTGCCAAGGCACAAACTCGCTTTGTCCGTAGCCGTGGATCTCACTCTTGGTGCGCTCGCCTGACGCGACTTTGATAATCAATTCAAAAATCTGTGCGCCTTTTTCGGCGATCGACATGCCGTCATCCACAATCTCACCGCAGTTGATATCAATGTCTTCGCTTTGACGTTTCCATAGGGCATTATTGGTCGATAGTTTGATCGACGGTGTGGGCGCGCAGCCATAGGCTGAACCTCGGCCAGTCGTAAAGCAAATCATATTGGCACCGCCTGCGACCTGGCCCGTGGCTGATACCGGGTCGTAGCCAGGTGTATCCATATAGACAAAGCCCTTGGCTGTCACGGGCTGGGCATATTCGTACACAGCCTCGAGGCGCATCGTGCCGCCTTTGGCCACCGCGCCCAGTGACTTTTCTAGAATCGTAGTCAACCCGCCTGCCTTGTTGCCAGGCGAAGGGTTGTTATTCATTTCGCCTTGATTCCGCGCGCAATAGTCTTCCCACCAATGGATGCGTTCGATGAGTTTTTCGGCAACGGCCGGGCTTGCGGCTCGACGCGTCAGCAAGTGCTCGGCGCCATAGATCTCTGGGGTTTCTGACAAAATTGCCGTGCCGCCGTTTTGCACCAACAGGTCAACCGCGACACCAAGCGCAGGGTTGGCCGAGATACCAGAGTAGCCATCCGAGCCGCCACATTGCAGGCCAAGCGTTAAGTGACTGACTGGTACGTCAACGCGCACGACTTTGTTGGCGTGTGGCAACATTTGTTGAATCAGTTCAACGCCTTTACGTACGGTCTTTTGTGTGCCCCCAGTATCTTGAATATTGAAAGTTTGAAACAACGGATTTTCAGAGAGTTTTTCGGCTGCTAATAAATCGGTGATTTGATTGGACTCACAGCCTAGACCAACCATGAGCACACCACAAAAATTTGCATGGCGCGTGTAGCCTGACAAGGTACGGCGTAAGACGTCGATACCCTCGCCGGTGCTGCCCATTCCACAGCCGCTACTAATCGTCAGCGCAACCACCCCATCGACATTTGGAAACGCCGCTAAGGCTTCAGGATGTGTGTCACGATCAAAGTGGCTGGCAATCGCGCGCGCTGCGGTGGCTGAGCAATTGACACTGGTCAAAATACCTAGATAGTTTCGGGTGGCGACACGGCCATCTGCGCGCACGATGCCTTTAAACGTACGTGGCGTTGCGACATATTGGGTGGGCTTAGCGTCGACTCCAATTGCGTAGTTACGGCTAAAGGCACCCCCCTCAGCTCCGATGCTGAGGTTGTGTACGTGAACATGCGAGCCCGGTTCAATGTCTGCACTCGCAAAACCAATAATTTGGTTATAGCGACGAACCGGTTCGCCCTGTTTAATGGTTTTTGTCGCAACTTTGTGCCCAGGCGGCACCAGGCCACGAATCGTGACATTTTCAGAGGCAAGCTTAGTACCTGAAATCAATTGGTGACGTGCAATAACCACATCATCTTGAGGATGAAGGCGAATCACTGGTTCCATGAGTTTTCCTATTCTTTGACGGATCCAGTCATCCCAGATACGTAGTATTTGACGAAAAATACGTGCCTTCAGGCTCGTCGGCCGACTCCCGAGAGCGCAGCTATCTTCAGCACGTAGCTATCATACACATCCCTGCCGTTGTGCTCAGCGATAGCGGCTTAAGCGCAAAGATTGGCCGCTCGGTGTCGGCCGTCACCGCGTGCCATGTGTCACGATATAGTCAGGCTTGCCCGTGCGGGCAAAGGTGATGATGTTTTGCGCGGCTTTGCTGCGTAATTCGATTTCGGCTTCTTGTGAATAAAAGGCTGCGTGCGGTGTCAAAATCGTGCGGGGATGTTTAATCAGCGGATGATCACCCGGTGGCTCTTGCGGTAAAACATCTAGCGCCAACCCACCAAGCTGACCCGAGTTGAGCGCGGCCAACGCATCGTCGACATTGACTAAGCCACCGCGCGCCGTGTTCACCACGTAGCTGCCTGGTTTCATCAGATTCAACACCTTGCTGTTGACGATGTTGCGTGTTTCATCGTTGAGGGGCGTGTGCAATGAAATGATGTCAGCCGTGGCAAAAAGCTCAGTCATGTCGACTCGCTCGACATAGGGCGGAAAGTCATACGCCATGATGTGCGGGTCACAGGCAATCACTTTGCCGTAAGTCTCGCGCGCAAGATGGGCGAAGCGACGTCCGATGCGTCCCATCCCCAGTACGCCCACCGTCATGTTTGAAGGGCGCTTGAGCACGCCAGGTGTCAGGTAATGCCATTTGCCCGCACGAACATCGCGGTCATAAAAAGACAGATGTCGGGTCAGGTTCAAGGCCATCGCAAAGGCGTGGCTGGCCACCTCATGCACGCCGTAGTCGGGCGAATTGCCCACCCAAACGCCACAGGCTTGGGCGTCATCGGTATTGATGGTGTCAAAGCCTGCGCCATAGCGACTGACGATTTTTAAGCCGGGCAGGGCTTCAAAGACCTTGCGGTTTGCCGGGGCGTATTGAAGCAAAAACGCGTCGACATCTTTGCCTGCTGCAATCACTTCGTCTTCTGTTTTGCATTGTGCTGTGGTGACTGTTAAGCCCGCTTGCCGAAACAGCCCCAGTTCAAGTTCTACGTTTGGAAAGTCGAAATCGGTGATCAATACTTTCATGATGCGGGCTGCCTTTGACTGAAAGCGAACCGCGCTAATCAGGTACGCACGGCGACGGTTTGTTTGACTTGAGAGGGCAAAGGATATTATGGTTGAACCTACAGAGCAATTGGTCTGACCAATTTTTTTGTGAAAAACGGGAAAACCCTTAACCTATTCGAGGCGAATACGATGTCTAAACCGGCCCAATACGATTTTTCTGGTAAGCACGCAATCATTACGGGCGGGGCCGCTGGCATAGGCGAGGCTTGCGCGGCGCGGCTCATCGGAGGCGGCGCAACCGTGACGATTTGGGATCGCGACGCTAAAGGATTAGCTGATGCCCAGGCACGCTTAGGCGCTTCAGCACACGGAGTGCAAGTGGATGTATCTGACGAGCACTCGGTAGCGCAAGCTGTCAAAGCAAGCTTGGCGTTTGGGGCGTCGATCGATATCCTGATCAATAGCGCTGGCATCACAGGCCCCAACGTCACGGTGATTGACTACCCCGTTGACGAGTGGAACCGTGTGTTTGACATCAATGTACGAGGCACGTTTTTAACCTGTCGGGCGATTGCTCCACTCATGAAGCTAGCCAATGGTGGCAAGGGCTATGGTCGCATTGTGAATATCGCCTCAGTGGCGGGCAAAGAGGGTAATCCCAACGCTTCGGCCTATAGCGCGTCAAAGGCCGCCGTCATGGGCTTGACTAAATCTTTAGGTAAAGAGCTTGCTCACACCGAGATTAAAGTGAACTGCATCACGCCCGCGGCGGTTAAAACCGGCATGTTCGCGCAGATGACTCAGCAGCATATTGACTTTATGTTGTCGAAGATCCCGATGAACCGTTTTGGTGAAGTGCAAGAAATTGCCAACCTAGTGGCGTGGTTGTCGTCTGACGAAGTTAGTTTTTCAACGGGCGCCGTGTTTGATATTTCGGGTGGCCGTGCAACGTACTAATCGATGCAAGACAATCGTCAAACATCTGCGTGACGGTGTTTAGAGTCAATGTGCGTGCTTTTGATGCATGCGTGTCAAGTATGAATCCGCAGACAGGCCATTTGGTGCGTTTGTATCGCTTTTTAGAAAGAGACGTTTGATGACCCAAGTTATTTCCGCACGTGCCGCCTACTCAAGTGTAGAACTCGTGCAATGGGCTAAGCACCTGCTCGTGGCAGCGGGGCTTGATCCCCAAATGTCGCTGGTGGTTGCGCAAACGCTTGTTGAGGGTGATCTGCTTGGGCACGACACGCATGGCTTAGCGCTTTTGCCTGGTTATCTCAAAGACGTTGAGGCCGGGGGTATGACGCGCGAAGGGGGTTATCGTGTGGTGAGCGCCAAGCCTGCTGCGCAACTCTGGGATGGCATGCGCTTACCTGGGCCGTGGTTGATCGAACGCGGGCTCGATGTGTTGATTCCGGCTGCTCGTGAGATGGGTGTGGCCTCCCTGACGATCAAGCGCAGTCATCACATTGCCTGCTTGGCCGTGTACTTGATGCGTGCGGCGCGCGAGGGATTGTTGATGGTGCTGGCCAGTTCAGACCCCAACGTGGCGAGTGTGGCGCCCTACGGCGGCACGCGCGCTGTGTTCACGCCTAATCCGATTGCAATGGGATTTCCGTGTTCGCGTGGCGACGTGTTGATTGATATCTCAGCGTCGATCACGACCAATGGGATGAGCAATCGTAAAGCGGCTGCTGGCGAAAAATTTGCCGAAGAGTGGTTGCTCGATGCGCAAGGCTTGCCCACTAACGACCCGGGTGTGTTCAACCAAAAGCCACCTGGCACTATTTTGCCGCTTGGTGGTCTGTCTTACGGCCACAAGGGCTTTGGCCTGGGCTTGATGGTCGAGGCGTTGACGGGCGGCTTGTCTGGCTTCGGCCGCGCTGACCCGAAAGAGGGTTGGGGGGCGACGATCAACATCACCTTATACGATCCCGACGCCTTCGGTGGCAAAACAGACTTTTTAAGGCAAATGGATCAGCTAGCCGACTCGTGCTTAGAGAACCCACCGCGTCCCGGAGTTTCGAAAGTACGTTTACCTGGTCACGCGGGCTTAGCCGCGCGCACCGAGCAACTGAAATCTGGCGTGCGGCTTCATCCAACACTTTTACCCGGCTTGGCGCCGTTTGCCGAGCGATTTGGAATCGCTGCACCAGCGCCGCTTAACGTTTAACCACGCCACCCGCTTTGCGGTTTGCGGGCGTGCTAAGGGGCGTGCTAAGGGGCGTGCTACGGCCAGCCTTGGTGGTTTGCGAGGCGGCTTGACTCGTTTCTGCGCGTGAGCCTGTGGCCCGACCAGGCGTTGCTGCTAAGCGCGTTGAGGCATGTCCTGTGCTAGCTTGCTGAGGCTCGGTCTGTTTCAGCCAGCTCACTGAAAACCGTTTGTAGGCGCGCTCCATATGGTGGCGCATGGCGGCGCGGGCACGCTCGGGGTCTTGTGCTTTGACCGCGCGCAGCACGGCGCGGTGTTCTTTGATGGCTTGCTCCCAAGTCGCTTGGGTGTCAAAGTAATTTGCCAGCCTTGAAAATAAGACGCCCATACGTGCATCAAACAGTTGCTCGACTAGGCTTGCGAGTACCTGATTGCCGGTGGCGCGTGCCAATACAGCATGAAATTCGCGATCTGCAGCCAATGGATTTTTCTGTTGCGCTGACCGCGTGCTCATGTCTTGCAACCGCTGCTCGAGTTCTTGCAGGTGCGCGTCAGTACGGTTCATTGCGGCCTGTGCGGCGATTTCGGCCTCAATTAACGCGCGCGCTTGAATGAGTTCGAAGGGCGCGAATTCTTTGACGGGGGCTGGTTGCTTACGCGCATTGGGTTTGCAAACATACACCCCAGAACCCATCTTGATTTGTACGAATCCCATCACCTCAAGCGCGATTAAGGCCTCGCGTACCGAGGGGCGCGATACCTTGAATTGTTCGGCCAAGTCTCGCTCTGAGGGCAAACGACTATTGACGGCAAACTCGCCTGCCCGGATCAGTTGTAAAACTTGATCGGCAATTTGCTGATAGACACGACGCGAGTCAGAGGCATGGGTAATCATGATTTCATTTTTGCACGAAAACTGGTAAATTGGTCAAGCCAATTTGGCAAGATCATTAGGGATAGTGAGCATGCGTCTGCAAGGAAAAACAATTCTGGTCACGGCCGCCGGACAAGGGATTGGCCGTGCTTGTGCACTTGCCATGGCGCGCGAAGGCGCTAGCGTATGGGCAACTGACCTTAAACAAGACCTACTCAATGCTTACGCGGGCGTACCTAACATCAAGACCCATCTCCTTGATGTTTTAAAAACTGCTGAGGTCGATGCCTTTGCCAAAAAAATCGGCAAGATCGATGTCTTATTCAATTGCGCCGGCTTTGTGCATCAAGGCGACATCATGCAAGTCAGTGATGCCGACTGGGATTTCAGTATGGATTTGAACGTCAAATCCATGTATCGCACCATTCGTGCGTTTTTGCCTGGCATGCTTGAGCAAGGCAAGGGCAGTGTGATCAACATGGCCTCGGCGGCCTCGAATATTAAAGGCGCCCCAAATCGCGTGATTTACGGCGCCTCGAAGGCGGCAGTCATTGGTTTGACGCGCGCCCTGGCTGCTGACTACGTTGCGCGTGGTGTACGGTTTAATGCGATTTGTCCAGGCACGGTCGAATCTCCTTCATTAGGGGATCGTATCCAAGCCGTTTCTGCTCAAACCGGCAAGACGGTGGCAGAGGCGCGTGACATGTTCGTGGCGCGTCAACCGATTGGTCGTATCGGCAAACCCGAAGAAATCGCTCATCTGGCGGTTTATTTGGCTTCAGACGAATCGTCATTTACGACGGGCACCTCGCAGATTATTGATGGCGGCTGGTCGTTGTAACGCATGCATGAAAGCTGCGTGAGTCCGCTTGCTTGCAACAAGAATTTTGTCTGTTTTGTATTTTGATCGATTTGATCGTTTGACCTTAATTTTTCATTTTTTCAACACGAAGGAAACTGCATGAAACTCGTACGCTACGGTGCCAAGGGTAAAGAAAAACCAGGCTTGATTGATAAAGCGGGCAAACTACGTGACTTGTCGGGCGTGATTGCCGACATCACCAATGATCAGTTATCGTCTGCAGCGTTAAAAAAACTCGCGAAGATTAAGACTGATACCTTGCCCTTAGTGAAAGGCAAGCCACGTTTCGGCGTGCCGATTGCCAAAATGGGTAAATTTTTAGCGATTGGTTTGAACTACTCAGATCACGCCGCCGAAGCCGGCATGCCAATCCCCAAAGAGCCCATTATGTTTTACAAGGCGGATACCAGCCTGACAGGGCCTAATGACAACGTCATGTTACCTAAGGGTTCAAAAAAATCCGACTGGGAAGTTGAACTCGGTATCGTGATCGGCAAAAAAGCCCGTTATGTCACCAAAAAAGAGGCACTCAAGCACGTCGCCGGCTATTGCGTGATCAATGACGTGTCCGAGCGTGAATACCAGATCGAACGTGGCGGTACGTGGGACAAGGGCAAAGGTTGCGATACTTTCGGCCCAGTTGGCCCCTGGTTGGTCACGACCGACGAAATCAAAGATCCACAAAAGCTAGATATGTGGCTTGATTTGAACGGCAAGCGTTTTCAAACCGGCAACACCAAGACCATGATTTTTGATGCGGCCACCATTATCAGCTACGTCAGTGAATTTACGACGTTGATGCCAGGCGACATCATCACAACCGGTACGCCTCCAGGTGTAGGAATGGGCGTCAAGCCTAAGCCACGTTACCTGAAGGCTGGTGATGTGATGACCTTGGGTATTGAGGGCCTTGGCCAGCAAACGCAAAAAGTTGTGGCGTTTAAAAAGTAAATCACGACTTGTAGTCAATATCTTTCGTTGTTGTCAACCTCCGTCACCGCACAAACTCAGACTTGATGGTCTGTGTGGTGACGGACGGCAAACACATGATTACTCAGGAGTCTTGAATGGCGAAGTCAGATAAAAGCAAAAAGCCGGCAGTACCTAGCCGTTCAAGTCAGTGGTTTTCGCGTAATGATATTTACGGGTTTATCTATCGCAGCTGGACAAAAAATCGTGGAATTCCGCACGATCAGTTTGATGGGCGACCCGTCATTGGTATTTGCAATACCTGGTCTGAACTCACACCTTGTAATTCGCATTTCAGATTGTTAGCCGATCAGGTGCGCCAAGGCGTGCTCGAGGCCGGTGGGTTTCCGCTAGAGTTTCCAGTCACTTCGATTGGTGAAACGTTGGTGCGCCCCACGGCAATGTTGTTGCGCAACCTTGCCAGTATGGATGTTGAAGAAACCATTCGGGCTAATCCACTTGATGGTGTGGTGTTGCTGTTTGGCTGCGACAAAACGACGCCTTCGCTGTTGATGGGTGCTGCGAGTGTCAATATCCCGACGATTGGTGTTTCGGGTGGGCCGATGCTCACCGGTAAGTATCGGGGTAAAGATATCGGGTCTGGTACCAATACGTGGTCAATGTCTGAAGACGTGCGAGCTGGCAAGATGACGCTCGACGAGTTTCATGAGGCCGAATCCTGCATGCATCGCTCGCATGGCCATTGCATGGTGATGGGTACTGCGTCGACGATGGCCAGCATGGTTGAGGCGTTAGGCGTGGCCTTGCCGGGCAATGCTGCTTATCCCGCCGTGGATGCGCGCCGCAATGTACTGGCGCGTGAGTCGGGTCGCCGTATTGTGCAGATGGTCAAAGACAATCTGACACTTGATAAAATTTTGACGCGTCAAGCGTTTGAAAATGCAATTCGTACCAACGCTGCGATTGGTGGTTCAACCAATGCCGTGATTCACCTGATCGCAATCGCTCGACGTATTGGTGTCAAGCTTGATATCGATGATTGGGATAAGTTTGGTCGTGATGTGCACACGCTCTTGAACTTGATGCCTAGCGGTAAATACCTCATGGAAGACTTCTGCTATGCCGGTGGTTTGCCTGTGGTGTTGCGTACCTTGGGCGAGCAGGGTCTATTGAACAAAAAGGCCCTGACGGTGAATGGCAATTCGCTTTGGGATAACGTCAAGAAAGCCGAATGCTACAACCGCGACGTCATCACGACGTTTGAAAAACCCTTCAAAAAGAATACTGGTATTGCAGTGTTGCGCGGCAATTTATGTCCAGATGGCGCCATTATTAAGCCCTCTGCTGCGACTAAAAAATTACTTAAGCATCGCGGTCGTGCGGTGGTGTTTGAAAATATCGAAGATTTTCACAAGCGCATCGATAGCCCTAAATTGGATATCGATGAAACCTGCATCATGGTGCTAAAAAATTGCGGCCCGAAAGGCTATCCGGGCATGGCAGAAGTTGGCAATATGCCCTTGCCACCTAAGATTCTTAAAAAGGGTATCACCGACATGATTCGCATCTCTGATGCGCGCATGAGTGGTACAGCCTATGGCACGGTGGTTTTGCACGTTGCCCCTGAGGCGGCGGCGGGTGGGCCTTTAGCTCTCGTTGAAAACGGCGACATGATTGAGCTGGATGTGGCCAAACGTCGCTTGCATTTAGATGTCAGCGACGAGATTTTGGCGGCACGCAAAGAAAAATGGAAAGCCCCCGAGCCGCCGATGAATCGTGGCTACTACAAGTTGTATGTGGATCACGTGAACCAAGCCAACGACGGCGTTGACTTGGATTTCTTGGTCGGCAACAGCGGCAGCGCCGTGCCGCGCGACAACCACTAAAACTTAGCCTGCAGTGCCGTCGCGTGACGACTATTTAAACTTAGCGCGTAGCGCCGCCGCGCAAAGTTCGGCGGCGGTGTTGGCTTCGTCGATAATGCGCCCCATGGTGATGAAGCCATGGATCTGGCGCTCGAAGCAGACGTACTGTGCGGACTACGCTGCTGCTGTGCTCGAGCACTGTTTGTGTATGCTTAGCGCTTCGCTGTTAACGCGGCAATCACCGCCCCTGGATTGTGATCAATCACATTCAACAGCACCAACGAAGCGCCGCGCGGGCTTCGGTCGCCACGCTCCCAGTGCCTGAGTGTTGCGGTTGAAAAGCCAAACTGGGCAGCGAACTGTTCTTGCGTCATGCCACACTTTTGTCTCAGGGCTTTAAGGTCAATGATGCGTGGGCGATGAATCACAACCGCTTGAGGATGTCCGCTTGCGTGCTTGATTGCTTGTTTGAGGCCGCGTTTGATGCTCTTAAATGCTGCTGTCAATTGAGTTTCCTTAATGAGCTCGTGATAAGTTCACCTACCAAGTCGCGTAAGTCATTACGCTCTGCCTGCGTAAGATTGGCGCGATCGCCTTTCGCGAAAAGTGTGATGAGATAGAGTGGGATACGGTCGTTGTAAAAGTAATACACAATGCGAACCCCACCGCTTTTACCTTTGTTGCCTCTGCGCCAACGCAGCTTGCGAATGCCACCGCATCCTTCAATCAGTACGCCGCTCTTAGGTGCGTGAGCTAGAAAGCAAATGATGTCTTGGCGTTCGGCTTCACTTAGTAGTTTGGCTGAGCGTCTTGAAAATTCAGGTAGCTCTGCAACAGTGATTGGTGAGGTGAGGGTCGCAAGCTTGGGAGAATCGGCTAAGCTGATCAGATTCAAG
>CANCMG010000071.1 GCA_947378965.1 Alcaligenaceae bacterium | reverse complement strand
TGCATGTAGGGGCGCTCGTCCTTATCAGGATCGTAGCGATAAATTTCAAACTTCACGATGCGTTTTGTGCTCATGATAGGTGTCCAGGTAACTTGTCTTAGAAGGTGCGCGACTTAGGCGGGAAGCTTTCGACGGTGAGTGGCTGCATTTGCACGGGTTTGTAATCGAGGCGGTTGCCTTCTGAATACCACAAGGTGTGCTTGATCCAGTTGTCATCATCGCGCGTAGGGTGATCGTCAAGCGCGTGGGCGCCACGACTTTCGGTACGCGCTGCTGCAGAATGAATCGTTGAACGCGCAACTTCAATCATGTTGCTTAGCTCGAGGGCCTCAATACGCGCGGTATTGAACACTTTTGACTTGTCAGTGAACGCGATATTGTCGACTTTTTCAGCCAGCGCATCGATCTTTTGCACACCTTCGTTGAGCGAAGCGAGTGTGCGAAACACACCGCAATGCTGCTGCATGGCGTTACGAATTTCGTTGCCCACCACTTGGGTTTTTTCGCCCTTGGTACGGGTTTCGAGTTTGTTGACACGGTCAAGCGAAAAATCAACAGACTCTTGCGCCAAAGGCTGGTGCGCATGTTGGCGTTCAGGGTGCGCGGCAACGATATGGTTGCCCGCAGCGCGACCAAACACGATCAAATCTAGCAACGAGTTGGTACCTAAGCGGTTGGCGCCGTGCACTGAAGTGGCTGAACATTCGCCAATGGCATATAAACCATTCACGATATGCGTTTGCTTACCATCCCATGTGGTGACCTGTCCATTGTAGTTACAAGGGATACCACCCATCTGGTAATGGATCGTTGGCACGACTGGGATTGGCTCTTTGGTCGCATCCACGTTGGCAAACTTATGACCGATTTCAAGAATCGAAGGCAAGCGCTTGCTGATGACATCGGCCCCAAGATGATCAAGCTTCAGATGCACATAGGCGCCCTCGGGACCACAACCGCGACCTTCTTTAATTTCTTGATCCATACAGCGCGAAATAAAATCACGCGGGGCCAAGTCTTTTAAGGTTGGAGCATAACGCTCCATGAAGCGCTCGCCGTCTTTATTGAGCAAAATGCCGCCCTCACCGCGCACGCCTTCGGTGATCAATACGCCAGCACCGGCGACACCCGTTGGGTGAAACTGCCAGAACTCCATATCCATCATGGGGATGCCAGCGCGTGCAGCCATACCCATACCGTCGCCAGTATTGATAAAGGCGTTAGTTGAGGCGGCCCAAATACGACCTGCACCGCCAGTGGCAATCACGGTTGTCTTGGCTTCAAAGATATAGATCTCACCGGTTTCCATCTCGAGCGCTGTCACGCCCAGCACGTCACCGGCCTGATTGCGAATCAGATCAAGCGCCATCCACTCAACAAAAAACTGTGTGCGTGAAGCCACGTTGCGCTGGTAAAGCGTGTGAAGCAAGGCGTGGCCAGTGCGGTCGGCTGCTGCGCAGGCGCGCTGAACCGGCTTTTCACCAAAATTCGCAGTGTGACCACCGAACGGACGCTGATAAATCGTGCCATCTGCGTTTCGATCGAACGGCATACCCATATGCTCGAGTTCGTACACGGCATTGGGTGCTTCGCGGCACATAAACTCGATGGCGTCTTGGTCACCAAGCCAGTCTGATCCCTTCACGGTGTCATACATGTGCCAGTACCAGTTGTCTTCGCTCATGTTGCCTAATGAGGCGCCAATACCACCCTGCGCTGCAACAGTGTGCGAGCGCGTTGGAAACACCTTGGACAACACGGCAACGGAAAGCCCTGCGTTTGCGAGCTGTAACGAACAACGCATGCCGGCCCCGCCGGCTCCCACGACGACTACATCGAATTGACGGCGCGGTAAAGATGATTTGACGGCGACCACGGCTTAGTTTCTCCAGAGGGTGTGTACAAAGTACACGACTGATCCAGCCAACCACAGGATAGTGAGGACCAGCAAAAACAAACGAATACCTACGGGCTTGACATAATCCATCCAGATGTCACGCACGCCAATCCATGCATGCCAGGCAAGCGAAAACATGGCCAGCGAAGCGAGCACTTGGCCCGCGGGGATACCAAAACAGGTAAAGGTGAAAAGGTTTTTCCAGCCAGCGTAAGTGAATCCTGGCATTGTCAGAATGCCGACCAGCAGAACCAAGGTATAAATCGCCAGAATGATGGCGGTCACGCGTTGGATGATGAACTCACCAGTGCCGTAATGCGCACCGACCACCACACGTTTGGGGCCAATTTTTTCAATAGGGACCATTACCAGACTCCGAACAATTTAAGACCGAACACAACAGTCAGCGCCAGGCTGACGCCCATCACGACACTCGCACTTTTCGCTGCAGACTCTTTATCGACACCAATATGCAAATCAAGCAAGAGGTAGCGGATACCAGCGCAGAAGTGATGCAGATAGCCCCAGATTAAACCAAGCAGAATCAGCTTCATCAGTGGATGCCCGATCACCTTGGACATCGATGCGAAACCCGCCTCAGAGACAAAACTCATCGCAAACAAAGCGATCAACAGGGGTAAGCACAAAAATAATGCGGCGCCACTGATTCGATGCAAGATCGAAACTTTGCCCGCCATAGGCAGGCGATAGTGCATCAAATCAGTCACATTAATATTGCGAAACTGAGGACGCGGCTTTGGGGCTGTGTCAGACATAACGACCTCGATTTAAAAACATTCAATTAGGATAAACACTCTATTCTCGCCGATGTGGGCCATCGGTTCAAATCAACTATTTAGTTCAATTAATTCAAGCTATTACGATAATGATACCGGTCAGTCACATAATGACCCATGCGTAATTCTACCGGACGGTCGGCGTACGTATACGAGATACGATCCACTTTAAGCATAGGGGTATCTGTTGGAATCCCTAAAAGAGCACTCATATCTTGGTCGGCACTCACCGCGCGAAGTTTCTCTTCGGCACGAACCATGCTGATGCCAAATTCGGTTTCTAAAAATCCATACAGCGGACCAACATAGCCGTTTAGCAGATCTGCTGTTAACCCTTTAAACAAAACGCCCGGCAAGTAGATGTCGTCAACGACCGTTGGGACTGAAGCAAAAGATAACAAACGTCGAATCGCTACCACGGCATCGCCGGGCTTGAGCTCAAGCGCGCGTGCGATCTCAATACTCGCTCGCACTCGCTTGCAATCCAGAATCTGGCTTTCAGCAGGCTGGGGTTCGCCCTGATTAGGCGCGAGGCGCAAAAACCGAAACCGCACGCGTGCCTCGTGGTGGGTAGAGACAAACGTCCCTTTGCCCTGGCGCCGGATTAAAAGATTTTCAGCAGCCAGTTCGTCAACCGCTTTGCGCACCGTCCCTTGACTGACCTGAAAGCGCACCGCTAGTTCAGTTTCGCTAGGGATGGCTTCGCCGGGCTTCCAGTCGCCGCGGTCAAGCGCCTGCACCAACAAATCTTTAATCTGTCGGTAGAGGGGGCTGAAGGCCGCCGAGCCTGTCGCCCTTGCTGCAGGCAAGGGTTTACGGGCTAAGGCCTCAGACATCGCTAGAGCTATTCAAATACATCATGCCATTGTGTCACAAGCCGGCACGTAAGTCTACGACTCTTGTGTCTTATATAAGATATATGATTGGTTGACTACGCATACGATTTGTTCTAGCATCGCGCACTGAAATTCAGCCTCCCCAGCCCACAAGAGCGGGTCGAGGCAAAAAAGCTAAACTGCGAGTTAACCAAAGCATTTCAGACCTTTCTCGTTTCATATCCCTGCAATCTACTCAGCCTTCTCGGAGAAAACTATGTCTAAACCCGCCGTTCGCGTTGCGGTCACCGGTGCTGCCGGTCAAATCGGCTATGCACTCTTGTTTCGTATCGCTTCAGGCGAGATGCTTGGCAAGGATCAACCCGTCATCCTGCAGCTGCTCGAGATTCCTGACGAAAAGGCACAAAAAGCACTGAAGGGCGTCATGATGGAGCTCGACGATTGCGCATTTCCTTTGCTGCAGTCAATGACGGCACATGGTGACCCACGTGAAGCGTTTAAAGATGTCGAAGTGGCGTTGCTTGTCGGTTCACGCCCACGCGGCCCTGGCATGGAACGCGCTGACTTGTTGGCAGTGAACGCCGCAATTTTTACGGCGCAAGGCAAGGCCTTGAATGAAGTCGCACACCGCAATGTCAAGGTGTTGGTAGTGGGCAATCCAGCCAACACCAATGCGTACATCGCCATGAAATCGGCCCCTGATCTGCCGGCCAAAAACTTTACGGCCATGCTGCGTCTTGACCATAATCGCGCCTTGTCACAACTAGCAACAAAAATGGGCAAACCCGTTGCCGATATTCAAAAATTAGCAGTGTGGGGCAACCACTCGCCCACCATGTACGCTGACTACCGGTTTGCAACAATTGGCGGCCAAAGCGTCGAAAAGCTGATTAATGATTCTGTCTGGAATCGCGACGTCTTCTTGCCTACGGTTGGCAAGCGCGGTGCCGCCATCATTGAAGCACGTGGCTTATCTTCTGCTGCCTCAGCCGCCAACGCTGCGATCGATCACATTCACGACTGGATACTTGGCACAAACGGCAAATGGGTCACCATGGGTATTGCTTCGGATGGCAGCTACGGTATTCCTGAAGGTACGATGTACGGCGTACCGGTCACCTGCCAAGGTGGCGAGTATCAACGCGTCACCGGCCTCGAAATCGACGCCTTCTCGCGCGAGCGGATGGATTTGACTTTGAAAGAACTGCTTGAAGAACGCGACGCTGTTGCGCATCTGCTGAAGTAATTTTTATGTACGTATAAAAATGAACCCTCTCAGGCTCTGTCTGTCGGGTTCATTTTTTTTATCTGATTCCGGAGAAAAAAATGTCTAAACAAGCAACCGCCGGCGAGCGCTTTCGCGCAGCCCTCGCGTCTGAGCAGCCATTACAAATTATTGGTGCGATCAACGCACACCACGCCTTGCTGGCCAAGCGCGCCGGCTTTAAAGCCATTTATCTTTCGGGTGGCGGAGTCGCCGCAGGCTCGCTCGGTTTACCTGACCTCGGCATCAACACGCTTGACGATGTGCTAACCGACGTGCGTCGCATCACAGACGTGTGCGACACCCCTTTGATCGTTGACATTGATACCGGCTTTGGCCCTTCGGCTTTTAACATCGCTCGCACCATTCAAAGTCTGACTAAATTTGGCGCAGCGGGTTGCCACATCGAAGATCAGGTTGGCGCTAAACGTTGCGGCCATCGTCCTGGCAAAGAAATCGTCTCAACCGAAGAGATGCGTGATCGCGTCAAAGCTGCTGTCGATGCACGTACCGACGACAGTTTTTACATCATTGCGCGCACCGATGCGATCGCCTCGCACGGCGTAGACGCCGCGATTGAACGCGCCCTCGCCTGTATCGAGGCTGGCGCTGATGCGATCTTCGCCGAAGCCGCTTACGATCTTGCCACCTTTGAAAAATTTGGCAAAGCAGCCGGCGTTCCTCTGCTGGCAAACATCACTGAATTCGGTAAAACGCCGCTGTTCAGTGTCGACGAGCTCAAGTCAGCAGGTGTTGGCATGGTGCTGTATCCGTTGTCAGCCTTTCGTGCCGCAAACAAAGCAGCAGAGGCTGTCTATGAGGCAGTTCGCCGCGACGGACATCAGCGAAATGTCATCGACATGATGCAAACTCGTGATGAACTCTATGACCGCATCAACTACCACGAGTTTGAAGGCAAACTCGACGTGTTGTTCGCCCAAGGCAAATCGAAATAATCTGATCAAGGATCACTACCATGGCAAATGCTAAAAAATCCGCTGTAAAGAAAAGCGCTGCAACAACAGCAACACCGGTCGCTGCCGCGCCTGCAGAAGCGACGCCCACCTTTAAGCCTAAAAAATCAGTCGCACTCTCTGGCGTGACCGCAGGCAACACAGCCTTATGCACAGTCGGACGCAGCGGCAACGACCTGCACTACCGTGGCTACGACGTTCTCGATTTTGCTGACAGCAGCGAGTTCGAAGAGATTGCTCACTTGTTGATTCATGGCAAATTGCCCAATAAGGCTGAACTGTCAGCCTACAAAGACAAACTGCGCAACCTGCGCGGCTTACCGGCACAACTACAGACTGTGCTCGAATCGCTTCCGCCCGCTAGCCATCCGATGGACGTGATGCGCACCGCTGCCTCGGCACTTGGCTGCATGTTGCCCGAGAAAGAAGATCACAATATGCCAGACGCACGCGATATCGCTGATCGTTTAATGGCAAACCTGGGCTCGGCACTGCTGTACTGGTATCACTTTAGCCACAACGGCCGCATCATTGATGTGCAAACCGACGATGATTCAATCGGCGCACACTTTTTGCACCTGTTGCACGGTAAAAAACCAAACGCTGACTGGGTGCGTGCGATGCACACCTCGTTGAATTTGTATGCCGAACACGAGTTCAACGCCTCGACCTTTACTTGCCGCGTGATTGCCGGCACAGGGTCAGACATGTACTCAGCCATCGCTGGCGGCATTGGCGCTCTGCGCGGCCCCAAGCACGGTGGTGCAAACGAAGTGGCCTTTGAAGTGCAAAAGCGCTACGAAACACCGAACGAAGCCGAAGCCGACATTCGCGCACGTGTTGAGGCCAAACAAGTGGTGATTGGTTTTGGACACCCTGTGTACACGATTGCTGACCCACGCAACAAGGTCATCAAAGACGTGGCGCTGCGCCTGTCAAAGAAAGCTGGCACCACCAAAATGTTTGATATCGCTGACCGCATCGAAGCTGTGATGTGGGATTCGAAAAAAATGTTTGCAAATCTTGACTGGTTTTCAGCGGTGTCGTACCACATGATGGGCGTACCGACTGCGATGTTTACACCGCTGTTTGTGATCGCACGTACTGCCGGCTGGGCTGCGCACATTATCGAACAACGTATCGACAACAAAATCATTCGTCCTGCTGCTAACTACACCGGGCCCGATGATCAAAAATTTGTACCACTCGCACGTCGTAAGTAATTAGTAGTACACAGTGCCAGGTGAGCCACTAGGCTCACCTTTAGCCCACCACCCGACTGAGTTCACATGAATAGCGCACATCGCAAGCCACTGCCTGGAACCAAACTCGATTACTTCGACGCTCAAGCGGCTGTCGACGACATTCAGCCCGGCGCCTACCACAAGCTGCCGTATACCTCGCGTGTGCTGGCCGAGAATCTGGTGCGTCGTTGTGAGCCTGAGTTACTGACCGCGGCGCTCAAGCAATTGATTGAACGTAAAAGCGACATGGATTTTCCGTGGTTTCCAGCACGTGTGGTGTGCCACGATATTCTTGGGCAAACCGCCTTGGTCGACTTGGCTGGCCTGCGCGACGCCATCGCGGCGCAAGGCGGCGATCCTGCGCTGGTCAATCCGGTCGTACCCACTCAGTTGATCGTGGATCACTCTCTTGCAGTTGAATGCGGCGGGTTCGATCCCGATGCGTTCGCCAAAAATCGTGCGATCGAAGATCGACGCAACGAAGATCGTTTCCATTTTATTAACTGGACTAAAAAAACGTTTAAAAATGTGGATGTCATCCCCCCGGGTAACGGCATCATGCATCAGATCAATTTAGAAAGGATGTCGCCGGTTGTTCACGCACTCAATGGCGTGGCGTTTCCGGATACGCTGGTTGGCACCGACAGCCACACCCCGCACGTGGATGCCTTAGGGGTGATCGCGATTGGTGTGGGTGGCTTAGAAGCAGAAAGCGTGATGCTGGGGCGTGCCTCTTGGATGCGCTTACCTGAGATCATCGGCGTTGAACTGACAGGCAAACTCAAGCCTGGCATTACAGCCACCGACATGGTGCTGGCGCTGACAGAGTTTTTGCGTAACCAAAAAGTCGTGTCGTCATACCTTGAATTTTTTGGTGAGGGTGTGCCCCATCTGACACTGGGCGATCGCGCCACCATCTCGAATATGACACCCGAGTACGGCGCCACGGCCGCGATGTTTTACATCGATCAACAAACCATCGACTATCTGCGCTTGACTGGCCGCGAAGACCAGCAGGTCAAACTTGTTGAAACCTATGCTAAGCACACTGGCTTGTGGGCTGACAGCCTGAAAGGTGCCGAATACGAACGAGTCTTGCGCTTTGACTTATCAAGTGTGGTGCGTAATATCGCAGGCCCATCAAACCCTCATCGCCGGGTTTCAACCTCAGAGCTCGCCGCTCAAGGGATCTCGGGTAAGGTTGAAAACGAACCCGGGCTGATGCCAGATGGCGCAGTCATTATCGCCGCCATCACAAGTTGTACCAACACCAGCAACCCACGCAATGTGATTGCAGCGGGTTTGTTGGCACGCAATGCCAACGCTAAAGGGCTCACCCGTAAGCCCTGGGTCAAGTCCTCGCTCGCACCCGGCTCAAAAACCGTTGAACTGTATCTGCAAGAGGCCAAGCTTTTGACCGAGCTCGAAACTCTGGGTTTTGGTATTGTGGCGTTTGCGTGCACCACCTGTAACGGCATGAGTGGCGCGCTGGATCCGGTGATTCAACAAGAGATTATTGACCGCGACTTGTACGCTACCGCAGTCTTGTCAGGCAACAGAAACTTCGATGGTCGCATTCACCCCTATGCTAAGCAGGCCTTCTTGGCCTCGCCGCCACTGGTCGTTGCTTACGCCATTGCCGGTACCATTCGGTTTGATATCGAAAAAGATGTGTTGGGTCTTGATCAAGAGGGCAAGCCTGTCACCCTCAAAGATCTGTGGCCGACAGACGAAGAGATTGATGCCATCGTTGCCTCTAGCGTTAAGCCAGAGCAGTTTCGTAAAGTCTACGAGCCGATGTTTGCCGCGAGTGTCGAGACCGGAGAGAAGCTCAGCCCGCTCTACGACTGGCGTCCACAAAGCACATATATTCGGCGCCCACCGTACTGGGAAGGTGCACTGGCCGGCGAACGTACACTCACAGGGATGCGTCCGTTGGCAGTGCTCGGTGACAACATCACCACCGATCACTTATCACCCTCAAACGCCATCATGCTCGATAGCGCCTCAGGCGAATATCTGGCCAAAATGGGCGTACCCGAAGAAGACTTCAACTCGTACGCGACACATCGTGGCGATCACTTAACCGCTCAGCGCGCAACCTTTGCGAACCCCAAACTGCTCAATGAAATGGTGCTTGAAAACGGCAAAGTGAAACAGGGTTCATTGGCACGCCTTGAGCCCGAAGGCAAAGTCACTCGCATGTGGGAGGCAATCGAAACCTACATGAATCGTCAGCAACCACTCATTATTGTGGCGGGCGCAGACTACGGGCAAGGCTCTTCGCGCGACTGGGCAGCCAAGGGTGTTCGCCTGGCGGGCGTTGAGGCAATTGTTGCTGAAGGCTTCGAACGTATCCATCGCACCAATTTGGTCGGTATGGGTGTCTTGCCACTAGAGTTCAAAGCAGGTGTGAATCGCTTGACGCTTGGCTTGGATGGCACTGAAACCTACGACGTGCTTGGCGCACGTACCCCGTTAGCCACGCTGACACTGGTGATTCAGCGTAGAAATGGCGAACTGGTCAAGATCCCAGTCACCTGCCGCTTAGACACCGCTGAAGAAGTCTCGATTTACGAGGCCGGTGGCGTGCTGCAACGTTTTGCACAAGACTTTCTTGAGTCGAATGCGGCAGCCTAATACCGGAAACTATAATGGACTCGACCTGCCTAACAACAGGTCGAACTTGCCAGAAGCCCTATCGACACTCACAGACAGCGTTTAACATTCCGAACTGGCTGACAGCGCTGCCGCTCAACCAAGGTAGAGTTTAAGCAAGTCGGTCAAGCTTCAAGAACCTTAAAGTCGCTGAGCCTTGCACAGCATTGAATGACACAGACATACGTTGAAGGATATATCGCGATGAGCCACGCCCCCCAAATTAAAGTACCCGCCACTTACATACGCGGCGGCACCAGTAAAGGCGTTTTTTTTCATCTTCTGGATCTGCCTAAGGCCGCTCAAGTGCCCGGCGCTGCACGTGATGCCCTATTGCTCAGAGTGATCGGTAGCCCAGACCCTTACGGCAAGCAAACAGATGGCATGGGTGCGGCCACCTCAAGCACTAGCAAGACTGTGATTCTGTCGAAAAGCACGCGTCCCGATCACGACATTGACTATCTCTTTGGTCAAGTGTCGATCGACAAGCCCTTTGTCGACTGGAGCGGAAATTGCGGCAATCTGACCTCAGCCGTTGGGCCCTATGGCATTAGCAATGGTTTGGTGGATGCCGCGCGCATCCCACAAAATGGCGTCGCAACCATTCGAATCTGGCAAGCCAATATCGGCAAAACGATTATTGCTCATGTACCAATGACCAATGGCGCCGTACAAGAAACCGGCGACTTTGAGTTAGACGGCGTGACGTTTCCGGCTGCAGAAGTTCAGCTTGAGTTTATGGATCCAGCTGCCGATGAAGGCGACGGTGGTGGTGCGATGTTTCCCACTGGCAATCTGGTTGATGACCTAGAAGTACCAGGCGTTGGAACTTTCAAGGCCACCATGATCAACGCAGGCATCCCGACAATTTTTGTCAATGCTGCCGACATTGGCTACAAGGGTACCGAGTTACAAGACGATATTAATAGCGATCCTAAAGCACTGGCAATGTTTGAAACGATTCGCGCCTACGGTGCTTTACGTATGGGTTTGATTCAACATATCGACGAGGCCGCCACTCGTCAACACACACCTAAAGTCGCGTTCGTTGCCGAGCCTGCAGATTATGTTGCATCAAGTGGAAAAGCCATTTCAGCCAAAGACACCAACGTGCTGGTGCGCGCAATGTCGATGGGCAAGCTGCACCACGCCATGATGGGTACGGCTGCGGTGGCGATTGGCACTGCAGCGGCCATACCAGGCACGTTGGTTAATTTAGCAGCGGGGGGCGGCGATCTTGAAGCAGTACGTTTTGGCCATCCTTCGGGCACCCTAAGGGTTGGCGCACAAGCAAAACAAGTCAATGGTGAATGGACCGTCACAAAGGCCATTATGAGCCGCAGCGCTCGCGTCTTGATGGAAGGCTGGGTTCGCGTTCCTGGCGGCGGGTTGCTCTGATGTCTGAGTATTTGCCAGTCGCCTTAAGTTTTACCTTCACGCTGTTTATCACCTGCGCGATGGTGTTCTTTGTTTCGGGCGCGTATCTGTTGCTCTTCAAGATTCGTTACGCCAACGAATTATTTAAGCATCCTTACTTAGCCCAGCGCACGTTCAACCAATATTCTTTTTCGATCAAGATGACGATCGTGCTGGATTACTTTTTGCGCATTGCGTTTCCGACGTCCAAAACATGGATTGCAGGCAATGCGAATCAGTTGCTCAAGCACGTTGACCCGCAAGATATCCCCACCAACGTGAAGTGGCCAATTGTGGGGCTTTGGGGTGGGTGCTTGATCGGCATGATTGCAATGCTGACCCTTTGGGCTTTGCTGATTATTGGGATCTCAAAATGAATACCGACATAACTCCCGCCATCCAACACGATTTGTCGAAACAGTGCTTTTTTTTATTTGTGGATGGACAGCGGTGCGTACTTGATTACACCCTGCAGGATCACTTCATGACGATCACGCACACTGGCGTGCCCGACGCCTTAGGTGGCCGTGGTCTGGCCGCTCAACTCACTAAATTTGCGCTAGAGCATGCGCGCGCGCAGCACTGGAAGGTCATCCCACGCTGCAGTTATGCCGCCGTGTACATCCAACGCCATGCAGAATACGCCACGCTGGTGGCGTAGCGGGTTGGCAACAGCAATCCCCCTAAGCGATCGACCTCATCCTGGGGTTTACGCCGTAGAAATCTCCGTTCTTCCCACGTCAGCAGCGTCCGTCAGGACGAGGGCGGGGAGGCTGTCCATTTTGCAGTTGGGCTAATTCAAACGGCGCAGCTTAGGCGGGTTCGTGACAAAGGGCTTGACCCCGAGAGCTTGATTAATCTCGTTGGGGTAGATCAATTTTCCACGTGTCACCACCACAGCAACTTTTCTGAGGTCTTCAATGTTACGGGTCGGGTCTCCGTCAACCAAGATCAAATCCGCGAACTTGCCGACCGATACTGTTCCCCTGTCATTTAGGGTGTTGGTATATTTTGCACCGTTATACGTGGCTACCTGGAGAGCTTGCGCAGGCGTCAAACCCGCTTTCACATATAACGCCAACTCGCTATGCAGTGTAAACCCAGCCAGAGCGTCAGTTCCGGCAACAATAGGCACCCCAGCGCGATATAAGCGCCCAACTAAGTCAATCATCTTTTTATACGACGCTTCATAGCGCCTGGCGGTCTTGTCGTCGGGGATTTTCATCGTCGACGCTTTAAAGCTACGACGGACATCAGGCGGCATAAAGTTTGCAATCGTTTTATAGGGCTCAGCGACCTCACCATTACGTTGCTTAATAAAATCAAAGGTCGCGAGCGTGGGATCAATCACAATATTTTTGTTGCGTAATTTTTCTATAAATTCTTGCACCTCTAACGAGTCTAAATTAAGACTCGCACCCTTCTCGGCCGGTATATAAAACCGCTCTAGTGTTCGGGTATCTGTGAGCGGTGTGGATAAAAAATTTAACATGACCTGATTGATATGATGCAACTCATCAAAGCCTGCTTCGACGACATCATCAGCCCGCAGAAAGGCGGGCACATGTCCACTCACCCTCAGGCCTCTACGGTGCGCATAAGAGATCGTGTCGGGTATCAATTCATTTGGAAAGGAGTTATAGATTTTTAGATGAGGATACCCACGAAGCGAATACCAATCAATCGCATGTCGCACATCGTTTAAGTCACTAATCAGGATGCCATCGTGAGCAGAATAAGCACTTTCGCCTTCGATAAAACCGGCTGGAATCACACGTGGCGCCATCAAATCGCCGTCAAGTGTTTCATCGATCATCTTCTGTAGTTCGGCATTAGAGTTGCCCAAGTCACGTACTGAAGTCACCCCAGCCGTCAGGTGATACGATGCCGACCAGCGACTGATATGGGTATGCATATCAAACAAACCAGGCAACATCACGCGACCGGCGGCGTCAAGGTCGTTATCAACTGGTGTCAAATAGGTGCCTGCAGGAAAGATCCCCGTGATCATCCCTCTAAGCACATAAACATCCGACGCCTTCGACAACGTGGCCGTCTCAGAGTCAAAAATGCGCGTATTACGTATCACCGTCAAGCCACGCATTGGGTGCTGCAAATCTTTGGCACGCTTCTCGAGGATACGACCTGCGGCCTCTTGTTGTCGTCTTTTTAACTCTGCCAGGTTAGCTTCCCAGCCCTCTTTAATGGTGGCAGTGTTGCCCGGAAGTATGGCCGCAAAAAGATGATGTTCGGCGGTCGTGGTTGCCCAAAAAAACTGTGGGCTTAGGCCTAAGCCAGTGTGCATCACTAGTTGCACAACCTCTGACTCGTCACCACGTGTGACCACCGCTTCATCAAGACGTTGCTGCGTGAGCGTGCCTTCGGGCAGCAAGCGCAGCGTGCCCGTTCGAGAGGCTGATAACGCAGAGATCATCAGTGAATTGACTTCAAGCGAAGAGTCGACAGGCACATAAAAAGCGGGGCCACGTAAGCGCTGAGTGCCTCGCTCAGCTTTGACACTCCATTCAGCGAGACCGCCCCGGCGAGTGAATCTCTCATCTACGACGCCGCCCATCTCGGCGCTACCTGTGACCTTGTAATCGACCATCGTGAGATCGGGGCCAATTTTGATGACTTCATCAAGGGTGGGGCCTCGACCATTTTCTTTGAAGTCGAAATGAACTTTAATCGTATCGGGGCTTAGGTGCTCAACAATTTGCTCACCGGCAACAGCACCGTTATCAAGAAAAATGGTGTAACGAATTGTTTTTAATGCCTGTGTTTGTGCACAGACCGGCAACGCGGTAGTCAGGACAAGCGCAAGAAAAAGCTTAAACATATTTCAACTGAAGAACACCTTGAAGGCCAAACTCATCAACGAAGTCGCACGCCGCATCGGTCTTCGGCTATTTCACAAGCAGCACATCTCGTCTATATTAACTTGATCGACGCAAATAAACCGACGACAGACCAACACGACAGGATCGACTATGAAGCGACAGAGCCCCTACCTTAGCCACGAAACCGCAATCATCACCGGGGCTGGCAACGGCATCGGCAAAGCGCTAGCGTTCGAAGTCGCCGCCGAAGGCGCTAATGTGTTTTTGGTTGACTCGGATGCGCAAAAGCTGGGTGATACGCTGACCGAACTAAAAGCCAAGGGGTATCAAGCCAACGCTGCGGTGATCGACCTATCGCTTTCTGGATCAGCCCAACAAGTCTTCGAGCAAGCGCGTGCCGCCTTCGGTCTGATTCATATGGTGGTGCACTCGGCGTCTCCGCCGCGGCGCGAAACAGACACGTGGCGCACAGTCACCAGTGACACCTGGGACGCGATGTATCACGTCAATGTGAAATTTGGCTTTGAACTTGCCCGCTTGGTGGGTCAGCACATGATCGACGAAGGCATTGCCGGGCGGATGGTGTATCTGACGTCACTGCATGCCCACACACCTCGAAACCTGCCGCATTACGCAACGAGCAAGGCCGCCATGTTGATGCTAGTCAAAGAAATGGCCAAGGCTTGGGCGCGACATGGCATTCGAATCAACGCTTTAACCCCTGGTGCGATTGCAGCCGGCGGCTTCAAGCCTGCCGGTGATCTTGCCTTGAAAATTCCGATGCAACGTCTTGGCAGCGCACAAGATGTTGCCGCCATGGGCTTAACGTTGTTAATTGATCGCTTCTCTGGCTACGTCACGGGCACAGAACTTGTCGTTGATGGAGGATTGAGTGTCTTTAACTGGTTTGATCCTGTACAGTAAGCAATAATCCTTTTGTGCGCCACCTTCGTCTGAGCAAGTGCTATCAATGGTACTTATCTGCAGGGATTCTATTTAGTTGCACGTCGCAGTGAACCAACCGATCAGTGAGACACCTATGCGTTATTTTTTTATTTCAGCGGCTCTTGCGTTGCTAGTCGCTCTTGAGAGTCAAATCTTCGGACTGACGCTGATAGCCCCCGCCTACGCACAAGCACCCAGTATTGCTCAGCAAGAGAGCGCAGCAAACGACTGGAAAAAGAACGCAACGCCGCAAGAGAAGCAAGACGCTGAGAAATCACGTCAGCAGGCAAACAGCGCATTTCAAAAAAATGCCACGCCTCAAGAAAAACAGCAGGCTAGCACCATGCATCAACAAGCGCACAACGACGCCGCGCAAGATCGTGCCAACCCAAGTGCCTCACGCGAAGCTTCACAAGAGCATGCTGCGGGCAAAGAAGCGCGCAGCGATGCCAACGCAGATCGCGGCAGTCATGGCCATGGTCGCAAGTAGTGACTCAAGGCCTTAAGACTGGCGGGCACTTCACACTAGATTACTTTTTTCATACTCGCAATAGCGCTTTTAATCGACTGGATAGCGTCCAGTCGTGGGCCTTTACAGCCAGAGCCATCTGCGCCACCGCCACCGCACTGAATCGCCTCTTTGAGTGCTTGATTCAACAAGTCAATCGTCTTTTGGGCATGAGACACTTGACCATAACTAACGCCCAACGCAAAGCATAAAGACATTGCAGTCGCTGCCAGTAGAAATTTCTTCTTCATTCAACACCTCAATCGGGACACTGTTCATTGGATAGATGCTCTAAGAGCGCCCCAAACGCAAAGCAGACGCCGGGATGGATTCTATCAATTTTTAATACGATTGACTGAAACTGAAAAAATTGCTGCCTGACTAGCTTTAGTCTCTCTAGCTTCTCTAGCTTCTCTAGCCTATCTGGCCTACCTACCTACCTACCTACCTACCTACCTACCTACCTACCTACCTACCTACCTACCTACCTACCTACCTTAGCCTTAGCTCACCTGGCCCACCCAGGGCACTGCATAGTTCAAAGCAGCCACAAAATGACACCCTGAACCCGCCACGACAAAGCCATGCCAGATCGTGTGCGCATATTTCCAACGCGAATCCAAACTAAAGAACACGATGCCTAAGGTATACGCCAGGCCACCGCTGATCAGCAAAATTAGCCCCAGAGGCGCCACTCTTTGAGTGAGCGGAACCACCGCAATCACCACTAACCAACCCATCGCCAAATAAAAGCTGTTTGACAGCCAAGGGCGGTTCAGTAAACCAAGAGCTTTGAAGCTGACCCCGAGCAGAGCAAGCCCCCAAATTAAGCCAAAAATAGTCCAACCCCAACCGCCTGCCAGGGGGCCAAGCGCAAACGGGGTATAGCTCCCGGCAATGAAGAGATAGATGGCGCTATGGTCAAGCACCATGAATATTCGCTTGGCTTTGCCTTGCGGCAAGGCGTGATAAAGGGTTGATACCAGATAGAGCAAGACCATCGTCACGCCAAAGACAATCGCTGCCACTAAGGTTACGGTGCTGTGCACTACGCTTGTTTTTACCAACAGCACCAAAGCAAAAACCGATAAAGCGCAGGCTAGCCCATGGCTCACACTGTTAGCAATTTCTTCACCAAAGCCTTGAGACCGTCCTACCAAGACAGTCGATTTCACAATACCACTGTGCATCTTGTACTCCCGCGTAAATGGCTGAGTGGCGTTAAGCGCAACACTTAACCCCGACCTGAACGTTAAGCGAAAATTCGAGTGATAAATCGTGAGATCTTCAAGGTCGATGATACATATCAAGCAAGCGCGAATTTGAGAGGTCAACACTCGATTTAGTGCAGAACGAGCGACCGCGCCATTGAGTTTGCCCCGTTGGTATACTGAGCCACTGCGCTAGCCGATTGATCAAGCGACTAACCTTGGTGATTTTGGCACTTGTTGGTTGAAGTGATGCTTTTAGTTTGTGAACCTTTCATTGCTCTGGCTGGGACTATTGTGAAATGACAAAGTTATTAGTGTTGCAAGGGCCAAATATGTCGTACTTAGGGCGCAGGCAACCCGAGCTGTACGGCACCACGACCGCGGCAGAGCTTGATCAAATGCT
Organism: Alcaligenaceae bacterium; assembly: GCA_947378965.1. Lineage (GTDB taxonomy): Bacteria > Pseudomonadota > Gammaproteobacteria > Burkholderiales > Burkholderiaceae_B > Zwartia. Next base: position 5,542 of record CANCMG010000071.1, on the reverse strand, counting down.
GCTCGAGCATGCCCGCAGCAACGCCTACGACTTAGACATTTTCTATACCCACCTTGAGGGTGAAGCGATTGCACGGCTCTATCAGGCTGTCGATGAAGGCATTGACGGCCTGGTCATGAATCCCGCTGGGTTTTTATATGCAGGTTACGCGCTCAGAGATTGCCTGCGAACCATCAGCTTTCCGTACATTGAAGTGCACATGACCAATATTGAAAAACGCGGCATCCACTCTATCTTGGCAGAAGCCAGTGTTGGGATGGTCGCGGGCTTGGGTTTGCACTCATATTTCTTAGGGCTGGATGCAATGCTCAGAATCGTACGCAGCAAATAAAGCGCTATCGGCCAAAGCGCTATCGGCCCTCGTGCCGATGCTATCGATTACCTGTTGGCTACCGCAGCGAAATTGGTCGTGGACCCGATCTGAAACGGTTCAGCCCCTCTAGACTTATGCCGCGTTATCTACTAAAAAAGTAGACTTCACGTTCAACGCAATCACATGGTCATCACATGTCACAAGAAAAAGGGTTAGCTGGTGGATCTTTAGGGACCCTCGAGTCTGCCGTCATGGGGGTCGCCGGCTCGGCTCCTGCTTTTAGCGTCGCCGTCACCACTGCAGTCATCGTCGCCTCGGTTGGCGTCCTGTCAGTGGGTAGCGTGCTTTACTGCGGCTTGATCATGTTTGGTATTTTGTTTGCCTTTATGAATCTGAACAAAATGACCTCGCACGCAGGCGCAACCTACGCCTGGGTGGGTGCGGTGTTTGGGCCTCGCTGGGGTTTTTTTGCTGGCTGGGGCTTGCTGGTGGCCTCGGTCATTTTCATGGTGTCTGCGACGATCCCTGCGGCCACCTCAACTTTAAAGATCCTCTCAGTGATGGGCTGGGTCGACGACGCGACCATTGAAAGTACAACTTGGGTCACCTGTGTGTCAGCGCTTTGGCTCACACTCGTGACCGCTGTTGTCAGTAAGGGCATCAAGCACGCCAGCTACGCGCAATTAATTTTGACTGTGATCGAGTCGGCCATTGTGCTGGCACTGATCATTGGCGCTTTTGTCGAGTATGGCGCTAAGCCTGCTCATGCTCCGTCTTTCGCCTGGATATCGCCTTTTTCGTTCAGCGCAGAGACCTTTGCCACAGGTGCCTTAACTGCCATCTTCTTTTATTGGGGCTGGGATGTCACCATGAACTTAGGCGAGGAGACCAAGGGCGGCACCCCTGCACCCTCGAGCAAAGGTGCGTTTTGGTCGATGGTGAATTTGATGCTTTTTTATATCATCATCGTGATCGTCGTACTCATTGTGTTAACCGATGAAGAAATCGCTCAGGCCAATACAAATGTTCTTTACGCCGTCGCGGACAAACTATTTCCGCAGCCTTGGAGCTATCTCGCCGTACTCTCTACCGTCTTATCGACTATCGGCACAATCGAAACTCAAATTCTACAGTTCAGCCGCACATTATTTGCCATGTCACGCGACCGAGTCTTGAACCCGCGCTACAGCAAAATCCATCCCGAATGGCAAACGCCCTGGGTGGCTACGCTAACAATCTGGCTGCTAGGGGTGTTGTTGTTGTTTGCCTCGTCTTACTTGCCTTCTGTCAAAGACATTCTCGATAAGTCGATCTCTGCAATTGGTTTTCAAATTTGCTTTTACATGAGCCTGGCCGGCTTTGCCTGTGCCTGGTACTACCGCACAATGTTCAAGGGTTCATTCATGACCGCCTTGACGCATATTTGGTGGCCGCTCTTTAGCGCAATATTCATGGTGTTCATTGCCATCTTAAGTGCATTCTCGTTTGATCCACTGACCAATCTAATCGGCATAGGTGGTCTGTTACTGGGTTTTATTCCGATGCTTCTCAACCAGCGCTCAGTCAACAAACTACAATACTGAAACAACAGTCAGTTACGGAGACAGAAAAGTGATCCAGTTTTATCAAAGGCTTAAAAAATGCATCCCGGCAGCCGTAGCCCTAGGCATCGCTTGCGCCGCAAGCGCCCCCACGGTTGCTCAAACCAATGAGTTTCCAAATAAGCCGATCAAAATTGTGATTGGCTTCACGCCCGGTGGCTCAACCGACACCGTTGGCAGGCAAATCGCGAACTCCTTTAGCAAGATCCTTGGTCAATCTGTCATTGTTGAAAACAAGCCCGGCGCAAATGGCAACCTAGCGACTGACTCGGTTCGCCGTTCACCCCCCGACGGCTACACTATTTTCTACACCTCGATCGGACATGTCACCAATCCTCTCATTTATCCAGATGCCAAATACGATCCCATCAAAGACTTCACGCCCATTGGTCAAATTTTATCGGGGCCTAACGTCTTGGTGGTACCCGCCAGCTCTAAGTTTAAAACCCTCAAAGACCTGATCGACTACGGTCGCGCCAACCCCGGAAAAATCAACTGGGCCTCTTCAGGCGTGGGCTCATCTCTGCATTTGTCAGGCTTGCTTTTTATGCAGCTTTCAGGGGTGGATATGGTTCACATCCCCTACAAAGGCGCTGGCAGCCTGATGCCACACCTTTTAGCGGGTACTGTCGACTTAGCTTTTCCAAATCTACCTTCTGGCCTCCAACTTGCCGACCAAGGTCTGCTTCGAGCCCTCGGCGTGACCACTAAGACCCGCTCAGGTGCTGCGCCCAACATCCCAAGCATCGCTGAAGCGGGTGTGCCTGGCTACGACATGTCAACGTGGTATGGCTTGGTCGGCCCGGCAAATATGCCGCCCGCCATCCTGCAAGTCTTAAGCAAGGCGGCCGTACAAACCGTAAACGAACCCGAATTTAAAGAACGCCTGATTTCGCAAGGTTTCGACCCGAAAGGATCATCACCTGAAGAGTTCAGCGCCTTCATACAAGCCGAATCCGTCAGGTGGGCTGGGATCTTAAAAACTATGAAAGTCAAAATTGAATAAGGCGCTATGACGCCTTAAAAAATTTTCAACTCAATGTGCTGTAGGCGGTTTTTTCGAAGTTTGTAAAAAGATCTAAGGCCTTTGTATCAACGAAGGGCAAGACTTGCATCAAAATCAAGCCAGCCACATCTTTTTTAGGGTCAATCCAAAAGAAGGTGTTCGCTAGGCCGGCCCATGCCAAACTACCCGCGGAGCGGCCCGTTGGTGCCAAGGCTTCGTTAATCATAAAACTTAAGCCCCAGGTTTTTGGCACACCCGGAAAAAACTCAGCATCCAAAGACGCGCCTTTATTTTGAGTGGGCAACATTTTTACTCTTAATAGCCCCATCGCATTTTGAGACATCAGCGCTACGGTTTCAGGCTTAAGAATTTGTTGATTATTACCCTTACCCTTGTTAAGCACCATGCGCATGAACTTTACGTAATCGTTAGCGGTTGAGTAAAGGCCACCTCCACCTGCTTCAAATTCTGGATTTTGATTGGTCTCATTTTGCGTGACAGTCAGCTTACCATCTTCGCCTCGCTGATGAACTTTTGCCATCCGCTCGCGCATCTCAGGTGAAATTTTGAACGAGGTACTGGTCATGCCTAACGGCTCAGTAATGTTTTTTTGGATATATTCACCTAGCTTCATACCGCTGCCAGCCTCAATCACTTGGCCGGCCCAATCGATATTGATCCCGTACTCCCATTGCGTGCCGGGATCAAACGAAAGAGGAACACCCAGCCCAGCTTTTTTACCCGAGCCCGCGCGTGGGATATTTAAGCCTTTCATATACTTGGCCATATCTGGATTCCAGATGTCATACGTAAAACCAGCCGTATGCGTCAATAAATGACGAAGTGTGATTGGGCTTTTTGGATCGCGCAAAATCGCCTGACCTTGTGCATCCCAACCGGCAAGCACCTTGACGTTGCCAAGTTGCGGTAACCATTTCGAGGCTGGTTCATCTAAACTTAACTTACCCTGCTCTACGAGCTTCATCGCTGCAGCACCAACGATTGGCTTGGTCATCGAGGCTAGCCATACGACTGTATCCATCGTCATCGGTGCGCCCTGCCCTAAAACACGCTCACCGAAAGCCCCCTCATATAGCGTTTTGTCAGAAGTCGTGACAGCTGCGATCGCGCCGGGCACATCACCGGCAGCAATAGCAGCTTTTAGCAAGGTATCTTCGGCCTGTTTCATGGTGTTTTGTGCAAGTGCGTTACCCGTCATGCCAAGGCCCGCAGCAGATGCCGCAGCCAAGGTAGCTGTTGTTTTAATAAATTGACGACGATCGATTGTCATGGTGTCTCCGGATTGTTGTTGTAGAGATATGGTAGGCCATGAAGCGTGATTCGTACAGGTCTACTTCCATTGAATGTGTAATATTGACATCTGTTAGTGCTATCGTTGCTCGCAATCAATAGACAACAGTGTAGATTAGCAATGAATAAGGTGTCTTGGTGTGTGTGGTTATTTGTATTACTGACGTCTGCGATCGGCGTTCGTGCAGAAACCTTCAGCTTTGTCGCACTGGGCGATTTGCCCTACGGGCCAGACGAAACCGCTGGCGTTAAATACCGCGCCCTGATTACTGAGATCAATGCCTTAAACCCTGAGTTTTCGATTCATGTGGGCGACTTCAAAGCAGGCAGCGCGCGTTGCTCTGATGAAGAGTTTGCACGCCAACGCAAGCACTTTGATTTGTTCAAGAGCGCACTGATTTACACGCCTGGCGACAATGACTGGACAGACTGCGGTCGCAAAAGTAACGGCAGCTACGACCCCCTAGAGCGACTCGCAAAGCTAAGGGTACAGTTCTTCAAGACTGACACGTCTTTGGGTCAGGCACCCTTACCGGTTGTCACACAGGCCAAGGCAATGCCCGAGTATTCAACTTATATTGAAAATCAGCGCTGGCAATTTGCAAACACCCTTTTTACGACTTTACACATCGTTGGCAGCGATAATCGCTTTGCACCTAACAATGCTGAAGCTGAAAAGGAATTTTTGGCGCGCGATCAAGCGAATATCGCCTGGGTGAAAGAAACGTTTCGAGTCGCAACGAGTCAAAATATACAAACGCTCGTTTTCGCTTTTCAAGCGGATGTGATTCGTGGGATGTCGCGCTCAGGCGCCTTAGCCGAAACAACAGGCTATCACGCCACCATCGAAAAAACGTTAATGCCTCTTGCGAAGGGATTCAAGGGTGCGATTCTAATTGTGCATGGCGACAGCCATACCTTCAAATTTGATCAGGCATTTTTATTCGAGTCGCAGGTGCTAAAAAATGTCTATCGCCTTGAAGTGCCCGGTGCAAAAACAACTGGCGCGGTAAACGTCACGATTCAAGAGGGCAATTCAACGCCTTTTTCTGTCAAAAAAATCATCGTGCCCTAAAGCGCCCCACTGCTGACGTGCATGAAGTGATGATCCAACACCGTGGCAAGAAGCAAACTGGGTCGTTTCAAGTGTCACCGCCCAGTTGTTGCACCTCGCGCACGCGGTTTGGTAGGTGTAAACGCCGAGTTTTCAGCGGCTGCATTCTCAATTACCGCCGCATCTTCTGCGAGTAATAACCGCTCTGCAACGAGTGCGCGCGTGGCTGCGCGTATCTTGGTCAGATACTCGTTGAT
>CANCMG010000070.1 GCA_947378965.1 Alcaligenaceae bacterium | reverse complement strand
GCTGATGAGACCTACTATATTTCGCTAGAGAGGACGACTGTTATACAGAATAAAAGAATCAAAGCCGTAACAGTGCACAGCTTTGAGCTAGCCTTACTCTACCCTGTAATTGAGACAATAGATACGTTTCATATTAGTGGCGCTATTTTCATATTAGTGATGCTATATTTCTTTTAGTTATAAGAAGAGATAAGATATGTACTTCCGTTAGCCATTGGCAAAGCGCACAATGCTGACTGATTCACACGTTTAAAGGTCGTTTGCGCCATGATAAAAAAAATTGCTTTGTGTTTGTTCGGTCTGTTTCTTAGCTCAAGTGCAAGCGCAGCCGAGCCTCTGTTGAGTGCTCAGGCCACGCAGGCTGCGCTCACCACACCCGGCACTGTCGTGCTCGACATCCGCGACCCGAAATCTTACGCAGCGGGTCACATTGCGGGGGCTCTGAATGCACCCTACGGCACTTGGCGTGGCCCCGAGGGCAATCCCGGTGAACTGCCTTCACTTGAAAACTTAACCAAACTTGTACAACGCTTGGGCTTAACGCCCAGTACCCAAGTGATTGTCGCCTCTTCGGGCAAAGACGCAACTGATTTCGGTGCGGCCGCGCGCGTGTATTGGACACTCAAAGTTTTAGGCCTGCAAAAATTGTCTGTATTGAACGGCGGTTTAAAGGCTTGGCAGGCTGCGGGGTTTAGCCTGGACACGCAGGCGGTTGCAGTCGCAGCAAGCACGTACACCCCGAGCATCAACCAAAGCATGATCGCCACGCGTGCCGAGGTTGTCAGCAGCGTTCAATCAGGTAACGCACAACTCATTGACGCACGCCCTACCGCTTTTTTTGATGGCTCAACACGGCACACAGCTGCCAAGTTGCCGGGCACCCTGAAAGGCGCGGTCAGCGTCGAACACTCAACGTGGTTTGCGCCAAATAGCAGCCAGGTTGTGCCTGCAAGCGAAGCAAAAAAACTAGCCCTTGCCACACCCGTTAAAAGCAATCAAGAGGTCATCTCTTTTTGCAACACTGGTCACTGGGCTGCAACAAACTGGTTTGTCTTGTCAGAGCTCGTGGGTCAGCCAAACGTTAAGCTCTACGCTGGCTCGATGGTTGACTGGACGCAGGCCGACGGCGCGTTGCCCATGGATAACGTCCCCAATCGCCTCGTACAGCTGTACATTGACGCACAGCTGTGGGCCGCAAAATAAGTGACTGCCCTAAACGATGCAGTTTTACGAAGTGAGTCATGAAACGTCTTCCACTGAGCCTGCTGCTGTTGCTGTTCTTTATCTACCTCGGTTGGTCCGTGTCGATTCGCCAAGCCGTCTTGTTTGCAGTTGGCATCGGCATGGGCGCCGCGCTTTCAGGCGCGCGCTTCGGTTTCACGACCGGTTGGCGCCTGTTGATTGAGCAACGCGACCCTCGTGGCGTAGCAGGTCAATTGGTTTTGCTTGCCTTGGCGTCAGCATTTTCTCTGACACTTCTTGGGCAGTATTCTGAACTCACCGCAGCACTCGGCCCTCCGAGTATCAGCCTGTTAATCGGTGCCTTTGTCTTTGGCTTAACCATGCAGATTGCCGATGGGTGTGGCTCGGGCACGCTTTACAAGGCGGGGCTTGGCGTACCACTGAACATGGGAATTTTGCCGCTCTTTGCCCTAGGCAGTTTTCTGGGCTCGGTGCAAGTGAACGACTGGCTGAAGCTTGGGCAACTGCAACCCATGGGGCTTGTCACCGAGTTTGGCAGCACGCAAGCACTAATGATCACTTTAGCTGGGCTTGCGCTGTTCGGCTTCGCAGCACGACTTTGGGTGGGCTCAGGGCGCACCTGGTGGGATCGCAAATGGCTGCTGGGCGCGGTTGCACTTGCAGTGTTGGCAACGCTCAATCTGCTCATCGCTGGTCAACCCTGGGGGGTTGTCTACGGTTTTGGTCTGTGGGCTGCAAAGATTGCCACCGCTACAGGCTTGTTTGACCCGACTGCCAATGCCTTCTGGAGCCAGGCCGGTAACGCGCAACGCTTAAGCAAAATGGTACTGATGGACATCACATCGATTACCAATATTGGTATTTTAGGTGGAGCCTTATGGGTCTCGGCACGTGCTAAAAACGACAGCCAACCGCTGACTGCCACGCAGTGGATCGTCGGCTTAATTGCGGGCTTTTTGATGGGCTACAGCTCGCGACTGGCCTTTGGTTGCAACATCGGGGCGATGCTAAGCGGTATTTCAACAGGCAGTGTTCACGGCTGGATCTGGGTGCCACTGGCGTTTGCCGGAACGCTGATCGGCGTGCGCGTGCGACGTCATTACAAACTATAAGTCACAGGCAATCATGAGCCTATCTAATCACAAACTTCAAGTAGTCTTTTGGTGCGGCTTGCTGGCTTTCTTGGTTTGGGATACGACTCGAGCGCCGCCCGTTGACCTGCGTAACGAACCGCCGCTGATCGCGGCCGGGTCGGGTAAGGTCTCAAGCGGTGGGCACTGCGCGATTGCAAAATAGGTTGCTCTGAAACTAAATCAAACTCGCGGCAATGTTGATCGTCAACGCAATTAAGGTTGTGTTGAAAAAGAACGCGAGTACACAGTGAATTAAGCCAACCCTACGCATAGGCTTACTCGAAACATTCACGTCAGCCGTTTGACCCGAAGTTCCGATCACACAGGCAAAATACACAAAATCTAAGTAATCAGGCGCGTTGGTACCCGGAAACTGCAAGCCCGGTTCGAGTCCACGAGACAGCGCTGAATAATACTCGTGCGCGTAATGCGTTGCGAACATGAATTGCGTAAACACCCAAGACGTCAGTACGGTCAACACTGCCAAAGCAATATGCAAAAACCGGTGCAACCCCTGCAAGTCTTTGGCGATCGCCAATAATTCAACGATAGAGCCTAAGCACACAAAGGCCGACACAACAGCCAACAGCAGAATGACGCGCTTACCATCGTTTTGCCGCAATGCCCTTGCGCGAATATCGTCTGGATCTGCCGTTGTCATCAACGTCAAAATCAAAGCCAAATACAACACTGAGCCAAGATTCCAGCCAACAATCAAACGCACCCAGACTCCAGTCGGCACCACAAGAGGTAGCGCCAGCGCCCCAAGCGAACCGACTAAGGCGCTTATCGCCAAAAGCGGGCGACTTCTGATCGCCTTGTAGAGTACGACCAAGGGGTTGCTAAATGAAGGTTCAGACATGAGAAGCGCCTAATTCGGCATAAGGGGTGCAGCTCGTAGTGCTGGTGGTGAAAGTGACTGCGTTCACTCTACCTTTGCGCCCGCGAGATCGATAATATTTTTGTATTTAATAATTTCAGAGGCGATCAGCGTTTTGAGCTCTTGGGGTGTACCGGTTTCAGGATCTGCCCCCAGGGCAATCAGCTTGTCTGTCACTTCGGGCATCGCGATCACCCTGACGAGCTCTTGATTCAACCTCTTCACGATCTCTGCAGGAGTGCCTGCAGGCGCGAGCAAACAAAACCATCCCCTCAGGTCATAGCCCTTGACGCCCGCCTCATCTAAGGTAGGAACATCTTTCAATACCGTCGTACGTTTTAACCCTGTTGTCGCCAGTGGGCGAATTGTGCCGGCGCTAATCTGCCTTTGCATGGCCGTGATGTTGTCAAACATCATCGCTACGCGGCCTGCCATCAAATCGGTTAAGCCCGGAACATTACTTTTGTAGGGGATATGTGTGAGCTTCGCGCCCGACATCGACACGAACAAAGCGGCCGCCAGGTGGCTGGTTGTGCCGTTTCCGGAAGAGGCGTAATCGTACTGGCCTGGTGCTGCCTGTGACAGCCTCACTAAGTCAGCGACGGTTTGAACTGGCGAGTCTTTGGGCACAGATATGACAAATAAATTCGTAGCAATTAAACCGATCGGTTCAAAATCTTTGATCGGGTCATAAGGAAGCTTGGCATACATGCCTGGGTTGATGCCGTGCGTTGAGCTTGAACCTAACAATATTGTGTAACCATCGGCCGGTGCGCGAGCAACTTCGGCGCTACCAAGGCTGCCGCCTGCTCCGGGACGGGTTTCAACCACCACAGTCTGGCCCAGACCTTCAGATAGTTTTTGCGCCAAAAAACGACCAATCACATCGGTGCCGCCGCCAGCACCAAACGGAATCACCATCCTAATCGGGCGGCTCGGCCAGGGGGCAGTCTGCGCTGACGCCGACGCACAAAAAGAGCACGCAAACACAGTCGCGAGAAGCGCTGCAGCTACCTTACGAATAATTGAATTTTTTATATTTGAATTTTTCATGACTTTTTATGTAAGCAAATGTAATTGCAGGATTGCGGCTAGACAAAACTATCACCTACCATTCGTGTCCCAGACCAAAAATCTTAAACTGCTCAGTCATCGAGGCTTTTAGGATAACCCAATGGACACCAGAATGACGATGCTAGAAACTCGCTTTGACACGATTCTTCCAACACTTGCCACCAAAGAAGATCTCAAAAGTCTAGAACTCAAACTCACCACAACCATCCATCACGAAATCACTTCGTGCACCTGGAAAATGATCAGCTGGATGACTGTCGTGGTTGGCATGGCGTTTACTGGCGTGTTTTATGTGGCGAGATATTTACCGGCCTAAAGGCCGAGGCTGAAACGGGTTAGTTTGTTGCGAAGTTAATTGCCACACTATTTTTCTTATAATGTAATTTATAAATTACTATATTTACATAATAAATATAAAAGTGATAGATAAGTTGGTTAACGCCAAAGACGATCACAGCGCTCGCTAATCAATGTCTTGTCGGTACGAAACGACGCAAAGGGTGGGAAACTCAAATTGCGGTCGCACTGATCGAGACCGCCAAAAAAGTCGTCGAGTTTTTGAATACCTATCCGCAGGACGATTTTGCAAAGATGGCACAACGTATGCTTGAGCTTTGGACGATCGGTCTAGAGGCATTCGACCTTGAGGCTGCAAAACAAATTAGAGATCATGGGGCACTTGTACCTGCTTCAAAACGTCCGCTCTGGCAAGCTGACAAATAATCGATGACCTCGGGCGTTGGCAGAACATCTGCAAACTGGCGATCCATATCAAACAGTGAAATCGCGTGTGAAATTGGGATGCGATCAAAGACCGCCTCTTGCGGCACGATCGCACGATAGTTGTACGACGCACAATCAAAGACGGTTGCACGGATGCAGTTACTTGTTGCGCCACCCACAACGATCACCGTATCGATACCACGGTCGATGAGGTAGCCTAACAGCGGCGTGCCATGAAAACCGCTCGGTTTCTTTTTAACAAAAACAAGGTCATGCGCTGCCGGTACCAGTAGTGGTGAAAGTTCTGCCCCCAAGCTCCCTGCCAAGCACCATCTGTCCGACTCTAGCAAATCCCTCTTGCGCCGGTAGACCCCCATATCATTACCAGAGGGGTCTATTTCAAACCGCGTAAAGATACAGGGCACCTCAGCCTGCTGGGCCGTGCGTACAATCTGCGCGATGTGTTGCATCGCTTCGCGACCCACTTCACCACAGCTGGACGGCCAATTTTTTTCGTCTTCTGGCTCGCCAACCATATAGCGCTGGGCATCGATCACCAAGACCACCGGCTGTTGCCCGAACCCCATACGGCGACCGAATTTTCCGCGAGCAAGCACCGCTTTATCTGCTTCTGTTAAAAACTGATCCCACAGCATGCTCATCCCTTTTTTACCTTAAGAGCCCGCGCTCTTTGCATATTCGCTAAACGATCCCAAGCGATATCTTTTGAGAGCTGGTGGGCGACCGACAACAGCCGCGCCTCTGCGAACGGCCTGCCCACAAGTTGCGCGCCGATCGGCATCCCTGCACTGTCAACGCCAATGGGCATGGTGAGTGAGGGAAGTCCTAAATAATTAAAGGGGCGCACCAGTGGTGTTAGCGCAGTGACCACTCCAAATACTTTGCCAGGAGCTTCCACATCGGCTTCTTCATGCGTTGGGACGGGAATCGGCATGGTCGGGCAAACCAACACGTCTAAATCTTGCATCGTGCCATGCAAAAACTCGTGAAGTATTTTTGCACGCATCTGAAGCGCTTCTAGATAGCGTACCGCGGGTACGTGCAACCCCGGCTCCGTCCTAGAAAATACAGCTTGCGAATAGAGATCGCGCCGCTCTCGCATCCAGTGGCCATGCAAGGTTGCAGCTTCAACTTTTGAAAAGATGTCGGCCATGGCATAACACGTAGCAATCTCGTTAGACTGAACGCGACCGATATGACCGTATCTGCTTTGGACTACCTCAATGAATGACTCAAAGACCTGATTGATGTCTGGGTGATAGGCAACAATGCCTTCCAAGACAGCCCAGCGACTTCCCTGCCCCGCGCTCTCAATGACTGAAGAATAGTTGGGCACTGGCGCCTCGAGGCTCGAGGCGTCGCGTGGATCCCAGCCTGCTAAGACCTGTAGCAAAATGGCGCAATCTTGGGCAGAACGAGCGATGGGGCCCACACAATCCAGTGAGAAGGCCCTAGGAAAGCAACCGGCTCGAGACACACGGCCATACGTGCCTTTCATGCCGAACAACCCATTCATCGAAGCAGGCAAGCGTGTTGAGCCTCCGGTGTCAGAACCAAGCGCACCATAAATCACCCCTGCGCCAACTGCCGCACCCGAACCGCTCGACGAGCCACCAGAAATACGGTTTATATCCCAGCTATTACGACAATCGCCGAAGTGCGGATTCTGCCCGGTTGGCCCGGCCACCATTTCATTCATATTCAGCGGGCCCAAATCGACCGCGCCGGCTTCGTTTAGCCTCTGCAACGCAGTGGCGGTCACGCGACCCAGATCCGTGCCCGTCACTTTTGACCCAACGGTCATAGGCAAGCCCTGTCGCTCAAAGCAGTCTTTGTGTGCCAAAGGAATGCCATGTAGCGGCCCCCGCCATTTTCCTGAGGCAGCCTCGAGGTCGAGCTGTTTGGCCTGCGCGATCGCGCTGTCTGCCCAGATGTCGATAAACGCATTGAGCAGCGGTTGTGTCTGAACCGCGCGGTCGAGTGCGTGTCGGGTGAGCTGTTCAGCACTTAACTCTTTGCGCCTTAAACGCGCACCAACTTCTGTGATTGAGGCTTCGAGAATATCCGTAGACTGATTTAACGGTAATTGCATCATCTTCAGCTCACCCGATTCGTGTCATCTGCCTCAGCCAACAGCATCATCGCAAAATCTTGCGGATGGTCGCCGCTTTGAATACGCCCAGCCGCACCGCGCCGAACAGCCTCATTCAATCGTAAGACTTCTGCAGAAATTTGCTGAATATCAGAACGAGAAACGATACCGTGCAAAAGCTCACCGGTTTGCTTCAACGCGACTTGTATTGCCTCGATATCGGCCTGCTGCGCATGATCACTCATCGCGTATCTCCTATTAAATTACGATCACCCTACTGCACACCCGCACGCTTAGCAATCGCTCGCCACTGCTCTAGGTCTTTGACTAACAATTGCTGAAAAAACTCTGGCGTACCAGTCGCAGGTGACGCACCCACAGTTTTTAAAAAGTCTGCGAACGCTGGGTCTGTGACGAGCTTATTCACCTCAGCATTCATCTTTTGTAAGATCGCTGCTGGGATGCCGGCCGGTGCGAACAGACCCCACCAAATATCCACCTCAAACTGCGTCCCAGTCGCCTCGATCACGGTCGGAATATTTGGATAGTCTGGCTCACGCTTCGCGCCAGTGAAGGCAAGCTTTGGCAAACCATCGGCCGCATTACCCTTAATAGACGCAATCGTGGTGATGATCATATCCAGTCGCCCAGCCAAAAGGTCTAGCTGAGCCGGTGCGATTCCTTTGTACGGTACTGCGGTCATTTTGATATCAAAGGTGTTGTTAAAGAGTTCGGTCGCCATTTGCGTGCTATCACCCAAACCCGCACTGCCAAAGTTCATTTTGCGGGGATTCGCCTTTGCGTAAGCGATCAGCTCTTTGATGTCTTTGACCGGAAACTCTTTGCTCGTAAGCACCACAAACGGCGAGCGTGCGACTTGGGCCACGCCCATGAACGCTTTGGGCGGATCATAGGGTGTTTGTTGAACAGCCGCCGACGTAGCCAGCGAGCTTGAAATGAATAAGAAGGTATAGCCGTCTGGCTTTGAGGTTGCTACTGCTTGCGAACCAATCGTGCCTGCTCCACCGCCTTTATTCTCAACCACGACAGTCTGACCAAAGGCTTTGCTCAACCCGTCAGCTAAGCGTCTAGCGATGACATCATTACTACCACCGGGGGGAAACGGCACCACCAGATGGATTGGTGAAGCGGGCCAGGCTGGGTTCGCAAAAACGCTGACAGGTATGCTGAGTAACGCAACGAGCGCGACGCAGCATTGCGAAAACAAATGACGAATCATGACTGAAATCCTCTTGGTTTGATAACAGCGACATAATCTACATGCTGGCAACTTAATACCTACATGCTGACAACTTAACACAACACATCAAGATCATTTTTGCATATACTTTTCGCCGCTTTACCGCTACTGTAACCTCCAAATTAAGAGATCACGAAAGCCCGCAGAAATCTACCCAACGAGAAAAAGTGCTTACGCCTCTGGCGGTTATGGTCTGCTGCCATTTGTTAACCGCACACCTATTTGTTAACGGACCCTCAATGTATCGACGCCCAGCCTTTAAAGATTTACCCAAACCCACTGGTGAAACGCTACCCCTAGCATGGGGACTTGAACAAGAAAATGTTGGCATGCTGGCAGCGATTAGCGCCGGCTATGCCGCGCAGGCAGCCAAGTTGGTGCTAAGCGGTGAGCGGATTAATCTGGATCTACCCCTGCACTTGCCACTTGGGGCCGTGCCTGCACATTCGCACCGTGTCCGCGAAGCGCCCGTCCATGAGCTCGTGACTGACACGTATGAAGGCTTACTTATACGCGATGACTGCGTGACGTTTCACCCGCAGGCCTCTTCGCAATGGGATAGCCTAGCCCACGTTGGCGACCCCGTACACGGGTTTTATGATGGCGCTCAAAGCAAAGATATCCATTTGGGAGATGGCTCGCGCAATGGGGTTGATCGCTACGCGGATTTTGGGATCTTTACCCGTGGTATCTATATTGATTTGCCTGAGTTTTACGCTCGCAATCATCGCCACTGGTCTGCACTAGGATCTCAAATATGTAGCGCCCAAGATTTACAACTGGCGCTCGAGCAAAGCGAAATCAAGCCACACTTGGGTGACGTACTGTGTGTGCGCACGGGTTGGCTTGAGACCTTTAATCAGGCAAGCCCTGCAGATAAGACATCCATATTTCAGGGACGCGATTATTCAGGCTTAGCGGGTGACGAGGCGATGTGGAAGTTCTTGTGGGATTCTGGCTTTGCGGCCGTCGCAAGCGATTCTGTCACTGTCGAAGCGTGGCCGTTACAACAAGGCAAGCCTAGCCTGCACCTGGCGATTGCGCGTCTTGGTCTCGTCTTGGGCGAAATGTTTGATCTCGACGCACTGCGTGCTGCGGTGCACAAGCACAAACGAAATACGTTTCTGTTCACCTCTAAGCCTTTAAATTTGCGTGGGGCGATTGGTTCGCCTCCAAACGCGATGGCGGTTTTTTAAAGACGACTCGCCCCCTGACGTGTATGCTTATAAACAAACAACCTCGGCCAGACAAATAATCTTGGGCAGTTCAGGCTGCCTGTATCAGTCTCGCAAGGCCTCTACTGGGCATCGCAATCTATGACCACAGTCGACGCTGTCTTCGTCTATCTACAACACTAATTTTTTAGGAACATCATGACTAGTCGCCGTAACTTTCTCTCGATCGCCGCAGCCTCAGTCGCCGCCCCGTTTGTTGCCAATGCGCAAACCGTCACAACACTTCGCATGGGCCACGTCACTGCAGCGGGTTCAGTCTTTGACATGGGTGCCAAAAAATTCGCTGAGCTTTTTGAACAAAAAACGAACGGTGCTATCAAGGTCAATGTGTTTCCTGGTGGCCAACTTGGCCAAGAACGCGAAGCCATGGAAGGTATGCCTTTGGGCATTGTCGATTTACATCTCTACGGCACTTCAACCTTAACCGCCGTCGCCCCAGAAATTGGCGACTGTGATTTACCTTTTCTTTACGCCTCCAAGGCGCACGCCGACAAATGTCTTGAGAGCGCCATCGGCGATCACTGGCTAAAGCTTCTCGAGCCTCGCGGCATCATCGGCTTAGGTTGGGGCGCAGGCGGTTTTCGCTCTTGTTTAAACGCAAAAAAGTCCATTGCCACCAAAGAGGGTTTCTCTGGCATGAAGTTTCGCGTGGCCGGCGGCCCAGTCTTCATCGGCATGTTTAAAGCGCTGGGGGCTAGCGCAATTCAAATGAACTGGGGCGAGGTCTATACCGCCGTCCAGCAAGGTGTGATTGACGGACTTGAGTGCCCGCCAAACGTCATGTTGAGTTCTAAATTGAACGAGGTCGCCAAGTTTGTCACCTTAGATGAGCATACTTATTCTGCCTTAGTCTTTGGCATGTCTGCCCCCGCCTTCAAAAAACTCAATGCAGAGCAAAAAAAGGCGGCAACTGATTCTGGCGTACAAGCCGGGCGCTATATGCGCGAGCTTGCTGCAAAACTTGATGCAGACGCTTCAGCCGAATTGACCGCAAAAGGCGTCAAAGTCGATACGATTGATAAGGCTCCCTTGATTGCAGCGATGGCTCCCGTCTACAAAGACCTCGCTAAAAATCAAAAGATCATCGAGCAAATTCGAGCCATAAAGGTTTAACGCAGCCATTGGAGTCATCAACGCTTCACGCTGTCATTCGAGACCTCAAAGCTTAACGCCGCAATGCTAATCGCTGCTCTGGTTATTTCGTTTATCGCCTTCGTCGCAATCGGGATCCCTATCGCCTTTGCGATGGGGGCAGCCTCAGTCACGTTCCTAATGCTCGAAGGTCGACTGCCTCTGGCGCTCATTGCTCAGCGACTGTTTGCCGGCATCGATTCATTTCCGTTAATGGCGGTACCTTTCTTTATTTTTGCCGGACTCTTAATGGACTCTGGTGGAATTTCGGCTCGTTTAGTCACTCTTGCCCGTGTACTCATTGGACACGTGCGGGGCGGCTTGGCGATGGTCGTCATGCTTGCCGAAATGTTTTTCTCAGGCATCTCTGGTTCGACTACCGCCGATATTTCAGCGATTGGCTCGACAATGATTCCGGCGATGCGGCGGGCTGGGTATTCACCTGAACGCGCGGCAGCCATTGTGGCGGCCGCCTCATCCATGGGTGTACTGATTCCGCCGTGCATCATGATGGTAGTGCTTGGCAGCCTTGTCAACATCTCGATCGGACGCTTATTTATCGCAGGTTTTTTACCTTCGGCGGTCATGGTGATTGGCTTAATGGCCTTGATTACCTATCAGGCACGGCGAGGGATCTTACCCCCAAGCGAGTTGCGGGCAACTCGTGGCGAAATCTATGCTGCGTTTAAAGACAGTGCACTCGCCCTGCTACTACCCGTCATCATTTTCGGTGGGATTTTGTTAGGGATCGCAACCCCCACAGAAATTGCAGCCATCGGTGCGATCTATGCCTTGGTTGTGAGCTTGTTCATCTATCGCGAGGTGACTTGGCGCGATCTACACGAGATCTGCGAGCAAACCATTATTTTGACGGGCGCAGCACTGCTGCTTATTGGCTTAGCCATGACATTTTCATGGATCTTAGCAAGCCAGCAAACGCCAGCTGCGATTGCGCACTTCATGTCGATCATCGGCGGCGGTTCAGTCGGTTTTCTCTTGCTCAGCATTATTATCTTTTTAATCGCAGGCGTATTCTTAGAAGGTCTGCCCGCACTCATCATCTTGATGCCAATTCTCTTGCCTGTCGCAGAGCGAGTCGGCGTCGATCCCCTACATTTTGGCATTCTTGCGATTGGTACGGTTGGCGTCGGAATTTTTTTACCTCCTATTGGAATTGGCTTGCTCTTGTCAGCTGGCATTGCCCGTTGCAGCATGCGCAGTGTGACTAAAGTGTTTATGCCTTACCTACTGGTGCTAATTCTTTCATTGGTCATCATTGCGCTCATACCGGCAATCACTCTGGTCTTGCCAAAGCTCTTAATGGATTGATGATGCAAACTTTTACAAAAATAGCGACTCTGCTGTATCGTCTGACGAGCGCCATCGCAATCACCGCGCTCATCGCCATGACCTTAATTGTCTGCGCAAATATTTTTGCCCGAAGCGTCTTCAATGCCAGTTTCTCTTGGAGCGAAGAATTGGCGCGCTTTCTGATGATCTGGGCTGCCCTCTGTGGTGCAGCCATGGCGGTACGCAGAGGGGCACATTTCAGAATGGATTTATCCACACAGTTTGGCCTCTCGTCGAAGTGGCTTGATCGATTACCCTCTTGCGCAGCGGTCGGTATCGGCATGCTCTTATTCTGGCAAGGTCTCATCCTTGTGGATCTTGCTTCAATGCAACTCGCAACGGGTACTCAAATACCAATGAGTATCCCTTACCTATGTTTACCGATCTCTGGGTTTTTGATGGTGATATTTGGCGTTGAGGCCTTACTGGGTTTAAGCCCCGCAAAGCCGCTTCACGGTGAAACCTTACCTGAGTAAACACCGCGTCAGCTGAAGCTTGTTTCGAGTGAGCGCCAAGCCTAAACTCTAGACATATTCAAAATATTTCATTTTTATCTTGACGTACCGCGAATAGAGTCGTAAAAACGATAAGCACTATTCAGGCATCACGACCTGTGGCAATCTTTCGATCGCGACTCGGAGCAAGGCTTCGCCTTCCGCGCTTACATCCCCGCCCTGAACGGCGTGGTTCTACGCGTAAATCCGATAAATAAAAACATACGCGTACAAGCGAATAAAGGGACAAATCATGTTAAAGACATTCATCAAAACAAATTTTAAGCGGCGCAAGATCACTCTTCTGGCGGCTATCGTTGCGGGCCTATCAATCGCCCCCAGCCTCACACAGGCACAGAACTATCCAGACCGCCCCATCAAATGGCTTGTGCCGTACGGACCAGGCGGCGGGACCGATATCGTGGCGCGGATTGTGACGCAGAATATGTCAACCAATCTCAAGCAACCGTTTATTGTTGAAAACCGGGGCGGTGGCAATACCATTATCGCGACACAGGCCTTAAGTAAATTGCCCCCCGACGGATACTCTGCGATGCAAACCGCAGACCAACTTGCTGCAAATACCTCGTTATACAAAGAGTTGCCTTACGTCGCCAACCAAGACTTTGAATTTGTGAGTTCGTTGGTGAAAACGCCACTGGTGCTGTTGGCACGAAATGATTTGCCAGTCAACACAATGAAAGAGCTGGTGACCTATATTCAGAAGAATGAAAAGAAAATGAGTTACGGCAGTTGGGGCAACGGCAGTATGAATCACCTGACCATGGAGGCCTTGGCTGGCGAGCTCAAGGCGTCGCCGTTGCATGTTCCTTACGCTGGTGCGCCGTTAGCGATTAACGCGTTGCTTGGTGGTTTCATTGATCTGCTCTTTACTGACCTTGGCTCTGCCTTGCCACAAGTGCAGGCAGGCAAGCTCAAACCTCTTGCGGTTTCAACCATTACCCGCATTACTCAGCTTCCAGACCTGCCAACCATCGCAGAATCTGGTTTCCCGGGTTTTGACTTGTACAGTTACCAAGGCGTGATCCTGCCAAAAGGTACGCCTGCTGAGCTTGTGGCTAAATTATCGGCCGCGATTAAAGTGGCGTTAGACAATCCGACCATTGCCAACGACTTGAACTCGCGTGGCTATATCCCTAGCCCCAGCACACCCGCTCAATTTAAAGCACAGTTTATTAAAAGTGAAAAAGACTTAGGTGACATTATTCGAAGCCGAAACATCACGCTCGATAAGTAAACCTGACGCACTTAAATTTAATCTACCCTGATTCACCTACCTGCCGGAGACAAACATGAATGCTGCTGAAGCCGCACTACGACCAAAAGTACCAGAGGGTTGGCTTGACCCTCAAAAGTTACCCGCTCACTTAAAATCAACGCTGGTGGATCCAGCCAAGATGGAGTGGGTACCGTCTAAGTTTCCTGGTATCAGCTCGAAGGTGTTGTTTGCCGATCCTGCCTCGGGTGTATCAAGCATTTTGTTCAAGATGGAGCCGGGTGCAATTGTGCCCTTACATGAGCACGCCGCGCTTGAACAAACCTGGATTATCGAAGGTAGCCTAGTCGACTTAGATGGCGCAGCGTCAGCGGGCCAATTTGTGTGGCGCCCGGGTGGCAACGTACACCAAGCCTACTCACCGAACGGTGCTATCTTATTAGGTATGTTTATGAAACCTAACATCTTTGCCAATGGCACAGAGTTTTATGTTGAGTAGGTTCACTTGCTGGTGAACTCAGTCAGGCTCAGAAGATTTTCTGAGTGCATGAAAGACTGCGGCCTCTTGCCTAGATCACCAGGCAAGAGGCTGTTGTTTGATTAAGCTTTGAACTGAGGCGTGACGGGTAATACTGCGATGTCTTTCCAGCCAATGGGCGCGCCCGCCAGTTTTGCCGCCTCTGCCCCCACAAGCCTATCGTCCCACTGGTTTGCTAAAAACCGTAACCCTGTTACGTTATTGGCCTCGCGAGAGCACAACCAGTAAAGAGGCGCCAACATAGCCTCAGGCTGAATCAGTTCGTCTCGCAAGAAAGGTGCCTCGCCCGGAATCATCGGTGTATTGACAATACCACCGGGCACTAGAACATTCACTGTGATGCCCGAGCCATCCAGATCACTTGCCATGACGGCACTCAGCCCCTCGGCAGCGGCTTTCGTCGGGCCATAAGGACAGTAGCCCCCTCTGAGCATCGTGCCCAAACTTGTTGTGACATTGATGATGCGCCCCCAACCGTCGCCAAGCATTTGCTTTGCCACCACTTGACTGAGTAAAAAGACTGAATTGGCATTGACTGCGATCGCGTTTAGCCATTGATCTGGGGTGACCTCGTAAAACTTCGGCGGATGCCGGTGGTAATCATTGCGAATCTGCCCCTGCCCGAGACCCGCATTGTTGATCAAGATGTTGATATTACCTAGACGTTGTTGGACTCGGTCTACTAGGGATACAGCGTCGAAGCTTGTTAGGTCTTCTGTGAATACCTCAAGGCACTCGCCATGTGCTGATTGCTTGGCTAAGTGTTTAAGCTCAAGCAAGCTTTGCTCATCTCGATCAACTGCAGCAATGCGCATGCCCTTTGTGAGCAAACCCAAGGCCATTGCACGACCGATGCCCTTACCTGCCCCAGTAATCAGCGCAACGGGCGCGTTTGAAGTGTTTAGTGTCATGTTGTTTGACCCTGTAAATTCTTATGTTTAGAACTAAGGAGCTGTGGCTTCACAGACGTGGTCTCTTGCAACAAAAGAACTGTGGCTTCACAGACGTGGTCTCTTGCAACAAAAGAGCTGTGGCTTCACAGACGTGGTCTCTTGCAAAAAAGAGCTGTAGCTTCACAGACGTAGTCTCTTGAAATAGGAGGTCGTGGCCGCATGAAAGTCACCCCGCAAAATAGGAAGGCATGACGTCACAACAATCACCGCCAAAGTTTGTATTATGTTAAGTTTACATAGACGTGCAGGCACCAGAGTAACGGCTTGATGCAATGCACGCATCAATTTTTTAAAAAAACTAAAGAGACAACTCATGCTTAAACGCATCATGACATACGTTGCAGCTGGCACCCTCGCACTTGCTTCGGCCGTAGCGTGTGCTCAATACCCTGACAAACCGATACGTCTCATTATTCCCTTTCCGGCAGGCTCGGTGACTGACACGCTGACGCGCGCGATCGCGCCTAAGCTTTCTCAACGGCTCGGTCAAAACATTATCATCGAGAACAAGTCAGGCGCAAACGGCGCTATTGCCGGCCAGTTTATTGCACGCGCGGCACCCGACGGCTACACCTTGTTGATGGGTACGAACAGCCCCTTAGCGGGCGTGCCCTTTTTAATGAAAGATCCGCCCTACAACGTGCTGACCGACTTCACGTCTATCGGCTTTATTGGCAACTTCACACATTTTCTGCTGGTCAATCAAGAACTGCCAGTGAAGACCCTAGACGAACTTCTTGCCTATGCGCGAGCCAATCCGGGTAAGTTGAACTTCGGGTCTGGCCACACTGCGGCATTGATTTACGGCACCCAGCTTAAAACCTTGGGCAAGGTCGACATTGTGCAGGTGTCGTACAAAGGCGAGCCAGAACAAACCGCCGACTTGCTAGCCAATCGGATACAACTGGCCTTTACCTCACCGGCCACTTCAACAGGTTTCATTAAAGACAACAGGTTACGGGCCTTAGGTGTCGTGCTCGATAAGCGCAGCCCGATTTTCCCAGAGGTACCGACGATGACAGAAGCAGGATTACCAAATTTCACAAATATCAGCTGGATGGCACTGGTAGGCCCCGCGAAACTTCCAAGGCCGATCGTTGATCTTCTTAATCGAGAGCTCAACACGGTGCTCAACATGCCAGAAGTACGCGAGCAACTGGCACGTCAGTCAATGGAAAGCGCTGGCGGGTCGCCCGAAGACCTTGATAAGATTTTGAAAGAGCAACTCGTGGTTTGGCAAAAGGCTCTGAACAGTGCGGGTATTAAACCCGAATGATTTGACGCTTAAAGAGACTCAGACAAGCCCCCTATGATTTACCTGCCAGAGTCTTTATACAGAATTATTCACAAGCTCTTCCGTGCTTACATCCCCGCCCTGAACGGCGAGGTTTTACGCGCAAATCAGATAAAGTTATTCTGCCTTGATACCTGCAAACTTAATCACCTTTGTCCACTTTTCCGTGGCTTCGGAGAGGATGGTTCCGAATTCCGCGGGGGTTCCACCAAGCACAGTTCCGCCAAGCTCAGTAATATGGGCTTGAACCTTAGTATCGGCAAGCCCCAGATTCACTTCTTTGTTCAGCATATTAATAATTTCAGTTGGGGTATTTTTTGGAGCTCCGATTCCAGCAAAACCACTCGCCTCATAGCCGGGAACGAACTCACCCACTGTTGGAACATCAGGCAAAACATCCAAACGGGATGACGTCGTGACAGCTAAGGCGCGTAGTTTTCCAGCTTTAATCTGTTGAATTGATTCCGACAAGGGCGCGAAAACCACTTGTATATGGCCAGCCATCAGATCTGCAACAGCAGTTGCGCCTCCCTTGTAGGGCACATGGACTAGATTTAGCCCAGTCATCATCTTAAAAAGTTCGCAAGTAATGTTCTGCGGTGTCCCTTGACCGGCAGATCCGTAGTTGATCTTGCCTGGGTTGGACTTGGCATATGCGATGAACTCTGGCATCGTCTTGGCCGGGACTGATGGATGAACGACTACAACGTAAGCCAGTCGAGCAGTGCATATGACAGGCGTGATATCCCTTATAAAATCGAAATTAAGATTAGTAAATAGGGCCGCATTGATTGCATGCGGTGTGACGATTTGTAAAAGAGTATAGCCATCAGGCGGCGCTTTGACGACTGCCTCAGTTGCAATGTTGCCGCTTGCGCCTGCTCGATTTTCAACGATGAATTGTTGGCCAAGACGTTCGGACAGCCATTGGCCCACCAAACGCGCCTGAATGTCGGTGGCTCCTCCAGCAGCAAAGCCAACAACAATGCGAGCCGGACGCGAAGGATAGGCTTGGGCAAAGCCAATTCGGCTAACTGCCGACAAAGCAGATGCACCCAAGGCCATTTGTAATAATGAGCGGCGAGGAAATTTCATGATGACTCCTGTTGGTATTTTTTTTCTGAGATCAAGATTCAATACTACCAATTTATCCAATGTTCGCACAGCCAGCGGTGGTCATTGGTTTGAAGCAGATAGTGGTGGGTCGCACGTTATCCCTCCGCACCGACTCGCAGGTATGAACATTGAGCGTACAGTTGCAGTTGAACCCTTCGGTACTAAAAGCCGAGGAAACCACCCGCATGCTGACCGTCATGAAAAACTTTTCGAACCGATAAAAAATATTTTCATATTTGCGCCCCACCTGCAACAGATTGCGCGTGAGCGCTCGTATGACGATAAGGGCGCTTTTCACGCTGACCATGCCGCGTGTAGTGCAGGTCAGCCTCGCTTACCCCAAACGGCAGATCGGGGTTCAGGGATAAGTATTGGATGGGATCAAAGTCTTCGGGCACATTAATTTTGTACAAGCGCCCCTCTGCGCGACCATTCCACAAATAGTGTGTCTCGAGATGAATCGCTAAGCCTTCCAAATCAGGATTTAGACGAAGGTATTGCGTAGCGTTGAAATCGGGGGGCAAGCTCTGCAGTTCTACTGTGGCGAAAAACGGTTTAAACAATGCTTTTTTTTTCCAGAAGTACAACCCATCGCTGCCATTCTCTACCGTACCGTAGGTGATTTGATCAACACCCAGCACCAAGGGATCGAATCGCTCAAGCAACCACTCAAGCATGTGCAGATGCAAGAGCTTCAACACGCCATTCTTGACATGTTCTGCATGACCAATGAAATCACGAACCATAACGGTGTTACCAATTCGGTGCAACCGGGCATAACCCACTAATTGCTGATCTGTCTGCAACATCCCCTGGTGATATCCGCGCTGCGGTAAAAATACGCCGAGCACTTTTTCCCAATGTTGCGTGCATTGAGGTGGTTCAATCTCTACATAGCGCTGCGGCGGCCCGCCCAGATGATCTAACCGAAGCAGAAAAGCGTCAAAAAACACACCAAAGCTGCGCACCTTTGCCGAACGGTGAATGGCCAACATATCTGGCGTATAGTTCTCGAGTCGGAGTTCTTGCGAGTAGTACCCAGAGCGCTTAGACCGCACTGCCTCACGCATGAAATTCCCTGAATCCCGACGCATCTCTTTTTGATATTCTGCATAATGAGAATATTTTGTAAGTGCGATCGCGTGTAACGTCGGCCTGGGATATCTAAACCGCTTCGAGTTCTTGGACAGTTCGGAATCAAAGTTTCGGAACTTTTGATAGTATGTCTCGTTACGATGAATCAGTCGAACACAAGTCTCGTGTCTGCAAGCTCCAACCTGCCCAAGACAGATAGATAACGCAGACAGAGAATCTGATGTCGGTGTGAATTCTTGAGATTTTCGCTGACTCCAACGCGCTGGATAATGCAAGGGTTGCCAATACCGAAACTGCAAGGCCGTTAACAACTTCACAAAACGATCTAATAGGTAAGTCCGGCGTACGCTATACATTTAGTGCTCGTCCGAGATGCCGATTGAGTTTGCATAATTGAGATATGTGTCTTGGCTAACAAGCAAGCGTTGCCGTTAAAAAAAGTTTACTTGATTGCGATGCGTACTTGTCAGACCACAAATAAATAATATAAAAATAAAATGATTAGTTTACTAAGCAATAATTAGTAATCGTCTGATATAAGCAATAGGGGTTACGGCTTGCCACCAGCAGTTCAGTCAAACATATCATCGAAGTTGCAAGCTTGGTTACTGCTGATCACAAACGGCGCGCAATTTAATGAGCAGCATAGGTTCTGAGCACAGGGAAGGCAATGATCGGTTGCACCGCCTAAGGTGCTGAAATCTCAGTTTTTTTCTTTTGGTCTGCGGGAGGGATACTAACTGCCAGTGAGTTGTTACTCTTTGGCAAGTATGAGCGGCAGCATCTTGCGCACATCACCATGTAAAGATGTCAGCGTGCTTTCAAATGAAAGCTGCGGCATGTTCTCTCGAACCAATCTTGCCACGATTCGTGCTTGCGCTAAGTCGCGCGGCTTTTTAATCGTTTCTCGGGTTGATAGGCCAGAGAGCCAAACTTTATGCAATGCAAAAGCTCGCGGGTCTGGCACCCGCATTGGCACGGGCCAACCGTCTTCATCAATGGCAATCGCGTCGAGTTTGGGAGAGTTCAGCAGCCATTGCAATCCCGGCACCTCGACTGCAACAAGATCAGACTCGGCGAAGGTAACAAGTTCAGTGGTATGCATGCCACGCGGTGCAGTCACGAGGTCAACCATGAATTGGCCGGCATTGGCGGCTCGGTAGCCATTTTCACGAACGCACTCAAACGTTTTATCTGCATTTTTTAGCAGCCCCAGCAGGCCGTTACCGTCTAGTTTTTCGGATACGACAGTGATTTTTTTACGCCCATCGTAGAGCAAGTCAACGTCACCTGAGGCAAGTAATTCGAGTAAAAAATGAGCACCTCCCTCTACCTCATAGGCATACAGTGCTTGGGTACCGATGACAGTAAAGCTGTTATGCACGCCGGCTCGTTCGAGTTCGCGAAGCACGCGAGCCACAACACGAGGAACACGATTTAACCTCAAGGCTTTATTGAGTCTGGCTTGCTCTTGAATTTTTTCGGTAATTAAAAGAAAGCGCTCTTTTGCCGCTTGGCGGCCAGCAGAAAATACCGCGAATAACTCTTCGGTTTGCTCAGACCGTGGCCCAAACGACTTACCGTTGCCACGTCGATCTCGATCTCTGAACAGGTATTCCGTACCACGTACCGTTTTCCAGCGCATACCGTATGTGTAGGACGCAGCATGGCTCTGAGCAGCACGATAGTTTTCGTAAAGCTGCGCGGTATTGACTTGGTGAAGTCGCTGTTGGTTCGTTAGTGATTTCACATTGTTTCCGGCAAAAAATATAATTTACTTATTTTGCCGGAAACAAACAATTAAATCAACATTTGTTTCCGGCGAAATACATTTATCAAGTTTTTGCCGGAAACAAAGATAAGCGCCATCATGGCGGTGTAAGTGAGGCGCTTACCATGTTTCATGTGGAGGCTCTGAACTGGCTAAGACAAGTGATTTTGAGCAGCAAGCATCAATCACTAGACCTATCGGGTCACCTGGTCTGCCGAAGACAACGAGCATGTGGGTTTGTGCACAGAGTTTCCCTCGCTCTCCTGGCTTGCAGCGTCCCCTGAAAAAGCGCTTTCCGGTATCCGCCGAATCGTGGGCGAAGTGGTTGCCGAAATGACCGCCTGTGGCGAACCCATCCCAGAAGCACTTGCTGAAAAGCACTACAGCGGTCGCTTCATGGTCCGGGTGCCATCGCTTGTGCATCGTAGCCTTGCTACCGAGGCTGCTGACCTGGGTGTGAGCATCAACCGCTTAGTATCGGCTAAATTGGCTCTGTCTTAACCGCCAACGCTCACCCTCCGTTAATGGGGTAGAGCCACAACGAACTGGAATCTGTTCGAACGACTTGGAATCAGTTCGAAAGAGTTTTGGCGGGGCAGTGCTGACAACATCACAAACCGTCTGAGGTGCTGAAATCTTAGGTTTTTTGCTGTTGGTCTGCGAGAGGGATACGAACCATCATCACCCATCACTGTTGAGCAATAGCAAACTCTCGAAGCGTGGGTTCAAATTGGCACTCACAACAGTATCTCGGGCTCGCGTTGCTGGCGCAAGTACCTAGCTTTTCACGGGCTACCGAGCCACTTATAACGCAAACCCTCGAACCGCCTAAATAACGCATCTTTATGTACCCAGCGACGTCATTAGGGATTACAACCATAAGGCACTCTTAAAGTGCGTTGTTGATGGCCATTGCTTCTAATCGCCTCTGAAAGCTAGTCCGCACAATAAGCGTGTGACCAACCCGTTCGGATTGGGTTAATCAATAAAGGAATCAAAATGAATATTGAACTGGATGAAGTTGTTATACAGGATGTTACTGACGATGCTCTGGAGCTGGCTGCCAGTGGTGCGCAGGTGGGCGCGCGCATAGCGTTGAGTTGGGGCTGTTTTTTGGATTAAGATTGGCTGTATGAGTGTTAGCCGTTAATCGAGTGTTAGCCACTGCTGACAGCTAACCCACACCCACTTGGGTACTAGCCACCTTCGGGTGGCTTTTTAACGTCCGCATAAACATTGCAGTCCAAGCACCATATTTTTATTTGTGGGTGTCGCTGATCGCGGCGTGTTTGCCAGCACACTCAGAATATTGAATAACCAGCTTCAGATAGCTTTTCATCAAATCATCCCAGGACGGTGACGTAAAACTATCGACCGCCGGGCAAGGACTGGCTAGATTTGCTGGAATTGGCGGAACAGGATGCTCTTACTTGAGAAAGTGATTAAACATTATCGGAACACGACCGTTTTACTGCCGTTGACTAAGATTCTGTGTTCGACATGGCTAGAAACAGCTCGCGATAGAACCCGCGATTCAATGTCGCTGCCAACTTGTGTCAGATCCTGCGCATTCATGGTGTGATCAACGCGCTGAACGTCTTGTTCGATAATTGGCCCCTCGTCAAGATCGTGCGTGACGTAATGCGCCGTTGCCCCAATAATCTTAACGCCACGCGCGTGCGCCTGATAGTAAGGTCGCGCGCCCTTGAAGCTCGGTAAAAAACTGTGATGAATGTTGATCGCTTTTCCTTGCAGGGACGAGCATAGCTCGGGCGACAAGATTTGCATGTAGCGTGCAAGCACTACTAAGTCGATTTCTTCGCGGTTAACGATAGCCAGAATAGCGGCCTCTTGCGAGACCTTAGTTTCAGGGGTGACCGGCAAATAATGAAAAGGGATTTCGTAAGATTTTGCCATCTGCGTATAGTCTTGGTGGTTGGACACAATCCCTACGATTTCGGCGTTCACTTGTTTTGAGTGCACTCTAAAAAGCAGATCATTCAAGCAGTGACCTTGCTTACTGACCAAAATCAGTAAGCGTGCTTTTTTTCGCGCATCATGGATGTTCCAGTTCATTTGAAACTGGGGCGCCAAAATCACAAAGTCTGTTTTCACTTGTTCGATGCCAACACCATCAGGCAAGACAAAGTGCACGCGCAAAAAAAATTGACCTGTCTCGGCATCGCCAAACTGCTGAGCGTCAATGATGTTACCTTGATGCTTCAGCAGCAAACCGCTCACGTGATAAACGATCCCGGTGCGGTCAGGGCAGGCTAGCGTAAGGATGAAGTCTTGGACAGGCATACTAGGTTTACCTCTGTTGTTGTAGTGGCTTTTACATACTTGATTATTCTGTCAGAAACGTCTAACGAGCGTAGCATAGACCGGTGTTACTGCCTGAGCTGTTGATACAGCAACGACAAATAGCGCGGTAAGGCTTCGGGATATTCAAGAATCTGTCTGGCACGTAATTCGTATACCGCCTGAGCATAAGGTCTGGCCTGAGCATCCATGACTAAACCATAGACCTGCACTCCGGTAGCACGCGCCTCCCTGACCGCTCTGGCCGCGTCTGCGATCAAATAGTCAGGGTCAAAGACATCAATGTCTGCGGGTGCGCCATCGGTCAAGACAATCACTACGCGTCTCTCACTCGTTTCTTGGTCTGCGGCAAATGTCGCGTGCCTCAAAGCTGCGCCCAGGCGGGTTGAATA
>CANCMG010000069.1 GCA_947378965.1 Alcaligenaceae bacterium | reverse complement strand
GACGTTACGGAGACTAGGGCTTTCTCGGCGAATTCCATCAGGGTCAGCAGGCTTCGCGTCTGCACAAACAGACCGGATATAAGACTGCAACCACCTTTACTGTCGATATCAAATATTTCTTGCCAAACCGGGAGGCGTTCATATAAGATCAACATGGCACCAGTGGGAATAGCTCGGCTTGGCTCGCGTCCTAGCGCGTCCTGAATGCCGCGCTGCTTACGTACCCCTAACACCTTCATCAATTCACTTAACGCGTTAAGGCTACGTGGAAAACCGGCGTAGGCATAAAGTTGCACCAAGACTTCCTTCACCTCGCTGACTGTCAAGCCCGCATCCAAACCAGAATGTAAAGCGCTGTTTAGATTGGGCATGTCACTCACCGCCATGAAAGAGGCTATGAGCGGTATCGCCAGTTGCTTGGCGGAAAGAATCTCGGATTGATCTGATGTAGTTGTAGTAAGCGGTTCTGAGTTTCTCTCAGTGGCATGAACCGGCGCGCTCATCAGTCCGAGTCCTAAAACCAGAACGAACTCTAATGCCCTAATGGGACGATTATTAGCTGGCGTTGAATTGTTCATCAGTCACTTTCTCCACCCAGGTTACAAACTCGCCTTTAAGTCAGCGACCAACCGCAACGTGGGCCATGGCTGAGTTTGGTGCCGCACCATGCCAAGGTTTGACATCGGGAGGGCACCAACCAGCGTCACCTTCACGTATGACTTCGTACAGGTCTCAAGTTTATATCGGTAAAGACAGTTTAGTGGGCTCGTGGCGTATCGAATCACTGCGTAGCAGTTTCGAAACTTAAGTTTTGGCGGGCCAGCACTGACAACATCACAAACCGCCTGAAGTGCTGCAATCTCAGGTTTTTTGCTTTTGGTGTGCGGGAGGGATACTAACCGCCATCACTCTTGCGCAACATCCCTAGCCTATGTTCGTATCTTTACCAGCACCGATCAGTCGATCTACATCGGCAAACAATTTTTCTGCAAGTAGCCTTAGCTCAGCAATTGCTGACTCTTCGATTTCAAGAAAGCCCTCATATTCAGCCAAATTGCGTTTCTGATGTGCAGCGTCGAGCACTCGACATTGGCTGGCGGGCCACGCTAGCGTGTGGCCAAGAGACTGAAAAACAATATAGCGATTTTCACTGCTATAGCCATACCATCAAATTGCTGCAAGTGCGGCTCCATGTATTTCGTGACGCAATTAAATGCGCACTTTTGACTGTTTTTGGATTATGCTGAGCTAAATTAAAAAATATAGGAGAGCTTCAAAAATGAAACTGTCGATAAATTTTTTACTTAAGCAGCTTTTCCTTATTTTGGCTCTTGCGCTATTTGGGCAGTCTTCAATGGCTCAAAGCAACACTCTGCGCATTGTTTATACCTTTGGCCCAGGTGGCTCTGGCGACATTTCTGGTCGTTTAATCGGCAACCATATACAAAAAACGTTAGGTATCCCTGTCATCGTTGAGAATAAGGTAGGTGCTGGTGGCAGTATTGCAGCCGACACAGTGAAATCCGCTAAGCCCGATGGCAACACTGTGTTGTTAGCATTCATGGGCACCATGGTGATCTTGCCCCACACGATGGACAGCCTGCGCTTCGATCCGTTTAAGGACTTCGAGCCAATCTCCATTATTGCCAACTCACCGTTGGCACTCACGGTATCGTCCACCACCCAGGCGACTAACTTAAAAGATTATGTTGCAAAGATTAAGTCGGGTGCCGTTCCCAAGTTCTTTGGCGTTGCTCCACTCGGCGGTTTGCCGCATTTTCTTGGTTTGAAATTCGCTGCAACCAGTGGTATCGAATTAACTGCGGTCGGTTACAAAGGTGGTGCTCAAATGGTGCAGGCACTCGTGTCTGGTGAAATTCCTGCGACTTACTCTACTCCCGCCGATCTCATTGCAATGCACAAAGCGGACAAAGTAAAGATTTTGGCGGTTTCTGCACCAAAGAGACTGCCTTTTTTAGCAGATGTACCCACCTTCAAGGAACAAGGTTTCGACGTTGAAGCCAACACTTGGCTCGGTTTATTTGCACCCAAAGGCACTCCGAGCGAAATAGTCGCACGCATAGCCAATGCTGTGGCAGATGCACTCAAAGACCCCACCATCAGCCAACGCATGTCGGAAATGAGCTTGGATCCAAGCGGTTTGGGGCCCAAAGGCTTAGCGGATGTCATGCGGTTGGATTATGACCGCTGGGGGCCCGTGATTAAAGCCTCTGGCTACAGAGTCAAGGATTAAAGTTACTCCTGCTTTACACCATTTTTTGAATCCTTAACCGGAATTTGTCATGACACAAGCAGCTGATACTATTTTTTTTGGTGGACCAATTTTGACGATTGATCCCTCACAGCCGCAAGTTCAAGCTCTCGCTGTACGCAACGGACGAATTCTGGCCCTAGGCGACCTACAAGCCGTCGAGGCGGAGGCCGACGCACAAACAACTCGCGTCAACCTCGCCGGGCAGACCCTACTACCGGGGTTTGTAGAAGCGCATGCCCACCCCTTTGGCTACGGACGTATTTGGGGCGAACCACTCGTCAATATTCGCGCTTCACACATACCCTCTTATGAAGCCGTACTCGCCACAATTCGACGCAAAATATCAAAATCCAAGCCAGGTGAAGTATTAGCCTTCGTCGGCTTAGACGCTTTACGCCACGAAGGAATGCGCGAACCGTCTTTGGCTGAGCTTGATGCCTTGGCACCCGATAACCCCATAGCAGTTTATACGTTTAACTTTCACTCCCTGTTCTTAAATACCAAAATGATGGGATTATTGGGTTTAGACGAGAACACGGCAGACTATCCCGGCGGTCGGCATGACCGCGATGCAAAAGGACGTCTAACAGGCAAGGTAGTTGAATTTGCTGCTTTTAGTAATTTTGAACGCATCTGCCAAATGTTTGGCAGTGACCGCGGCCAGCGGGAGTTGGCCGGTGGTCTGTGGAAATTCGCACACAGCGGCATCACCACCGCAGCTGACCTTGGTTTGCACGACGGCGCTGTAGCGGCATACAAGTTCCTTTATGAAAAGAATCAACTCCCCTTGCGATTGCGACTCTATGGTCGTGGGTCCCTAGAGACTGAAGCACTAAAACAGTTCGATTGGGGGAAAGACTTTGTGCAAATGTGCGGCATTAAAGTATGGGCAGACGGCTCGCCCTTTGTCGGCACTGCGTGGTTAAGTCGGCCCTATTTAACGACAGACATCACAGTCAAAGGTATGGCCTTGCCGCCTGGCTACTGTGGCCACATGAATTATTCCTCCGACAAGCTATACGAGCTAGTGGAACACCTTGCTGGAAAAGGTTGGCAGATCGCAACGCATGTTCAAGGTGATCAAACAATGGATACCGTTTTAGACGTCTTTGAAAAAGTCTTAAAAAAACATCCACAGCCAAATATGCCGCATCGTATTGAACATTGCGGCACCGTACGAGATGAACAATTAGTGCGCGCGAACGATCTTGGTTTAGTGTGTAGCTTCTTTGTACCGCACGTCTACCACTGGGGCGATCCGATACAAGACGCCTTACTTGGGCCAGAGCGTGCAGGAAACTATATGCCTGTGGGCTCTGCCACACGTCTAAATATGCGGCTCTCGTACCACAGTGACGCACCGATGACCGAACCAGATCCGCTTTTATCCATTCAGACCGCTGTGACGCGGCGTACAGCGTCAGGTACTGTAATCGGCGAACATCAGCGCGTGACAATCGACCAAGCGTTACGTGCCATGACAATTGATGCAGCCTATCAAATTGGTATGGATAAAGACGTAGGCAGTCTTGAAATAGGCAAATGTGCGGATTTCGTGGTGTTATCGGAAAATCCGCGAGACGTAGCGCCTGAAACCATTGCGGCGATTGCAGTGCGGGGCACATGGATCGATGGTCGACCTGTCCGACAGCATACGTAATGACTGAGGTGACAAAACAAGCACCAAAACCTGTCATCGTCCTTACTGGGTTTTTAGGCGCTGGAAAAACAACTCTACTTAATCACATACTGACCAACTCTGATGGAAGACGCATCGGAGTTCTGGTTAATGATTTTGGTAGCATAAATATTGACGCGCGCTTGTTAGTGGAAGTCGATGAAAATCGCATTGCGCTTTCAAATGGATGCATTTGTTGTACGATTCGCGACGACCTAGTGTCTGCATTAATTGCTTTAATACGAAACGAACCCGGCCTTGAGCACATCGTGATCGAGGCGAGCGGGATTTCTGAACCAACGGGAATTGCTGAGACCTTGTTTCAGCAAGAGCTACAGCCACTGCTATCTGTGGAAGCGATGGTGGCAGTATGCGATGCCGAGGCTTACCCAGACTTGGATTTTGAAAATTCAGACATGGTGCTTCGTCAAGCAGCGGTTGCTGATCTCGTTTTACTCAACAAGGTCGACATCGCCACCCGCAAAGGGCTTGTTGAACTGCGTCAGGACATCGCACTTGCAGCTCCTAAATCGCGCTGTATAGACACCACACACGCGCGCTTACCTGTTTCAGTACTTTTAGGACCTGATCGGGTTCACGCACCGAGAGACCATAGTGCATCGTTGCATGGAACAAACCGAGAACCAGTTCATGTACATGATCATTCCGACGTTCATTCGAGCCATGATCATAGTTCTAGATTTGAATCGTGGAGCTGGAAACAAGAGACACCCCTCAACCTTAAATTATTCCAAGACTGGGTCAAGCGCTTGCCAAGAACAATTTATCGAGCCAAAGGTATCTTATGGCTAGACGAGCAGTTAGAACAACAGGCTATTTTCCAATTGGTAGGCAAGCGATCAACGATCGAGTTTGGCCAGGCTTGGGACTGTACACCTGCAAATGAACTTGTTGTGATCGGTGCCAATGGGACGATGACGGCGATGGCACTGCAAGAAGAGTTAGCAGCGTGTTTAGTGTCAGGCAGAGGGAATGAAGGGAGTTGGCTCGAATGTAAAGGGCACTTACCACGAATTGCTATTTACTAACAATTACAACGATACACACGATTCCACTTACGCGGAGATGTTCGCAGAGACCAATCACCCAGGCGCAGACATTCAAATCAAGTATGTCCACACTCATGAGGTTGTTGGTGAATATCAGTTGAAGGCTGTCGCAGGTACAGAGTCAATACACACGCACTTCTACAAGTATCCTGATATCCAGGTTTATGCCACCGACGAAGTAGCTAAGAAAATTTCAGACACTAGAGTACAGGCCAGCGGATATGAAAACGAAGTACTCAAGGATCGTGTCCATGATAATCTTGATTCCGTCGCCGATAACTCCATGAGCGATCGTGCCTGGGATTCGTTCCTGATTGCCGCAGGGGTTGCATCCACACGGGAATTATTCGAAATGGTCAATGGTGATCGTGAGTTTCCAGACGCTGTATTAAACGCATGTAAAGCTGCTGGCGTTTCAAGTGCAGCCACATTAATGGCCTCCTACCTTTTCAGCTGAACGTCGAAAATATTCATTCCGCATTTGATATCCCGTGCCAATCTACGCCGCATTGTTGTAGCTAGCATCAGCAGAGTTATGACTGCTGAACCTAAATTTACCCTCTTCAGCTCCCCAAACTTGCAAGGTGCTCCTTTGGGGTAAGGGCAATGGGGCTAGTCAGCGCCTTTCCATGGGTCTTACACGAATTTCAGTAGTTCTGAGCAAATGGCCAGGCAGATTTTAGTAATCCATCAAGGTGCGATGCTTGCTAGCACATTGAGAATATTGAATCACCAACTTCAGATAGCTCTTCATCAAATCATCCCAGGACGCCGAACTAAAGCTATCGACCGCCGGGCAAGGGCTGGCCAGATTTGCCGGTATTGGCGGTCGAGATGGCGGCGTTGAGCTCGCGCAGCCTGTCAGAATCAATAAGGCAATCAGCAGGCAGTGGCTTTTCGATGATGACACGGTTAAACCTTTCAATGATTTTTGGCTGAGCTTCGCGCAACGCTGTGAGCTGCAGTTCAAGGTTTTGGGATAGGCCTTGCAGGCGAAGGGACTCGGACTTAAACGACTCAAGGTCGGCAACGTGGCGCACATTTTCAGCGGCCTGGTAACCTAGGTGGTACTGATACTTTCCGTAGGCCCACAGGCCCGACGTTGCCGCAACAAGGGCGATTGCAACCAAAACGTACCGGTTTGCCAGTAGCGAAATCATTTCATCTCCTGTTGCCAGTGATCATCGACCACCGCGCCACCTATGTAAGCCGTCACCACCATCCCAACGAAAACATAAAAGGGTGTGGCAATCTGGCCGAGCTGGGCCGACTCAGTCACTAATAAAAGCAGCGGGAAAAGCAGCCCAGCAAGCATTGAGAGCCAGGCCATCTTTCTACGATTGCGCCACCGATCGGCGGGCTCGGTCATCTAGTTATCCTCAGCCGCGAACAGTAGGTTGTCCGCACCCCGGTTGGTCCAGCCGCGCCCGTAGATGTCAAACTTTTGCAGTGATGCCCAAAACTTCAGGCGATAGGCAAGAAAGCGCAGCAAGACATCGTTGGCCTCCATTGACTCGAGTGCAGACCGATACAAAGTACAGCCATAAATTAGCGCTGCGAATTGACTCTCGCGGCGGCGATCACTGAATTAATTTTTTCGGAAAAAGTATTGGGTCTCTTTACTTATCTGTTCCGCCTGTTTATCCGGCCGAAAGGATCTTTGAGCTTACCCAAGCTTAATCGTTTGTTTCCGAGCGATGTGCGCCCAGTTATCCGTCGTTCCAGTCAACAGCCCATATACGATATTGCTAGCATCTTGCCACTGCTCTTGGTCTGCCTCGGGGTCTAGAAGTTGTACCCGCTCTAACTGTTCTACGAGTTTTTCGCTCATCGATTCGTGTTCGCTCTCTAACTCGCTGAGACCGAGAAATCTGTTGATCCCATGTACGGTGGCACCAAGGGTCGGTAAGAAAGCTGTGATTAATATTAACCACTTGTAACTAAAGAACATGTGTCCGATCGCTGCGGTGAAGGCGCTGAAAAATATGAAGACCGTAAATACCGTAGACGCCTCTTCTACAGCTTTATAATCTTTTGCTTTGCGTTTGTTGTATTTAATTTGATCTTCAAGCAATGAGTTCAGTGATTTCGCGATCTCTTGTATGTCCCTCTTTCCGTCAATCAACGGGGCATAGCGAAATTTTTCTGCGCTCAATCGTACGTTTAACCATCGATCATGTAAGCGACTGAACCGTACATATAAAAGACAACAAATTGAAATTACCATCAGAAATAATTCTGCGTAATTCATAAGGTGAGCTTGGTGTTCGTTCAAGCGCAGTCCGATCGGCGCGAGAGCAAAAAAGATAACGACTGCCCCAAATAAACCGATCAGAATACCCATTCCTCGATAGCGATTGCCTAACTCAGTAGCACGTTTGTCCAACGCTATCAGATTGGTCGAATTTGCGACCGTTTCAGAATCGCGTTTTTTTGAACGTTTTTTCTTGGCGAGAGGGTGTCCAATGAATTTGAATAAGCTCAGGTAAGCCCAATACACTTTTCCCAACATAAACATCCCATGACTTAAACGTTCGTCAACTAAACAGCCTCGTATGTCTCAGCAAGCACAGTGGCTGCTACCGCTCATTTCGCTCATTTCGAACCAGAAAGGCTTCATTTTAAGATCAATTGATGCACTTTTTGCTAATTCGCCTTTTAGAACGGCAAGCGCAACGGCCTACCTAGATGCAAACGAAACCAACTCGCGGTCTCGCGCACCGCTCCTTTTCCAAGATTGCATAGTAATTCGTATCGTTCTTGTTCAGTCGCTGCTTTTGCTAAGCTCACCTTCGCCAAACGAAACTTGATCAAGGCGTGCGAATACTCTGACGCGTGTTCCCCGTGCGCCATAATGTCTGCGTAAGTGGCGACTACAGCCGACAAACCAAGCAGTGCCCAATATACGTACATTGACCATGCAGTCGCCCCTAGCGCCGCCTCCCTGCCGTGGGCAGCAAGAAAATAGTCAATGACCATTGTCAATACATCAACACTTAGCGCCAAACCGATAAAAAGCATAGACACCTTGCCGAGCAGTTTTGCTCGAAAATCGTGGTGGTGGATCCCCTTATTTTTATGGTCTGAAAAATAGTCGATCTGATCGGTAATCCAATGAACCGCAACTTGCTGAACGGTATGGTCGGGAAACCTCTGCGCGGCGCAGAGGCGCCCTTCATTATCGAACCACCTGACGGCCATCCCCAACCAGTCTTGCGCAAGGATCTGCTCTTCGGCCAGCACATGATGCACAGGCTCACGTACACCACAAGCCCGCCAAGAGATGGCAACCCTGAGAAACTCAGCCAACGCACGATAGCCGATCCAGACGTCGTGATCCGTCTTGCGCAGGATGTAAACCACCGTTGCCGCACTAATAAATAACAGGCCGAGCGGCAGTGGCCAGTAACCTTCAGTCACCAGACCGCCGTAGAGCAGCGTAGCCATCATCGAAAATGCAAAAAGTAGCACCACGGTAATCAGCGCGCGATGGCGCCTCTTTTGAGCCTGACTACTCAAAGTATTTGCAGCATCTTGAACAATGAGCCATGTCCGCAGCACGGGATCGTCTTGCCAGGGAAACTTATTCGGTAACATATAAGATGGGAGTTTGCTATCTGGTGTTTGACCGCCTTTTTGACTATCGCGATTAAAGGCATTTAATGAGCGCAGCCCGGCTTCAAAGCGCACATGCAGAGCTTGCCCCCCGCCACGCATGATTGGCTCACCATCTTCGCCTTGGACTTGCGGATACAGCAATCCATCGCGATGTGAATTTGCAACTGCGCTATTCACATCCTCACCAACGTGAACATGAAACACCTCACCGCAATCAGGAAACGTCAGCGCACTATCCGAGGCCCCCTCAAACTGCCCAGAGCGAAATTTAGCCACAATATCGCCAGTGCCACCTAGTCCAGCTGAAGCCTTGCCATCCCAAACCGCGAGCAGTGCGTGACTCAGTCTGCAAATCTCAGCGCCAACGTCAACATAAATCTGCGGACGCTCAGAGGCTGACGCATCCCGCCCAGCGAGCGCTGAGGCGTTTAACGTGCGTGTGGATCTCTGAAGTAGACCTCGAAACGTTTCTCGCGAGTCGGTCGACTCGAAGTCTTTTTCGTAATCATCAGCAATTGTTGGCAGGACGCTCCATAGCTCGATGCCCTCTTCAAGTGCAACCTGAGCGACCAAGCGGTCGGCGCCTTTGGCTAGGGCTGAGGCAACAATAATTCGAGTATTTGGCAACTTACGTTGTAGTTCACGCAGCCTTTCACGAACGCGATTCTCGATGGTGGGCAGGCTATTCACTGGCAGATGCCGGTGACCCGTTACACCTAGAATAAATGGAATCACGAATTTGGCTCCTTAAGCACCCGCCAGACGCCCTATGGGCAGCGGTACTTTTTACCGATGTTCTAGGCTTCGCCTGAGCCTGTTTTGGCTTTACTGCTCGCTCAGTCTAGCTATTTACAAAAAGTCATAGGTGCTTCGAAATATATCATCCCTAACGATGCCATAGTCAGCCGGACCATATTGCAAAAGCCAGTCGCCAGTTTCCCCGTGCAAAACACCGCCCGCTGGCAGCGTGACGTCGAGCGGCATTTCAAGGCGCAACGCGAGCGCCTCTAATGGTTTCTTGACATAGTTTCCGTCGCAACCAAAAGTTGTACCCTCTGCGGCCTCATAACGTTTGTCGAACATCGCACGCACCACAGGCCAATTTTCGTTGGCGATGCCGGTAAGCATCGCATCCCCTGTCAGATAATTCACTGGGCCTTCCAGCGTCTGGCAAGTGCCATCTGCTTTGGCGAAAGTTACTTTTATTGTTAGTGGGCGTTTTATAACTCTCGCTGCGCGTGGATCGGTTACCAGATTATTCATTTTGGCCAGTCCTGTCGAATAATCATCCTCTTGCTGCATATGCAACTTTTTGAATTTCGAATTTTCAAAAAATATGAGCATATTGCAGGTCGAACTTTGCGTGGACCTTTCATTTTGAAAATCTACGGATAAAAGTTTTGTAAGCAGCTAAATGGGTACGTGCAGAGATAGTTTTGACGCAAACTCCTAGGCTGGCGAGCAACTCAAGCTTGCGTTCAGTGTCCTTGTCCAACCGACGTTCGTCCTTGAGAATCCAATACGTTACCGTACCAGAAACCGAATTGTTCTCAGATTTTCGAAGCATGCTATTTTTGTGAACAATCAACCACCAAATATCGATCTCAGAATAATCTAGACCAAGACCTACGATATGCACATCTCGCGTAAAAAATAAATCTAACCAGCTCTTAGGATCGCGCAAACCATTTTCACGAAACGTTTTAAAACTTAGCAGACCTTCTGTCGTCGTGACACCAGCACCCATATAGTTTCGTATTTTCTGCAATTGGCCTGCATAATGATCATGACCAATAACGATAGTATTGGGGCGCAGAATATCTCCATGGATATGCCAAACTCTTTTACCACTAGCCTCGTAAGCGCGAAATAGGCAATAACGTGTTTCCCTAATCGTGTCTGCGCAGCGATCTGCACCATCCAGCGACAACTCAAGCCCCTGGTCATAGTTCGTGGTTATTATTTCTTCGAATAAATGTGATAACCGAGCGTGAGTCTCGGAAAAAGACCACCCATCAAGTAAGCCAGAGAGCTTCCGCTTAACTTCGAGCTCAGACTTTTTAGATTCAGCAACGATTCGTTCGAATGTTAAGGTAGGCGGGACACAAGGCGCAACGATGTTTTTATTGCAACCTAGGTCGACGGCTAACTTCTCTAATGCAGCCTCCCAGCTCGCGCCATTCTGCAATCGATTAACACCATTTCCAAGAAGCAAGATCGGAGCCGCACTTTTAGAAGTTTGTATTTTACGTTTCATTGAAGATTTCCAGTTTTAGGTAGATTTTCTAAACGCTTCCGCACTAATGTGGCAAGCTCATTATCGACACCTAGCTCTCGCTCTCGGATTGCAAGGGCTTTACGTAAGAACTGAGCCGCATCAGCAATATTTCCTTTGAGTTTCATCAACTCGCCCATCGCACTGTAAGCGCTTGCCGCCTCGATACTATCTTCGCCCTTAGCATGCACAATGCGCGCTAATGCATCCCTTTGTAATGGCTCAGCTTCTTCCAGCCGCCCAGCGTTCCGCAAAAATACGGCAAAGTTTTGCAGGCTCGTGATGGTCTCAGGATGCTCTGGCCCCTGTGCTTTTTCGGCTATCGCTAGTGCGCGGCGGTACAAAGGCTCTGCCCCAGCATAATCACCTTTGTCTTTCAGCAATATGGCTAGGTTGTTCAAACTCGTGCCAGTTTCAGGGTGCTCTGGCCCCAGCGTTTTTACTTCAATCGTTAGCGCTCTGCGATACAAGGGTTCAGCCTCAGCGTAGTTGCCTTTTGCTGCAATCAACTCTGCAAGGTTGTTTAGTATCGAGCAGGTATGAGGATGTTCTGGCCCCAGCACTTTTTCTGATAGCGCTAGCGCACGGCGATATAACGGCTCTGCCTCCGTATAGTCGCCTTTAGTTTGAAGCAATCGTCCTAGGTTGTTCAGTGTCGAATTGGTATGAGGATGTTCTGGTCCCAGTACTTTTTCTGCTATCGCTAGCGCACGGCGATATAAAGGTTCTGCCTCCATATAGTCGCCTTTAGTTTGAAGCACCAACGCGAGGTTGTTCAGTCTCGTACCGGTATCGGGGTGGTCTGGCCCCTGCACTTTTTCTGATATCGCTAGAGCACGACGAACCAACGCTTCAGCCTCTGCGCAATCGCCTTTGGCTTGAAGCAACCGTCCTAGGTTGTCCAGGTTGGTGGCGGTATCGGGGTGCACTGGTCCGAGCACTTTTTCCAATAGCGCTAACGCACGGCGATACAACGGTTCCGCCTCTGTGTAATCTCCTTTATCTTGAAGCAACCGCGCGAGGTTGTTCAAGCTCGCACCGGTATCGCTATGCAATGGCCCGAGTATTTTTCTCGATATTGCTAACGCGCGACGATATAACGGTTCTGCCCCGACTAAATCACCATTGTTTTGAAACAAGTAAGCGAGATCGCTTAGCCTTGTGCCGATGCTGGGATGCTCTGGCCCCAGCGTTTTTTCCGCTGTAGCTAACGCGATGCGAGTCATCCGTTCCGCGAATCCACCGTAGCGACCCGAGTATTGTAAAAAACGACCGATGCGAGAAGCCAGTTCACCCGTGTCTTTTGCACCGCGCTTAGGCTTCCACCGACCCCAAGCCTTCGAGTAAGCGGGCTCTAACTCCCCCGCTCCTTCTCGTTCCAATTCCAACCAATAACCAAGCAATTCTTCATTACTGCGATATTCGTAGATCGCCTCAAACATCGCTCGGCCAGTCAGGCACGCCTTCAACGCTTTCCAGTCCTTTGCTTGCCGCCATTGAAACGGCTCTTCTTCCGCCCGCCGCGCATCGGCAGGGCGTCCTGCGAACCAACGTGCGAGTGTTCTGTACTTTTGGCGTTGCAACGTGTCCGTCGCAAGATATCGGTCTCTCACCCCGACCCTTAGGTAATCATGCGCAAAGGTAATGCGGCCGTTCGACTCTAGCAGCGCCTCGTCTAACGCATTACGGATTGGTGCCCAGGTCGCTGGTACAATGTTTGCGATCCCAAGGATCTCTTCCTCTGAAAGGCCGGCACGACTTGCCCAGATTGCCGTTACCGCCTCTTTGACCGCTCGCTTGCCACAATGGCCTTCTACGCGTTCAAGGACTCGACCGAAGAGCTCGCCCACAGTCTGGCTTGCCAAGTAGTAGTTAAGCCGCTCTTCAAGTTGTTCATGCACGCCAAAGATACGAAGTTCTTCGCCCAATGTTCGCAAAAACAACGGATTTGACGTTAGCGCGTGCGCCAAAATCTTATTGAGTAACGCTTTAGGCAGCGTCTTGTTATAGCGCGCTAAGTAGGTCGTCAGTAGCGTTTGCTTTTCTTTGACGATGAGTGGTTTGACCAGCACCGATTTCCATTTACCCTTTTGATGCAAAGCCTCTGTTACGGGCCCAGGCAAACACGACACCACCAAATGAATACGCGCAGGTAAAAACTCTGGAAACCAGCGCAGGTCTTGCAAATCGGTGAGGCTATTCAATGCATCGAACACTATCACCCAACGGGTCTTATGTTTTCCTGCGTAAGCATTGGCGGTTGCTAACCACAGCGGAAGGCTTTCGATGAGTTTTTGCGGGTCGCCCGCGACTTCATCTGTACTTTGGGTGGTGCGTTTGATCGCCTCAATCAGCCGTCGTAACAGCGTATGTGGGCTGGCTGCATCGGCGCTCGCCCCTAGGTAGTGCGAGTGAATGAGGTCTTTCGGGTGCGCACGCTGGTGTGCGTCAAGCCAGTTCGCAAGCAGTGCGCTCTTGCCGCCACCAGAAGCACCCTCGATCAGGATACGCTGCGCGCCTTTTTCAAGTGCGGTATCCAACGCTTTGAGGTAGCGCTCGCCACCCAGATACAGGCGCCGTCGCAGTGCCGCATAGACCTCGTGCCTGCTTGCCTCACGCTCAAAAGCGTCTGGGGCCGACCCTGCGGGAAAAGCCTCGTCGAGCACCTTCCAAAGGTCGCGCTCCAAACGCTTGGCAAGCGCAACTGGA
The DNA here is from genome assembly GCA_947378965.1 of Alcaligenaceae bacterium. GTDB lineage: Bacteria > Pseudomonadota > Gammaproteobacteria > Burkholderiales > Burkholderiaceae_B > Zwartia. The sequence goes on along the minus strand of CANCMG010000069.1, from coordinate 9,743 downwards.
TCACGATACTGCACCACCGGGAAACGACTTTTGCGAATACGTGCCTTAAGCGCCTTTTGCTGTTCAGCATCTTGCCGAGTTAAGGGCAAATATTCACCCCCCTTAGCTTTGGCATACGCCGTCGAGCGAAAATAGAAAAAGGCTCGCCCCGCCATCTTCGGGTTGTTGAGCACGCCGTGCAGAATTTCAAGTTCTGTGACGCTCTTGCCGCCACGGTGTTGATCGAGCCACGGCTGGCGCTCAATTAGGTCGACGGCGTAGGCGTCTGCGGGCGGTACCCACCCATAACGCTCGCCGAGCATGCCCACAAAGAAAGGGCGTGCGCGCTCAATTTCGACTAAGCAAATCGGCAACACCTCACCGCGTTCAGCCTGTTCAGCCGTGATGCCCCAGCGTAGATCCACGTCCACCAGTTCGACAAAGCGGTCTTTTAGTTTTGCCCGCAATCCGGGAAACACCGTTCGCACAAGCAGATCGCGCTCTTCACCAAAATCACGAAACGTCGATGACAGAAAAATCCGAACGGTACGATTCAACTGCTTACCGGGCGCACGAGCTTTGGTCGTTGGGCCTAGGGGCTTACTGGGCATAGCGGATGCTCCGATCGTTACGGTTAGATGCAACGCACTACGGTCAATATCCGAATCTTCAGCACCGACCGTAGTTCAAATGACTTAATTGTTATTCAGAGCGAACAATGACAAACTCAGGCAGAATCGCAAAAACCTCATCTTGTGACAGTCGAGGTTTCACAAGCAGACTCTTGGCGAGCTTTTCGATATGCGCCCAGTGCAGTCTCACCAGTTCTTCTGTTCTGACGTGGGCCTCTTTCATGACACGCTGTAAGTGCCGCTGCGCTTCATTAAACAGCCACCCCCCACGTAGACCTGATTCTTCGATCATCGTCTCAAGCACTACCGGGCCAAACTCTTCGTCCATGCCCCAGACGGTAATAGCCGCCCAAGCTTTGTTGGTTGCTTGTCGTAAGTCTGATGTGGCCCCCGAATCCGTTCCAGAGGCGTGGCCTGCCTGCCTTTGTTCGGCAACGCGCCCAGCCAATGCAACGCAAAGGGTGTCAAGCACATCTTCTTTAGACGTGGGCGTGATCATCCAAGGCGAGGATTGGTCATAAGCCACATGGCCATCTGAGTCATCCTCTTTCTCGATTGTGACCTCAGCAATACCACGCTCGGGCATCAATGCCAGGTTGATCACAGCATGCCCAGCTTCGTGGTATGCAACGCGCTCGTGAAGCGCCAGATCAACCCCAATGCGAACACCAAGGTTGAGTACCGACAGCAATGGATCATCGTGCTTGGACGACTCGCGCAGCGCTTGTGCAAACTCCTCAGATTCACTCGTCACCCGTGCGGAGGTCTTTTTTGAAATCTTTTGCAGATCCCAACCCCTGTGCGACAATAATTTTTTAATGGCGTGCTGATTAATATTTAAGCAATGAATCAGTGAGGGTCGGTCCGACAACAACCCTTCGCCATGAGCCAAGAGCGTACCCACTGCAAATAAATCAAGCCCAACACGGTCTACCGAAAAACAATGAGCAACCAAACCCGCACGATCCAAGATACGTTCGAAATGAGGGTCTTGCCGCGCGAAAGATTTTGGTCGTGCAGGCTTTGCAGGTTTAGCGGTTGTCTTGTCAGAACCGCTAAACTCATCGGAGAATAAATTTTGCAAAAAATCAGCAAAGGTATTCGTCTTACAGTGACTCAATAGATGCTTTAACGAAGCGTCAAGCGGCCACTCCTCTTTACCCGAGGTGTTTACCGGTGTCAAAAGGTCGAACCCTAGGCGCTTAGCAGCACCCTCTGCCTGAGTCAACCATGCAGTCTCAAAAACAGGCGCCGCTCTGAGCACTTTCTCGCGACTTGCGACCAGGGCAGCCACTCGAAAATGATCAACGGTCAAGGCCTTGGCTGCACCGGCCTTGGCCACCCTTTTGGCACGTAAAACGATCCGTTGAAAGTTCGACTCTTTTAAGAGTAAGGGCATGGCCTCAGCACTATCGACAAGAGTCCGTGAACTCATAATTTATCCGGTACACCGTCGCCACCCTCAGAAGACCCTGACTCATTCTCTTCAGCCTCGTCCAGTTCTTTCAAAATCTGATCGGTCGTTTTCCCCGCAAAAATAACCTGAGCCATCTCACCAGCCCAGTTAGTAAAACGCGAAAGCCCTTGAGTAATCATGTTTGTAATCATTTCAGGTACGGCTTGCCCGCCCTCAACGTCGAACACAGCACGAAACTGAAACTGACCATCTTTCATTGCGCATATACGACCAAAACCGTCGATTAAATTCATGTGATTGACCAACTGACACGCTTCGGCATAGCGGTTAGCAGGGATACCGATCGGACCATAGATAAAAACCTTAAGCCACTGTTTTTTTTCTTCAGCCTCGACATAAGCCCTATAAATCTGTCCCTCTTCGTTATAGCTTAGCGACATCGACGAGGTCATCTCTTCTTCGTCAATCGTAATTTCATCGGTCCAGTCTTGATCGTCACGCCACGCGCGAATCACGTCTGTCAGGGGCATCGCCGATTTGGATTTCTTTGCCATCATTTTTCCTTATGCTTTTGGTTGAATATTATTGGGCGCATCTTGTATTTTTTAGAGCCGCCCTCGAGATATTTAATTTTGATTGCTTCTAATACTGCGGTTTACTAATAGATCACTTAGCACAATGTGACTCCATTATTAACATCAAAGACCATCATGTCATCGCACTCACCTGCAAATCGGGCCGACATGTTCAATTAGTGTATTGGATATTTTTATGTTGACGGCTTCATATCTTTTCTCAGCCCTATCATCAAAACCAGTCCAATTCGCGGGCATTTTTTGTGCCAACTTGGCTTTAGAAAGCAGATCATCTTCAGCTCGTGTCGCAATAATGACAAAGCCCGCATTCAGCAAAATATTATTTACTGCACCAGTGTCAGTTCTATTCTGAATAATTGCCTTCTTGATAATACTGACTGGAATGATGTGCTCTAAGATTGTATTTTTATTTTTACCATAGATATGTTTAGCAATGTGTATTGATACCGACGTATCTAACCCAATGCTTTGGATATATTCAAGCGCCCCTTCAGTGATTCTGTAATGTTTAGAAGAACTGACGTATTTGGCGATCATATTGCCCAACACATAGTTCATGTCGCCTATTTTTTCGTTGAATTTTGGCCGAGTCACTACACTAGTAATTGTATCGATCCACATTTCTTGTGCATCAGTCATTGAACACCCCTTTGTTAGGTGCTTGGTATCTAATTGTAGAAGCTACGTCGGCTTACTCAAGACGACGCGCACTGTTTGAATATTGAAAAAACAGGCTATCACAGGCGATCCCATACGGCAGTGAGGTGCTTTCCCTAATTGACATCCAAATTCAGGGGGGTGAAAATTAAGGTGTGTAGCAGTTAGGGAACGTTACATTGACAGCGCCCTCTGAGTGCCAGTACCGTTCGCGCAACTGCTGTGTCGTCTGATATTTGGAACCGAATCTGCGAGGCGATTTACCACTGAAATTAGACTGCTTTTTTCAGATGTGATTACCGACGTGTTACCAATGGGTTATTTGATTGCTGCGCGCGGTCGCTTCTCAGGATTAAGTAACCCCACTAGACTTGACTACCCACTGCGTATTCGACTGCTCCAGCGGTGGACGAACCGAGAATAAGTATGAAGTCCGCCAAGATCGCCTTTTCAGAAGGGCAAGCGACATGAGCAAGGCGGTGCCAACATCTCGTGAAATCCGCGTGTTCCTGTCTTCGACCTTCAGGGATATGGAAGCCGAGCGAAACCACCTCGTCAAACAGATTTTTCCCAAGGTGCGGGCAGCGTGCCTCGCCCGACAGGTCGGCTTTACCGAGATTGATTTGCGCTGGGGCGTGACGGAAGATGAATCCAAAAACGGCGCGACAGTCGAAATCTGTTTAAAGGAGATCGACCGCTGCCGAGAGTTTCCCCCGTTTTTCATTGGCTTTCTAGGCGAACGCTACGGTTGGATGCCAAAGCATGAAGAGCTCGCTGCTTACTGGCAGAAGCGCCGCAATTCCTCCTACGCCAGGCCCATCCAACAAGCAATCAAACGAGGTATCAGCGTCACCGAACTGGAAATGGAACTCGGAGTATTGGAAGAAGATGCCGCCGACAGGATTGCCAGCCACGCCTTATTCCTTCTGCGTGGCCGGACGCTAACCGATCAACTCTACTGTCAAGACACCGGCAATCCTCCAAACCCGCAGGATACCGCCTACTACGATCCTGCCTTCGGCAAACTACTGGCGCTCAAGGACCGCATCCGCAGCACCCCGTTCCTTGGTATCGACGGGTACACCACCATAGAACAATTCGGGAAAGTGATTGAGACCTACCTGCTCGGGCAGCTCGACCTTCACTTCTCGTCGGACGGCATCCCCAGTCCGCAGGAACGGCAACTGCAATCCCATGCGGCCTTGCGCTACCAGCGCCTACAGAACTTTCTGCCTCGTGACGACGTTCGCAAACACATCATCAAGTTGCTAAAAAAGCGACTGGACGCACCTCACCTTGGCCCAGTTCTGTTGACCGGTCCCTCTGGTCAGGGCAAGAGCGCCCTGATGGCTGATTTGGCACGGCATCTCGAAATCACCCATCCTGAATGGATTGTCATCGACCATTACATAGGCGCCGACGACACCAACAGCCTGGACAGTTGGGCTAGGCGCATACTCCAAAGCCTACACAAGCGCATTCATGATCTGGTAGATGCCATCCCCAAAATACCAAAGGGCCAGAAGGAAGCTCTCTCCACCTGGATTGCCATGGCCTGCCGGCGACAGGAGCAGAATACTGGCAAAGAGGCAGGCAGCGTCCGCCTAATTCTCATCCTCGACGCGCTCGATCAATGCAACGACAGGGGCAAGGACCTTGAACTGCTGAGACCCGAGATTCTTGGCCCCGACGCGATCGTTGTCGTCAGCGCCGCCGACGGAACCCCCGCAAGAGATGCTGCAAGCGAATACGAAACGCTTGTTGTACCACCCCTTACGGCGAAGCTGAAGGCCCGGATGATCCACGGCACCTTAGCGCGCTATCGCAAAAAGCTCACCCCCGAACTCGCGGAAAGGCTGGTAGCGACTCCGGAATCAGGCAGCCCACTGTTTTTGAGCCTGGCACTAGAAAAACTGCGTCTTGACGCCAGCCATGAAAGCCTTGCCGATCTGGTTGATGACATCCTCAACGCCCAGGATGCCGAGGAACTCTTTCTCAACAACTTCCTGCTCGACGTAGACTATGGCCGACCTGAACTGCCGACCCTAGCGGCTGCCTGCATGGCACTGCTCGGTGCGAGTCACGCCGGCCTAAGCGAGAACGAACTGGCCGACCTGTTGGCGCTCCCCACCGATCCAAAGGCGAAGGACACGAAGAAGCCGAGGCTGCCACAGATTCACCTTTCACGTCTCTTGGCGAACATGCAACCCTTCCTGCTCAACAAGGGAGGGCGACGTGCGCCGATGCATCGTATTTTCGGGGAATCCGCGCTACAGCACTACGGCACCACACCAGTCAGGAAGCATCTCTACCGGCACTTCAAGTCGGGTTACGGCAAGGGCAAGGCTGCATTCGATGCGAGAGCGGCTACGGAGACGCTTTACCAGATCACGCAGTTGGCGAAGACCGAGGCAAAGGCGAGGCAATATTTGGTGGCAGATCTCGGCGTGTTGCACGTCCCGGTCAAACTACAAGATGACGAGTTGAGCGAAAAGATCGTGCTCGATGCGATTACAACTCTCACTGACAAGGAAACTTCGGCGTTGGCGAGACGATGGGCAGCGAATATTCGATCGAGCATCAACACATCAACAAACGCAGAGCGGTACGGATATGCAGTTGCTAAGTTTGGAAAGTGGCTTGATCAAATCACTTCTTACTTTCTCGCTCGAACGCTACTTGAAACTTTACTAGAAAAACAAGAGCAACTATTATCGCCAGACCATCAGCGAGTGGCTGACTCGCTTCACTATTTGGGCAATGTCTTCTACAAGCTTGGCGATTTTGGCGCCGCCCATGCACGGTTTCGTCAAGCGTTGATCATTCGGCGTAAAGCATTGGGCGAATCTCACCCGGATACCTTGGCAACACTGAATGACTTTGCCGTTGTGTTGAATCACCAAGGACATTCGACCGCTGCTGGGTTGTTTTATCAACAAGTTTTGCAAATTCGTGAGCGCGTCTTGGGGCCAAACCATCCTGACACTGCCGAAAGCCTGAACAATGTTGCAACCTTGTTAAGCGAAGAAGCCGCACTGCCGCTGTTTGTAAGATCACTAGCAATCCGCGAGGCGACATTAGGGCCAAACCATGCTGACACCTTAAATAGTCTTCATAACCTTGCATCAACTCTCGACCTACTTGGGCGAAAGGATGAAGCCCGCCGTCTAATGGAGCGAGCATTAATAGCTTCTGAGAAAAGTTATGGACCTAACCATTTATCTACCGGCACGTGCTTAGATTATTTAGCGGTCTTTCTGTGGAGCAACGGCAACAGCAAGGAAGCAGAACCGCTGTGTCGACGCGCACTAGCGATCATGGAGAGGGGTCTCGGACAAATTCATCCCAGTATCGCGACTACCTTAAACAGCCTTGCTTTTGCGCGGAGACTAAACGGGGATTCTGTAGAGGCTGAGATGCTATATCGACGCGCCCTTGCGATTAGCGAGAAGGCGCTTGGAGCAGAGCATCCGGAGACGGCTACTGCCTTAGCCAACCTTGCTTCGCTGCTTGAGTCCATCGATGACTACACTGGCGCCGAGTCGTTATACAGGAGGGTATTAGCAATCCGCGAAATATCCCTTGGTACGGAGCATCTAGATACTGCCAAAAGTCTCGTTGAACTTGCTTCGCTACTTCAGACCATTGATGATGATTTTGGCGCGGAGCCATTGTATCGACGGGCAGTGGCGATACGCGAAAAGGCTCTAGGGGTTAATCATCCTGATACGGTTGACTGCCTCACCGACCTCATTGTTGTAATCCTAAATTCCAATAGCCACGCTAGCGACGAGTTGTTGTACAAACGCGCGTTGGGAGCTAATGAAATGCTCCATGGCCAGGAGTCGTCAGAAGTTGGGATTGTCTTACAGGCGTATGCAGTATTCCTGCGACAATTGGGCAAGCTTGATGAATCCAAGAATTTGCTATTGAGAGCGCTCTCGCTATACGAGAAAGTCGTTGGCGAAGATGGGAAAGACACTCTAGACTGCCTTGACAATTTGGCTGATCTATTCGAATCCAAGGGCGAAATCGATACCTTTGTGAAAATGCGGCGGCAGCAGTTGAGTCGGCTTGAGCGCTCGGTCGGCGGATCACACGAGGAAACGTTAAGGGTGATGCAAAACTTTGCGGTATCGCTCAGGAACGCCGGTCGCCTCGACGAATCTGAGCCCCTACAGCGCGAGGCGATGGCACGATTCATTTGTGTGCATGGAGAAGCCAGCCTAGAAGCCGCAAATGCTTACAGCGCCATGGGTAGTCTACTCAAACTTAAGAATGAGTTTATCGAGGCTGAGAGTTATTACCGTAAGGCACTAGCGATTCGCGAGCGTGAGCTTGAGCCGGATGATGAAGCGACCGTACTCGTGCGTACTCGCCTTGATGCACTATTGGAACAAATGGCGGCATCGTGATTTGTTTGGTTCAGCACACAGTGCCTTCAGCGCAGACTATTAGAAATTTGATTACGGCTTGGCGCGTTTTTCCAAGTCTCATGTCGTCGACCAGAATCGCTCGCCCGTGCTGGGTTAGGAATTTAATTGCGGCTACCTTGCCGGCCACAACAGCACGGGCGTACTGGGTGGCTATCGTTGCATAGCTGGATGGCTTCATGGGCTCGACAAGTGATGAATCGTTACACTATTACCGTTTGACGGTAGTAATGCGGTGCAGTACTATTTGGCATGCCCATACAGTCATTTCGCTGCGTTGACACTGAGTCGCTCTACTACGGTAAAAGAGTGGCCCGTTGGGTCAACATTGAACGCGCGGCGCTACGAAAGCTGACTCAACTGGCGGTGTCGTCTCGGTTAGAGGACTTGCGCATTCCTCCTGGTAACCGCTTGGAGCGCTTGCGAGGTGACCGATCTGGCCAGCACAGCATTCGCATCAACGACCAGTGGCGGGTCTGTTTTGTGTGGGCTGACGACGGTGCCCACGACGTTGAAATCGTTGATTACCACTGAAGGATTTAGACCATGGCTGCAATAACCCCCGTCTCTCCTGGCGAAATGCTTCAGGAAGAGTTCCTCAAACCTCTGGGCCTGACGCCTTACAGGGTGGCCAAAGACATCGCTGTGCCCGCCACCCGTATCTACGACATCGTGTCCGGCAAACGTGCTGTCACGGCCGAAACAGATTTGCTGTTGTGCCGGTACTTTGGTTTAAGTGACGGCTGGTGGCTTGCGGTGCAGTCTCACCATGACACTCAACTGGCGCGGCGCGAGCTAGGCGCGCGGCTCAAGAAGATCACTCGCTGTCCACTGCTCACCGAGCCACTGCCCGTTTGATTAAGGGACTGTTTGGCTTTTAGCCTGCAATGTCGGCCCACGGATCTAAATCACCCTTTGCTTGCTCCGGCAGTGTGATGCGCGAACGCGAGGCGGGAGTAAACCCCATCTCGACTGCCGCCTTGGTCATGATCTGGGCCTGTTTGTTTGCGATAGCCAAGTAAGGCGACTGCATCGGCACACCCGTATTGGGTGACTTCATCAACAAGCCCGTCTTGTTCAGTCCGACCTGCGCCTTGCGGTACAGGTCAGCGGCGCATGACCAGACCTCCAGAACGGACATATCAAGTCGACGCAGCAAATGCTCAGGAGCGCTCCCGATAGCGTAGCGCCAAGCGAGCTTAGCGCCCTCAGACATGTAGTCGGGCGGCTCGACCAAATCCCCCTGAGGTTGCGGTTCGTGATTATTGGTGCGGCACTTCTGCAGCGTTCCCTTAATCCTCTTGACCGCTGTAGGCAAGGGCTTACGTCCGGCCATTCAGTTTGACTCCAGTATTGATTTGGCCGCCGCTGAGCCGAACAGGCAATGGTTAATCGAGTTGATTTCTGCATCAAAGGCTCACTTGTTGGCAGGGGGACCTAATTTGCATAGTGCACCCCCCCTATTTTCATTTTGCACGCGCAAAAATTTGACTAAGGCCACGCCTCACTACTTTCAGCCCGTAGAGATTCAGACCCCCTAGGGGGTGTAGCGCTTGGCTGCAGTCTCGTGCGCGGTCTTGCGGTTGTGGCACGACACGCAAAGCGGCTGTAGGTTTTGCCAACCAAAACGATCGCCTCCTTCCTTGAGGGGCTGAACGTGATCAACCACCACCGCAGGGGCGATGCAACCAAGTGCGCTGCACGCCTTGCAGGTCGGATGCTCACGCAAAAATGCTGCGCGTACCGAGCGCCAGCGCACCGACTGATAAAAGTTACGCTCAGAAGGTGCGACCCTTGCGCAGATGGTTCAAGCCACTGGTTGGCAGGCACACACGGTGCGCGGCTGCTTGGCTGGGGCCTTAAAGAAAAAGCTTGGTCTACTCATTGACTCAGTCAAAGAGACGGGCGGTGAGCGCGTCTACAGAGTCTCACCCATCACAACTGTTTGCGCCTCACTTAGAGCCTGAGGCGTTAGCTCTGCGAAGGCTTGGCCATCCGACTCTCGGGTGGCCTTGAGTCCTGTGTAGTC
>CANCMG010000068.1 GCA_947378965.1 Alcaligenaceae bacterium | reverse complement strand
GTGATCCAAGGCTTTTCAAGTGACCGCTTGGCTCGTATCGCCCCCTCGATGCAAGAGCAAGTGCGCACCGGTATGTTTCCAGGTGCTGTGACAATGGTGGCGCGCAACGGGGTTGTAGTGCATAACGAAGCACACGGGTTTTTGGATGCTGCCAAGTCCAAACCGATGACAAAAGATGCATTGTTTCGTCTGGCATCAATGACTAAGCCTTTGGTCACAGTCGCGGCCATGATGATGGTCGAGCAAGGCAAAATGGGTTTGAACGATCCGTTGACCAAATGGATGCCAGAGCTAAAGAACTTGAAGGTTGAAACGGCAAGCGGAGACGTACCATTGAATCGCCCAATCTGGGTGCAGGATGTGATGCGCCATACCTCTGGCTTTGTGTATGCGAGTGGCACGAAATCGCCGCGTATTAAAAAAATGTATGACGATCTCAACATCGAAGCGCGTGAAACAGACATCACTGCCGACGAAATGCTGAAAAATCTGGGTCAAATCCCCTTGGCCAATCAACCTGGCACTGTTTGGGAATATTCAATTTCAGTCGATGTCTTAGGCCTGTTGCTTGAACGTGTCGCTCAAAAACCGTTAGACGCGATCTTGAATGAATTATTGCTTGGCCCCTTGGGGATGAAAGATACAACGTGGTGGGTGCAGGCTGATCAGCTTGGCCGCATTGCCGAGACACTTGATGCAGATCCATTGAAAGTTGAGATGCTGAAGTCGTATCGGCAGACCTATAACCCGCTCGGGAAAAGTTACTTTAAAGGCGGCGCTGGCCTGGTGGGTACGGCAAACGATTATCTGAAGTTTTTACAAATGATGGTCAATGGTGGTGAGCTAGACGGCAAGCGCTATCTGTCGCGCAAGGGCGTTGAGTTCATGTTGTCGCAGCACACCGTTGGGATGGGTGGCAGCACGATCGCCAGCACAGGCCCAGGTTACGGTTTTGGCTTAGGCTTTGCCGTGCGTTTAGATGAAGGCATGGCGTGGGTGCCAGGATCTAAGGGCGACGCGATGTGGGCTGGTGCGTGGGGCACAAGCTTTTGGATTGACCCTAAAGAAAAACTTGCCGCCGTCATCATGGCGCAAGGGCCTTCGAATCGCACTCACACCCGGATGTTGTACAAAAATCTCGTTTATGGGGCGTTAATTAAATAACATGTCAGTTGCCACAGCACAGCAAGAAACACCTCCGCGCCTTGATCCAACCCGCTTGCGGCAGATTGCGACAGAGGTTTATCAAAGTATCGGCGTGCCAGCGCAAGACGCACAGTTGGCCGCCGACACGCTAGTCCAAGCGGATCTTTGGGGGCATCAGTCGCACGGTTTGTTGCGTTTAGGTTGGTACTACGCGCGGCTTAAGTCTGGTGCCATGAAGGCTGTGACGCAAACCTCGTTAGCGGTCGACGCAGGTGCAATCTGTGTGATGGATGGTCATGATGGCATTGGGCAAGTCATTACTCGCCAAGCTGTCGACCAAGCCGTGACACGTGCCAAGTTGCACGGCGTTGGTGTGGTGTCGATTCGCAACTCAAATCATTTCGGCACCTGTATGTATTACACGCGGATCGCAGCCGAGCAAGGCTGCGTGATGCTGTTGATGAGTAACGCGGGGCCAAACATGGCACCTTGGGGTGGACTCAAAAAGAAAATTGGCACAAACCCCTGGTCGATTGCGGTGCCAGGTGGTGCGTATGGCCCGATCGTGATGGACATGGCAAATTCAGGGGTCGCGCGCGGCAAAATCTATCTTGCGAATAATCGCAATGAAGAGATTCCTTCGCACTGGGCAGTTGACTCGGCGGGGCGCCCAACCACTGATCCGAAAGCCGCTATTGAAGGGTTTATCTTGCCGATGGCGGGGCATAAAGGTTATGTGATGGGGGTCATGATCGATATTCTGTCGGGCGTCTTGTCAGGCAGTCAATTTCTTGATCGCGTGCACGGCCCCTACGATCCTGTGAACCCTAGCGGAGCAGGGCACTTGATGGTGGCGCTCAATGTGGCCGCGTTTCAACCGCTGACTGAGTTTCATCAACGAATCGACCAGTATGTTCAGTCATTGAAAGATGTGCCCCTGGCCGCCGGTCATTCGCAGGTGTATTACCCAGGCGAGCTTGAAAAACAAGCAGACGCCGAAAACCGAGCAAAGGGTTTGTTGCTTGCCAGCGAGACGATCACTGACCTTGTACGCGTGGCGCACGAGGCAGGGGTTGAATGCTCGATTTGAGGGAACAGGCTTAAGCAAGTGAGACACCGGGCTTAAGCACCGGGCTTAAGCAAGCGGCCTTGATGGCTGAAGTCCGCTTGACCAGCCCTTGTTGATCTGTTTGGCATGGCATTTGCTTATAGCTAAGCGGTATATCCAAACGCAGTGATCGATGCGCGCTTAGCCGTATCATTTGGCTTGCCTTTTTTTCTTCTATTGAGTTATTTGGAGCCCTTCAATGAGCAACGACAATGCCCCTTCAACCGTCAAAGCCTACTTGCGCCCTATCGATCGCGACGGTTTGTTAGGCTTCGCTGAAAAAGGTCGTGCAGACCCAACCCGCAAAGGCACCAATAAAGTGCACACCGTATGCGAAGGTCAGTATCGAACTCTAAGCTACGTTGGCAATCACCAGCCGGTTGTGGTCGATGAACCTCCCCATTTATTTGGACAAGATACGGCGCCGGCACCCGGTGAAGTTGTCTTGTCAGCGCTTGGCGGCTGTTTGGCCGTTGGGATCACAGCAGTCGCAACCTGGAAGCAAGTCAAGCTGTCAAAGCTCGAGTTGTTTTTAGAGGGCGATATTGGCAACCCCGCGGCCTGGGGAGCAGGGGGTGCAGAGATGGCACCGCCTCAGATGGGTTTTCAGGCAATACGCGTCAAAGTGGTGCTCGAGGGTGATGCGTCGCGCGAACAACTCGATGAAATCGTGCGTCACGCCAACATGTATTCGCCTGTCGCGAATTCGATGCGTAATCCGATTGGCTTTGAAATCGGGCTGGCCTAATAATTGCCTGCTCTGGCTTAGGTTGCGGTTAACTGCAAGCTGAGTGCGCAAGAGCCGTTAATCAGGATGACTTTTAAGTTGAGTGAAGCAAGAGCAACTCATCGGTCCTTCAGTTAGATCGAGTGAAGCAAGAGCAACGCATCGGGCCTCCAGTTAGGTCCAGTGAAGCAAGAGCAACCAAGTAACGTTGAGTGTGCAATATGAATCCTATCGAGGCAAGCTCTGTACTGCCCCACACGTCGTCAAGCGATTTGCTCGCGCGCGTCAAACACATCGCTAGCGGCGACTTAGCCGGCGCGGCCTACAAGATTGATCATGAAGGCTTTTACCCTTCCGGCATCATGCAGACGTTAGGTCAGGCCGGCGCCTTTGGTGCACACCTCGACCGCAACGGTCAACAGTTTGGCTTGGCGATCGACGCGATGCGCGAAATCGCACGCAATTGCGGTTCAACTGGGTTTTTATCTTGGTGCCATGACGTCTGTGGCTTATACATGGAACAGTCCGGTAACCCTGCGTTGATGGGGGCTCGCTTGGATGAACATGTCTGTGCGACTACCTTAGGCGGCACAGCGCTCTCTAATCCCATGAAAACCTTTGCGGGCATTGAAAAAATGCTGTTGCGCGCCAAGCGCGTACCGGGTGGTTATCGGATTAGTGGCGCGTTACCGTGGGTCAGTCATATTGGCCGCGGGCAATACTGTGGCGCGATTGCAGGTGTGTATTTGGATGACGGCAGTACCTCGCACGAAATCATGTTCATGCTGCACTGTGACGATGACGTGGTGCTCAGGCAGTGTCCAGAATTTTCTGGCATGGAGGGAACAAGCACCTGGGGGATTCGTCTAGAAAATTATTTTGTCAACGAAGACGCTTTGATCGCCGACCCGGCTAAGCCGTTTATTGCTCGAGTGCGTGCCGCGTTCGTGTTGCTTCAAACAGGTTGGGCGCTGGGGGTCACGCAAGGCAGTATTGAGTCGATACTTGAGGTCGAGCCGCTGTTAGGCCACGTCAATAAATTTTTAGATAACCGTCCTGACGAATTGCAGGCCGAACTCGATGACTTAAGCCAACGTATTCAGACGCTCGCCTTGACCCCGTATGATGGCAGCGTGGATTATGTGATCAGTGTGCTTGATGCGCGTGCGCAGAGTGCCGAGCTTTCACTGCGTGCAGCGCAGTCGGGTTTGTTACATCAGGGCGCACGTGGCTACATGATGAATACAGCCCCGCAACGTCGTATTCGTGAGTCTCACTTTGTGGCAATCGTGACGCCTGCCATTAAGCATTTGCGCTGGGAGATGGCGCGTTTGTCTAAGCAGGTGTTACCTGCATGACGCAAGACCAAGCCTGGAAACAGTTTATTTGTCGTGCCTGTGGTCTGATTTACGACGAACAACTCGGCGACCCTGACAGTGGGATTGCGCCAGGTACGCGATTTGCAGAGATTCCAGACGACTGGGTATGCCCCTTGTGCGGTGTCGTGAAAGCCGACTTCGAGCCCTATGAGGTGTTGAGTGCGACACCTGTGACAGGCGGCGCGCTTTTAAAACTCGCTCGCGGCACCGGAGTTGTGATTGTCGGGGGCGGTCAGGCTGGTTGGGCTGCAGCTGAGGCGGCGCGTGCTCAAGATGCTTTGGTGCCGATTACGATGGTGACGGCTTGCGAGGGCGATCGTTATCTTAAGCCTGAGCTTTCAATCGCGCTGCGTCGTCGCTCGAGTCGCGAATCGCTAGTCCGTGAAACTGGCTTGGCCAGTGCCGCTCGCCTTGGGGTGCGGCTCATGACCGAGACCTTTGCTGTGGGGTTATCACCCGCGCTACATCAGTTGCGTACAACGCGCGGTAACTTGCAATACACCTCTTTAATCTTGGCCCAAGGCGCTCGACCTGCGTTGCCCGAGGCGTTGCCGGCGCACCTGTGCTGGAGAATCAATGATCTGGATGCGTGGGTCAAGCTTAAACGTCAGCTAGGTGAGGCGCCAAAACATATTGTCATGATTGGTGCGGGGATGGTGGGCTGCGAACTGGCAGACGATTTTATGATTGCAGGGCATCAGGTCACTTTGCTCGACTTGCAACAAGAGCCCTTGGCAGCTTTATTGCCCGAACTGGCGTCCGTGCGTTTGCGCGCAGCACTTGAAGGCGCCGGCGTAAGATTTATGGGTGCAACTCAAGTGGCAGGGGTGACTCAACTCGCCGGGGGCACGAAGTCTGTCGCGCTGGTTGGTGCCTCGGCGATCGAGTGCGACGAAGTGGTCGTTGCAACTGGGTTGGTGACCGATACCCGCTTGGCAGTCGGCGCAAAACTGAAGATCAATCGAGGTATCGTCGTTGACCCCTTGACGCTGCAGACCAGTGCAGAAGATGTATATGCTCTTGGGGATTGTGTCAGTATTCATGGCATGCCCTGTCGGTTTATAGAGCCGATCTCAAAACAGGCGCATGCGATTGCCAGCGCAATTGCCGGTCATGTTGATGCCCCTTATTTGCACAGCGCCCCAGTCATACGCTTAAAAACACATTCTTTGCCAGTCGTGATGCATGGAATCCCCGTGTCTCATGGCCGGTGGTGTGTGGTGTCAGACACAGCAAAACAGCTCAAAATGACTCAACAAGTAGACGGCGTTGATTGTTGCACGCTTGAACTTGGCTGAGGCCGCACGCATTCATTAAAAATACGGCTTTGCGAAAGCGTGCAAATTGAGTATCGTAGGGCATGCTAAGGGAGGCTATCGTGCGCAAAGGATTACGAGATCCCCATCGATGTTGTGTGCTGCGTAGCCATCCCTGACTGAGGATCTAAATAAAACAACCGGAGACTTTCAATGAAATTTAGTATTCAACACGCAAAAGACAAGCCCTTTTCGCACGATGGCTTACGCGAATATTTTGATTATCGCGATTTAGGTATTTATGACTCGACCGATAAAAAGGTGGTCGCGCATGTGATAAAGGCGAGTAAAGGTAGCAACGCGCATGGCGATTGGCATTGCCATGAGGTTGAATTTCAGTTCGTGTTTGTTTTAAAGGGCTGGGCCATTTTTGAATATGAAGGCTATGGCACCCACAAGCTTGAGGCCGGCACCTGTGTCAATCAGGCCCCCGGCATTCGTCATCGTGAAATTGAGCACTCTGACGATTTTGAAACGCTTGAGTTGATTTTGCCAGGCGATTTTAAAACGATTCAACTGCCTTAAGTCAACAGCCTCAGTTGCTTGAGTGTTAACGCCTCGTTAGTCAGCAAGCAGACTGGCGCAAGACAGCAGGGTGAAAGATGAGTAAGAGCCTTGCTAAACAAGGCGCTGACATTCAATTTAACTTACTATGCCATGACTCACTTTGATGAATCAGCGCCGTGGCATGACAGATTTCACTGAGCAGTCTTTTCAAGCAATTCGTAGGCGATTGATCGCTGCGTGTGGGGCTTCCGCCATTGTGCTCAAAGTCAACGCTGCAGCAACCCCTGCCGAACACTTGCGACTGACTCAGCCCGAAAGCGTGCACCAAACTGAGCTTGAAACCACGGTGGTCGTAGACCCCAAAACGAAACGTACGATTAAACTGGAGATACGGTTACCCGTACAAGCAAAGCCTACGGCGTTGATCTTGTATTCTCCTGGTCTGGGTAGTGGGGTCTCGAACGGGGCTGACTGGTGCGAGGCGTGGCGCGATGCAGGCTATCTCGTTGTGACGCTTGCGCACCCTGTCACAGACGACAGTATCTGGAACACCAGTCAGGGCAGATCGTTAAAAATGACGATCGCCGAGGCAATCGCCTCGCCGCAGTACGCCTTGCGTGTGAACGACTGCAGCTTTGCTTTGGATCACTTACTGGGCTTACCCTCGCTAAAACCCTATCTTAAGGGGGCTGGCGATGGCAAAGTCGGCTCTCAGCGCCCCCGCATTGGCATTGCTGGTCACTCGTATGGCGCGCTAACGGTGCAGTCAATCACCGGGCAAGGCCAGGGCGGTAAAGGCTTGCTTGACCGTCGAATTAATGCCGCCATCGCGTTCTCACCAAGTGCCATGTCGCCAGAACGGGCGGCTGCGATGGCTCAGGTCAAAATTCCTTTTTTTTGTATCACCGGCGATCTTGATGGTCACGTCACGTTCAAAAAGGGCGCTGATTCAGTACGTCTTGGCGTGCCACTCAATCAGCGCCAATGGGTCTATAGCCATTTGCCAAAGGGCCAGCGACAAGAGCTTTTGGTGGCGCAGGCCGATCACATGACCTTTGCTGGCGAACCGATTGCCGCCGAGCACTTCAGTCGTGACGTACCTTTGCCCGAACAAAATAACCCGAAAACGTGGGCGCGTATCAGTGCCATGACGACGCTGTTTTGGGATTTTTACCTCAAAGAAGAGATGACGGCATCGACTGACCCGCGCAAGGCCTACATCGAACGTATGCGGGCTCTCGCGGGCCCGCAAGATCAGTTAAAGTTCGATTAAGCTTGAAACAACATCTTCAATGTCCTACCTGCGCTGAAGGATAGGGTTTGATCAGGATAGCTATTCAGTCATTCGGATATTTAGTATCTATTGATTCAAATTTCAAAATTTAAATAAGAGACCCCAAAAATGAAAATTATTGTGCTTCCAGGTGATGGAATTGGTGCTGAAACCGTAGCGGTTGCCGTTGATGCGTTAGAGCATGTCTCCAAGCAATTTAACTTAGGTCTAAAGCTAGAGCATGATATTGCTGGACACGATAGCCTGAAAAAATACGGCACGACCATTCACGATGGCTTGATGGATTCGGTCAAGCAGGCAGATGGCTTGATCTTGGGGCCGATGGCGACCTATGACTTTAAAGACGAAGCAAAAGGCGAGATCAATCCATCAAAGTTTTTCAGAAAAGGGCTGGATTTGTTTGCAAATATTCGCCCCGCTAAAACCTATGCAGGCAGCGGCACGACCTACAAACCACTTGATCTGGTGGTGGTCCGCGAAAACACCGAAGGCTTTTATGCCGATCGCAATATCGAATCGGGCGGCAGCGAAATGTTAATTACGCCTGACGTCGTCGTCTCGCTGCGCCGTATTACGCGTCAGTGCTGTGAGCGTATTGCTCGCTCTGCCTTTGAGTTGGCCATGACACGCAAAAAACACGTGACTATCGTGCACAAGGCAAATGTCCTGCGTATTGGCGATGGGATGTTTATTGACGCCTGCCTCGCGGTGGCTAAAGAGTTTCCTGCCGTCGAGGTTGACGATGTGATCGTCGATGCCATGATGGCTCATGTGGTGCGCGCCCCCGAGCGCTACGATGTGATCGTCACGACCAACATGTTTGGTGATATTTTGTCTGACCTCACGGCCGAGTTGGCTGGCAGTTTAGGCATGGCGGCCTCGATTAATGCGGGTACCGATTATGCGATGGCGCAGGCTGCACATGGCTCGGCGCCCGACATTGCAGGGCAAAATATTGCCAATCCGTTTTCGCAAGTCTGTTCTGCTGCCATGCTGTTGACGTGGTTCGGTCAGCGTAAAGGCCGGCCTGAGTTTGTTCAAGCCAGTCAGGCACTTGAGCTGGCGGTCACGCAAGCGATTGCGGCTAAAGAGTCTACACGCGACATGGGCGGCAAGCTTGGCACCAAAGAAACTGGGCAAGCGTTGCTCAAACGGCTCGCTGCCTGACAGAGGCAACGGCTGCTGCCCGACTTTGGTTAGACGCACTAGGCTAAAGCAGGTATCGCTCAGGCGCGGGTTGTCAAAGCAGACGTCGCTTAGGTGCTGGCAGCTAATGCTGGTATCGCAGACACCACTGATTAGCGCGCGGCCAAAGCGAAGGCCGCGATCGCTTCTTGAATAGCGGGTTGTTCGCCAATCGCCGCGCTGGCCTGCAAAGCAAGATCGGGATGCTTGAGGCGAGCGGCCGCGAGCAAGTTAGGTAAGTCTTTGCGAACATGACTACCTACTGCTAAAAATACTGGCACCACGGTAATCTGTTTAATCCCTGCGCTCACCATGTCATCAATCGCTTGTTCAAGCGTTGGTGTCATGCACTCAAGAAACGCCAAGCTAGATGACGAATGACTCAATGCCTGCATTTTTTTTAGAATACTTTCGAACGGCACGCGCCATTGCGGATCGCGCGACCCGTGGGCAAAAAGAATCGTACCGACTGTTGTAGAGATACTCATGAGAGGCAGTAAAAACAGTTAAGCTGCAACGCTGAAATGGCGTAATTGCTGGGTGGCTTGAAGGATGTCGCCGATCAAAATGATCGCAGGACTCGTGAGTTGCTCGGTTTGAATGGTTTCGCACAACAATGACAGATGGGTGCGTAGCAAGCGTTCGGCAGGATACGAGACAGATTTTATCAGGCCAACAGGAGTATGACCCGACATGCCCGCATTTAACAGACTCTGTTCAATGCTAGGAGCCTGAGCAAGCCCCATGTAGATGACTAAGGTCATTCCACTCTCGGCCAACGCCCGCCAATTAGGCTGAGCTCCTTCGTCTTTCAGATGACCTGTCACGAAGATCACGCCTGGTGAGTGATGGCGATGCGTGAGCGAAACCCCAAAGGCTGCGGCCCCCGCGAGCCCCGCCGAGATGCCGTTGATCAGAGTGACCTTGATCTGTTGCGCGCGCAGAGCTTCAATTTCTTCGCCGGCACGACCAAAAATCAAAGGATCGCCACCCTTTAAGCGTACAACTTTCAAACCAGAAAGTGCCGCTCGAACCATAATTTTTTCGATAAAGGACTGTGACGTTGACTGGCAGCCACCGCGCTTGCCCACATGAATGATGCGAGCTTGTGAGTGACAATATTCGAGAATGATTGGGTTGACTAAATCATCGACCAGCACGACATCGGCATGCCTTAAATACTTGACAGCCTTGAGGGTCAGTAGCTCAGGATCACCAGGACCTGCCCCAATCAGTGCGACTTCGCCGGGGGAAAAAAACAGAGGATCTATCGAAGTGCTCATGGCAGAAGGGTAGTTGTCGCGTTGGCTTGGCATCCGTACGCACGATGTAAAGCGTCAACCTGAGAAACTAAGCTCGGCGGCAGAGTGTCTGGATTCATTAACATGTTTTGATATAGGATCGCAGTCGCGGCAGATCCGATATCTTCTGAGGAATCGCAAGCCTGAGCGAAATACTGTGGCTCGAGTATTTGCGTTACCTCCACTCCTTTAAACCGCAAGTGCAACTCGGGCAGTCGGCGCGGACTGGCGACTGGTTCACCCTCATGGCCACGCAGGGTGGCGACGTTCTCTGAAAAATTCTTATAAAACTCGTCAAGCACCTTGGGGTACGCGGGATGCGTGTAATTGTTCAGTTGAAACGATTGACTTTGGATCGGATTGAGAACCTTTGCCAATACATGCCCTGTGTTCCGTACGCCAATCACTTGCCGCACCATGTTTAGCCTATGCAGAGCGGGACACAGCACGCTCAGTGGACAGTAAGCAAAAGATTGGTGTTCAAGCAGCAGCGGTACTTCGTTTAAAGTCTTTGCAGTAGGCCAGCCCATTTCGGCAAAGAGTTGCTCTGAGCTCGTGCGTTGTGGTTCTTCATGTGCGCCGTGTACCAAGACAAAATATCCCTTGTCGCTCAACAGTTTTGCGAGCAAGGGTGTCATTAAGCTAGTCTTGCGCGCACCGTTATACGACGGTAAAAGCCAAACTGGTTTGCTAAGCGTTAATCTCGGTAAAAAAGGCCGCAAAGCGTCATAAAAGCCAGAGAGCTCTTCTGACGTTTCGCCTTTTATGCGCATTGCCATGCAAAACGCACCAAGCTCAAGCGATGAAGTCGTGCTTGAAAGTATCTGCGTAAATAAATCCTTTGCCTCAGCACGCGACAGGTCGCTCGCCCCTTTGCTGCCCCGACCGATTTGTTTCAGATAAGCTTTAATTGACATAATAGGCCACCATATTTTTGAGCTCGGGCAAACAAGAGCCGCAGTTGGTGCCGCAGCTGAGCTTGGTCTGTAAAACCGCAAATAAGTCATCAGGGTCAGACGAGGCTATTTGTTGCAAGCATTGTGTAATCGATTGCTCTGAAACATCAAAACAATTGCAGATGACTTTTCCGCGAGGCGTCAGAGGTTGTGGCGCAACGTTTCCGGGTGACAGGAGTTTGCGACCGAGCGCTGAAATATCAGTCAGCGTTTCAAGATATTGCTTTAACCAACTGCGTGCCTCAAGGTCAATCGCTGAGCCAGTGAGCAGCACGCAGGCTAGGATTTTTTTCTCAGAGCTGTGCTCGATCGCTATCAGTCGTTCAACTGATTTACGCTGATCGCGATAGGTCATCACAGATTGTTTTTTGTTGGGCTGACTGAAGTGAAACAATTCGCGTACGCGCTCAAGCAACACTGGCTCAAAAGGCTCGACATTGGCTAGCGCCAGACTGACCCCAGTTTGGTGTCGTGCATCGTCGCGTCCAAACAACGTGGCGGTGGCAAAAGTGCATTGTGCAAAGAGCGAGCGCAACTCGATCTGTACACTCAAGGCCGTGGACTCATTAAACCAGCCAAAGGCATTTAAATGCCATGGCAAGTTGGCTTTAGAAACCTTAATGGCTGAGAATTTGAGTTCGGGTTGTTCTGAGATTGGATCGTAAGCCGCAATGGTCAGACTATTGACGCCTCTTCCAACCGCTTTGCCGGCTTGCCCCGAAACAAACTCGCCACCCCAGTGCATCGCAATGAAGGCCTGTGAGCTGCGCAATCCCTTAGAAATTTGCACAGGTAAGACCTGAACGCCTCGCCGCGAGGTGACATAGACCAGTTCGCCGTTACTTAACTCAAGCCTTTGAGCGTCACTGGTCGAAATGTCGATGCAAGCCTCTGGCGCGTGTGAAAAGAGCCGTGCGAGCGTACCCGTGCGGCTCATGCCATGCCACTGATCTCTCAGTCGACCAGTGAGTAGCCCAATTGGATAGCGCGCATCGGTGCGCTCGGCTGTGGCTCGATAGGGCGAGGCGATTAAGCGCGCTTTGCCGCTACTGGTTTCAAACACGCCGTCTTCGTACAAACGAGCGCGCCCCTTGTGTGCTCCGACGGGGTAGGGCCATTGTGCGGGGCCGCGCGCCTCAAGGCGCGCATAGCTTAGGCCGGTAATATCGAGGTCGCGACCACGCGTCAGTGCTCGATGGTCGTTCCAGATGGCCTCTGAGTCGGCATAGGAAAACATAGATGCTGAAGCTGCTCGGCGACTGCGGTCCAGTTTTGCCTCAAGGCGCTTGGCGATATCGACAGCAATCGCCCAGTCTTGGCGCGCCTGACCAAACGGTGCCAGCGCCGGACGCACGCGAGAGATGCAACGCTCAGAATTTGTCACGGTGCCGTCCTTCTCAGCCCAGGTCGTAGCGGGCAATAGCACGTCTGCATAGGCTGTCGTGGCGGTGTGTGCGTAAGCGTCTTGAACCACCACAAACTCAGCCTCTCGCAAGGCGTCGTGTACTAGGGTCTGGTCGGGTAGCGACTGCGCAGGGTTGGTACAGACGATCCAGATCGCTTTTAATTGGCCCTTGCGCAAGGCCTCAAACATGGGTATGGCCGTGAGCCCAGGTTTGGAAGGCACCTCTGTCACCCCCCAAAAGTCGGCGACTTCTCGGCGGTGCTCGGGATTTTTCAAATCACGGTGACCAGATAATAAATTTGCTAGCCCACCCACTTCGCGTCCGCCCATTGCATTGGGCTGACCCGTTAACGAGAAAGGGCCGGCCCCGGCCTTACCGAGCTGCCCTGTCGCTAAGTGCAGGTTGATGAGCGCCGTATTCTTATCAGTCCCGGCTGTCGATTGATTCAATCCCTGACAGTAAAGTGACAGTGTGGCGGCTGAGGTTGCAAATAGTTTGGCAGCCGTGTAAAGGTTGTCTTCTGAAATCCCGCAAATCTCAGCAACAGCTTTGGGTGTGTAGTCTCGCACAAGCGTCTTTAGGTCGCTGAACCCTTCGGTGTATGCGTTGATATAGTGTGGGTCGAGCCAGTTCTCCCAGAGCATCAGGTGCAGCATCCCATGGTAAAGCGCAACATCGGTACCGGGTAAAATTTGCAGAAACAAGTCTGCCATCTGTGCCGTCTCGGTCCGTCTGGGGTCTACGACAATCAGTTTAAGTTCTGGATCGAGCTCTCGCGCGGCTTCAATTCGTCTAAACAAAATCGGATGCGCAAAGGCAGTGTTTGATCCGGTAATAAAAATGACCTTCGCGTGTTCGATATCTGAGTAGCTACAAGGCGGCGCGTCAGCGCCAAAACTCTGTTTGTAGCCTGCTACAGCACTTGACATGCACAGGCGAGAATTGGTGTCGATATTATTGGTGCCGATGAGGCCCTTCACTAACTTGTTGAAGACGTAATAGTCTTCGGTGAGAAGTTGTCCCGACACGTAGACCGCAACAGCTTCTGGGCCGTGCGTTGCAATAATGTCGGCAAACCGTTGTGCGACGTGCTCACTAGCTTCATCCCAAGACACCACTTCACGAGGTGTGTCTTTCGTCAGACGTCTTTCAGGCGCTAGAGCGCGTGTTTGTGTATAGATGTGGGATTGGGAAGTTAGCCCAAGCGTCGAACCTTTGCTGCAGAGCCTTCCGAAGTTAGCGGGATGATCCGGGTCGCCCTCGACGCTCTTGATCTCGATACGGCCTGCTATCTCTTGAGTATGAATCAGCATGCCGCAGCCCACGCCGCAATAGCAGCAGGTGGTCTTAATGGTTTGCGGTTGCTGCGGCTGTTGCATTACAAAGTGGCCAGTTGATCGCGTCGAAGAAATACCTCACCTTCTATGCACTTCACTTCAAAGCGGCGAGCACATCCCTCGTCAGGTTCAAGCGCACAACCCGTCTCTAGGTTGATGTTCCAGGCGTGAATTGGGCAGGTGACAGCATGCCCGTGCACGATTCCCTGTGAAAGTGGTCCACCTTTATGGGGGCAACGATCTAACACGGCAAAGATGGTTTCGTCCGAAGCCTTGAAAATTGCTATCGGGCCTGCGGCCGCACCGGTGACGACGCGTGCGCCGAGCAAAGGAATATCTTGCTGCTTGCTCACTAAGACCCAGTGTTCTGAGGTTGTCATGTCGAGTCTCTTTAGGTCAATTGAGGAAGTGCAATCGTTTCAAACTGCTTGAGGTCCACGCCCGCCGCTTCAAAATCTTTCCAAGGATCGGGAGCATCTTTTAATGCGAAGAGCAGTCGTTCAAATAGCGCCTGACGACCGGCGGCATCTTGCAAAATACGCGCTTTGACATAATCCATGCCAACGCGCTGAACATAGTGCACAGTTCGTTCAAGATACCAACCCTCTTCGCGGTACAGTTGAATAAACGCGCCAGAGTACTCTTTGACTTCTTCATCGGTTTTGAGCTTGCACAAAAACTCAGCCACTTCCGTTTTGATGCCGCCGTTACCAGCGATATAAATCTCCCATCCTGAGTCCACACCAATGACGCCGACGTCTTTAATGCCGGCCTCAGCACAATTGCGCGGGCAGCCTGAGACTGCCAGCTTGACTTTATGTGGGGCGTACATTCCAAAGAGCATCTTCTCAAGTCGCACCCCCATATCCATTGAGAGTTGCGTGCCGAAGCGACAGTGTTCTGAGCCGACGCAAGTCTTTACGGTACGAATCGATTTTCCGTAGGCATGACCCGAGGGCATACCAAGGTCTTTCCAGACTTCGGGTAGGTCTTCTTTTTTAATGCCAAGTAAATCGATGCGCTGTCCGCCAGTGACCTTAACGGTAGGAACGTTGAACTTGTCGGCAACGTCGGCAATGCGTCGCAGCTCTGAAGCATTGGTTAAACCGCCCCACATCCGTGGAATGACAGAGTATGTGCCATCTTTTTGAATGTTAGCGTGGGCACGCTCGTTGATGAAGCGTGACTGTGGATCATCTTTCGCTTCGTGTGGCCAGGTCGAGATCAGGTAATAGTTCAACGCTGGTCGACAGCTTGCGCAACCACTGGGTGTGCGCCAGTCCAGTGCAGCTCGGATCTGTGCTTGATCCAAATACTTGTTCTCGCGTATAGCAATACGCACCGCATCATGCGAGTGATCGGTGCAGGCACACATAGCCTTTTTCTTTGGTGTCTCTGAATAACTGGTGCCAAGGCAGTTCATTAAAATCTGTTCGACAAGCCCAGTGCACGACCCGCACGATGCGCTAGCCTTAGTGCATTTGCGTACATCGTCGAGCGTGAATAAGCCCTGATCTTTAATGGCTTTTACAATCTTGCCTTTGCTCACACCGTTGCAACCGCAAACCTCGTCGGTATCAAGCATGGCCGCCGCTTTGTTGTGCCCCTCGTGACCGACATCGCCGATGTTGCTTTCACCAAAGATGAGGGTATCGCGAATGCTTGCGATGTTTTTTTCTTCGCGCAGCAGCTTAAAGTACCAAGTGCCATCAGCGGTATCGCCATACATACAGGCGCCCACCAGCAGATCATTTTTAACAACCAGTTTTTTGTAAACACCCGCCAACGGGTCAGATAATGTGATTTCTTCGCAATCCTCGCCTCCCATGAACTCACCAGCTGAAAATAAATCAATGCCGGTGACTTTAAGTTTGGTCGAGGTCACCGAGCCGCTATAGCGGGCGATACCATATTCAGCCAGATGATTGGCGCAAACTTTTGCCTGCTCAAACAGTGGGGCAACTAGGCCGTAGACTGAACCACGATGATTGACGCACTCACCGACCGCGTAGATCAAAGGGTCGAAAGTTTGCATGGTGTCGTTGACAATGATGCCGCGTGAGCAATGAATATTGGCAGCTTCGGCCAGCGCAGTGTTGGGTCGAATACCGGCCGCCATTACGACTAAGTCTGCTGCGATCGTCTCGCCATCTTTAAAGCGTATCGTAGCCACACGGGTGCCGTCTGCATTGGGCAATAGGGCCTCTGTCTGGGTCTTGAGTTTGAACTGAATTCCACGATCTTCAAGACTTTTTTGTAACAACTTAGAGGCAACAGGGTCCAACTGACGTTCCATCAACCAGTCCATCAAGTGTACGACCGTGACCTTCATGCCGCGCACGCGCAATCCATTGGCCGCCTCTAAACCTAGCAAACCGCCACCGATCACCACTGCATGCTGATGCGAGGCTGCTGCGGCAATCATTTCGTTGGTGTCTTTGATATCGCGGTAGGCGATCACGCCTGGCAACTCTTTGCCCGGCACCGGAAGGATAAAGGGGAGTGAGCCAGTGGCCAGCAGCAACCGGTCGTAAGGTTCAACCGTGCCGTCTGCTGCCCTGACTTCGCGGGCGACGCGATCGATCTGAACGACGGTTTTATCCAGATGAAGGCGAATGTTGTTCTCAGCGTACCATTGCAAATCATTCAAAATGATTTGCTCAACGTTTTGTTCGCCAGAGAGTACGGGTGAAAGCAGAATTCGGTTGTAGTTTGGATAGGGCTCACTGCCAAATACGGTGATGTCATATAAGTCGGGTGCGAGCTTGAGAAGCTCTTCAAGCGTGCGAACGCCCGCCATCCCGTTGCCCACTAATACCAGTTTCATTTTTTTCATGATGGCTCTCAAGACTTTGCAGGCGTTGGATGACCTTGCTTGCGATATAAAAAGTCGATGACCGCGGTGCGGTAATCAAGATATTGAGTGCTGTGTGCGAGCGCAACCCGGTCGCGCGGACGTTCAAGCTCGACTGACAAGATCTCACCGATCTGTGCCGCCGGACCGTTGGTCATCATCACAATACGATCTGATAACAAAACAGCTTCGTCGACATCGTGCGTGACCATGACCGCAGTACTATTTTTAGAGGCCATGATTTTGATGAGCTCATCTTGCAGATTTGCCCGAGTTAAGGCATCGAGTGCACCAAAGGGCTCATCAAGTAACAAGACTTGCGGCTCCATGGCCAAGGCGCGGGCGATTCCCACGCGCTGCTTCATGCCGCCTGAGACTTCATGTGGCATCTTGTGTTGCGAGGCCGTTAAACCGACTAGGGCCATCACATCTTCGGTTCGTTCTTTGAGTTGCGCTTTGGTTTCAGTGGTGGCAAAGACCCGTTCGACACCAAGGTAAACGTTTTCAAAGCATGACAGCCAGGGCAGCAATGAATGGTTTTGAAAAACGACGGCACGACTTGGACCGGGCCCTGCAATTTCACGACCCGCGCAGATCAAGCGGCCTTCTGTTGGTAGTGTGAGCCCTGCAATCAGATTGAGCAAAGTCGATTTGCCGCAGCCCGAGTGCCCGATCAAGGTAATGAACTCACCCTGCTTGACGCTCAGGTTGATATCCTTGAGCGCAACAAAAGGCCCTTTTTTTGTCTTAAAGGTTTGCTGAACACCCTCAACCAGCAAGTAACGCTCTAGCGTGCTTGGATTCATGGTCGGCCTGCAATGCGTGAGGGAAGCGCGCTTGGGTTCACGGCGAGTCTGCTATACGTAAGAGAAGCGTTTTGCGACGGCGATCATGCAATACTCAAGCAAGAGCCCCACAATTCCGATGACAAAAATCGCGATGATGATGTTTTCAACTTTTAGGTTGTTCCATTCATCCCATAGCCAAAAACCGATGCCCACGCCACCGGTGAGCATTTCAGCCGCGACGATCACCAGCCACGCGGTACCGATTGATAAGCGCACACCAGTCAACATATAAGGCAAGGTCGCCGGAAACAAAATCTTGGTAAAGACTTTCCACTCTGAAAGATTTAATACGCGGGCAATGTTGATATAGTCTTGTGGGATCTTGCTGACACCGACCGCGGTGTTGATCACCATGGGCCAGATCGAACAAATGAAGATGCACCAGATAGCTGCTGGATTGGCGGCCTTAAATAGCAACAGACCAATTGGTAGCCAGGCCAGTGGCGATACGGGTCGCAGCAGACTAATGATGGGTGCAGTCATCGCGTGAAATAAGCGAAAGCGCCCGATTAAGAACCCAATCGGTATCCCGATCGCGGCCGCCAGACCAAAACCCAAGCCAACCCGCCGCAACGACGACAAAATATTCCAGCCAATTCCCTGATCATTGGGGCCATTTGAATAAAACGGATCAGCAAAGAGTTTGACTGCGGCGGCCAAGGTAAAAGCAGGCGAGGGGATCTGCTCGATGCTGCGATGGATCGCCTCCCAGATCAATAAAAACACAATAAAACCCAGCGCCCCCAAGAGTGCAGGCACCAAGGGGTCGAGTCGACGCACCAACTGGTCTCTGAGCGCAACACGCCTTTGTTCGCGCTGACGCAGAGCTTGGCTCTCGAGTTGTTGCTCAAGAGCGAGTTCGGCGATGCCTTTGGCTCGACCTTCTGGCATCATCCTAGCCTTTGATGGCGAAGCTGTCAGCGTAAGCAACGGGGTCGCTACCATCCCAAACTTTGCCGTCTAGCAAGGTCGATGTGCGCATTTCTGAGGCTGGTAGTGGCGTGCCTGTTAGCGTCGCTGCTTGCGTGTAGACATCGATGCGATTGACCTTCTTGGCAACAGTCAGATAGTCTGGATGCTCTTTAAGCAGACCCCAGCGTTTGTGCTGCGTCAAAAACCACATGCCGTCTGAAATGTAAGGAAAGTTCACCAGACCATTGTTGTAGAACTTCATGTAATCCGGGTCATCCCACTTTTTCCCTATGCCGTTGTCGTACTGACCTAATATCCTTCCCAAGATAACGTCCACTTCTGTGTTGACATACGATTTTGCTGCGATCGTTACCGCAGTTTTGGTTCGGCTCTCTTTTGACGAATCGATAAACTTCGAGGCCTCAAGCACAGCAGCGGTCATCGCGCGCGCGGTGTTTGGATAGCGTTCGACAAACTCAGCGGTAGTGCCTAATACTTTTTCAGGATGGTTTTTCCAGATAGCCTGAGTCGTGATGGTGGTAAAGCCGATTTTGTCGGCGATCGCGCGCGCATGCCATGGCTCTCCAACGCAATAGCCGTCCATATTGCCAACACGCATATTCGCCACCATTTGCGGTGGTGGTACGGTGATGACTTTCGTATCTTTCATTGGGTTGATGCCATTGGCTGCTAACCAGTAATAGAGCCACATCGCATGGGTGCCGGTCGGAAAGGTTTGAGCGAAGGTGTATTCACGCTTTTCCTTATCCATTAACGCTTTTAACGAGGCGCCATCAGTCACACCTTTATCGAAGAGTTTGCGCGATAGCGAGATACCCTGACCGTTGTTGTTTAAGGTCATTAAGATCGACATGTCTTTTTTAGGGCCACCGATGCCTAGTTGCACCCCATAGATCAAGCCATATAAAACATGGGCTGCGTCTAGCTCACCATTAATCAATTTGTCGCGTACGCTCGGCCAAGACGCTTCTTTCGAGGGTGTAATTTTTAAGCCGTATTTTTTGTCAAAACCCATTTCTGAGGCCATAACAACCGAGGCGCAGTCGGTCAGAGGGATGAAACCAATTTTGAGTTCGGTTTTTTCAGGCGCATCACTACCAGCCGCCCAGGCGCCGGCTTTGACCAACGGGTCGACTAAGGCCATTAAGCTTGCGCCTGCCAGGGCTTTGGTCGAGGTTGTTAAAACTTTGCGGCGACTCGAATTTATTGCAATGTGCTTGGTGGCTTTGCTGTCCATGACTCACTCCCTTGCTTTTGGTTAAGCGTCAGAGAGGATCAAAGCAAGTAGTGTGCCAACTGCAGAGGCAAGCCGCTGCACTCGGATGTGAGGCACTCGGTAAGCGTTAGGTGAACCTAGATCGCACTTGCCTGGTGCATCAGAGAGCGCAGCACCATGGTGGTGCCGCGCTTGGTATTGCGAGGAAATATTGAGGAGGCCTACTGATTAATCACAATATTGGCAGCTTTGCCAATCGCCTTTGACGTTGCAAAATCTTTGGCTACATATTGTGTAAACGCAGCACGGTCAAGGCTCATGATATCGACGCCTAAGTTTTTAAAGCGTTCTTTCACTGCTGTTGTCTCAAGCGCTTGTTTAAGCGCGGCTGTGAGTTTGTCGGTCACTGCCGCAGGCATCCCCACAGGCCCAAACAAGCCGGTGAAGGTCAAAATATCAACATCCTTTGCACCGAGTTCTTGAAACGTTGGCACCTCGGGCAAGAGTGCTGAGCGCGTATTGCCGCTTTGCGCGATCGCGATGAGTGTGCCATTTTTGATATGACCGATCGAGGCGATGACTTGGTCAAGAATGCTGTCGATCTGACCACCGACAGCATCGTTGAGCGCTGGGCCGCTACCCTTGTAGGGAATATGAGTGAGTTTGAGTTGCATTTTTAACGCTAATAATTCAAGGGCAAGGTGTTGGCTTGAGCCATTGCCGGCTGAACCGATCGAGACTGTTGAGTTCGCAGCCTTCGCCTTCGCGGTGAAATCAGCAAAGTTTTTAATCTGGCCTTTCGCTGAAACACTTAACACCATGGGTGCCTCATGAATCGGGCCGATGGCGGTTAAATCTTTGGTGGGGTCGTAAGGTGCTTTTTGATCGAGTGCCGGCCCGACCGCGATCGAACCGCTTGAACCAAGCAGTAAGGTGTAGCCGTCGGGTGCCGCACGCACAACCCCTAATGTGCCAATAAAGCCGCCGGCACCAGGCTTGTTTTCAACCACGACTTGCTGGCCTAAGATCTCGGATAAAGCAGGAGCAACGGTACGGGCCGTAATATCGACGTTACCCCCGGGCGCCCAAGGCACAACAATTTTGATGGGTTGGCGCGGATAATCTTGCGCTTGGGCTGAAAAGCCCAAGGTGCCGAGATAAAAAGCGGCTAAGTATCCAAAAACAGAAGGGAGTTTGATCATTTTCATTACGGTCTCCGAGGCGCTGCTGATCGCAGGCAAGCGTTCATGTTATCTATCGCTTAGACTAGCGATTGTACGTGGTTGTGGCACGCGAGCAACCTCCTAGCTTACCCAAGATAAGGAAGCATTTTGAACACACTCAATGAGACGGCCCAAGGGGTCTACCTAATTACGGTCACCCCGTTTAAAGACAATGGCGAGCTTGACCTGCCGAGCACCGATCGCATGGTTGATTTTTGCCTAGAACGCGGCGTGACCGGTCTGACGATTTTGGGAATTATGGGCGAAGCTACCAAGCTGACGGCCGAAGAGTCGCGGTTGTTTGTGCGACAGGTGCTCGCTCGAGTTCAGGGCAAGGTGCCAGTGGTGGTGGGGGCCTCGGCAGCGGGCTTTGCGCCGATGGGTGAACTGACCAAAAGCGTGATGGATATGGGTGCGGCGGGCGTGATGGTGGCGCCACCTGCGACCGTACGTACGGATGATCAAATCACTAACTACTTTGAGATGGTCAATGAAACCCTTGGCTCTGAGGTGCCCTGGGTGCTGCAAGATCATCCGGTTTCAACCACGGTGCAAATGTCAACGGCAGTTGTCCTAAAAATCCTTAAAAATTCGCCACGCTGCGTCATGCTTAAGCACGAAGATTGGCCAGGCCTGGCCAAGCTCAGCGCGATTTGCGCTGCGATGCAAAAAGGCGAATTGCGCAAGATCTCGATTTTGACGGGTAATGGTGGTGGGCTGTTCTTGCCTGAAGAGCTCGTGCGTGGAGCCAATGGTGCCATGACAGGTTTTGCATATCCTGAAATGATGGTTGATGTCTGTGCAGCCTATGCGGCTGGCAACGTTGAGCGTGCCTTTGATATTTTTGATGCTTACTTGCCTTTGGCTAAGTACGAGCAGCAGGGCGGTATTGGTTTGGCGGTGCGTAAACATATTCTGGCTGAGCGTGGTGCGATTGCTTCGGCTGCGATTCGCAAGCCTGGTCCAAAGCTATCGGCGTTTGATATCGCTGATATCAAACGTTTAACTGCTCGACAAGAGAAAAAATTAAGCGCACTGAAGTAAGAGGGCAGTGAAGGCGGTTGGCCGTGCGTTGACGGGCAGCCGCAAGAGATCAATTCACTTAACGTCACCTGAGTCGGCAGATCGATTTTTCACCTACAGCCGCTTCATATTTAAAGAGCACACCGTCATGATCAACATGCAGCTTGACCAAAAAGTCATCGATAGTCTGTCAAAAATCTCGACCGCAACCTTAACAACCATTTTGCTAAAAAAAGGTTTGCGCAACGTTTGGATGCGCGGCACTAAGCCGATTCGCGCGGGTCAGCCGCGTTTGGTCGCGCGTGCGTTTACGTTGCGTTTTGTCCCCGCACGCGAAGATTTAGCCACGCCAGAGTCTTGGTCGTCACCGATCTCTACGCGCACTGCGATCGAAGAGATGCCAGAGGGCTGCATCGCTGTGGTTGATTCAATGGGCGTGACGGATGCGGGTATTTTTGGCGATATCTTGTGTGCACGGATGGCTAAGAAAAAAGTCGCGGCGTTAGTGACCGATGGCGTCGTGCGCGATTTATCAGGAGTGCTTGGTACCGGTTTACCCGTTTGGTGCTCGGGGGCCGCAGCACCTCCGTCCGTGGCAGGCTTAACGTTTGTCGGTTGGCAGCAGCCGATCGGCTGCGGCGGTGTGGCGGTGTTTCCGGGTGATGTTGTGGTGGTCGATGATGACGGTGCGGTATTGATCCCAGCCGCGTTGCTCGACGACGTCATGGTAAGCGCCCAAGCCCAAGAAAATCTTGAAAACTGGATCATGGAACAAGTGCAACAGGGCCATGCCTTACCCGGCTTATACCCACCTAACGCTGAAAATCTTGCCCGCTATAAAGCTGAAACAGGGCAACAGTAAATGCTTCAGGCAAGGTAATAGAGGGTCGGCTCAATTGGGATGGTGTTTGAATAGTGTGCAGTGACGCGGCTAGCTCCGTTGACTTGTGCGCGCGATTCTAGAGCTCTTGCTCTAATGCACCCTCTATTATTGCCGAGGCTTCACGGTTTGCCTCAGAAACCAAGCCAGGCCAGCCGCCGCGACGGCTGCTGCCATGTATTGAAACGGGCGCGTTTCATCAAAGTCAAGACGATCTGCTAACAGTACATAAATACACAGTGCCGCGCCAACGCTAGCCAAACGCAGTGGCCATGCTTGCGCGACCAGTAGGCGATTTGGTATCCGATGCGCCAGACTTGCACCAAACATGCCGCTAAAAAGCCCAATCGACATCCCTGCAAAGATATCGGCAGGCCAGTGTGCACCCACGGCCACACGCGCGAGTCCCGCTAGGGCAGCCAACACAAACAGCCAAAGTGCATACTTTCGCTTTGCCGGCGACACACTGAAGTACAACGCAGTCGCCAGTGCAAAGGCAGTGAGTGTGTGACCAGAGGGCATAGAAAGTGAGGTCAGCGGGTTGCCGACAATATGGAAACTGGCAGGGTCAAGCACCGAGGCGGGTCGCGGAAACTGCAGGCTGAGTTTTAGAGAGCGCGAGAGCACGCCGGCAAGCGCACCGGCGCAAAGCGTTGACATTAACGCTCTGGGGGCTAAGACTAATAATGGGCAAAGCAGGGCAAAGGCCCCCCAGCCGTTGCCCAGCATGTTGAAAAACACCCAAAACAAATCTGGCAGTTTTTGCGCAGAGGTGTTGAGTTGTTTAAACAGAGGAGTTGGCGCGGTGTTGAGTTCGACGACACCCCAGCAGAGTAAGGGCAATAAGCACCATAACCAGTAAATGGGCTTAATCAGTCGAGCTGCCATGGGCTGGGCGGGAGCCTCAACAGGCTGTTGCGCGTTACGCATTCGCACGCGCTGCAGCAAATTGCACAGTCATTTTTTCAAGCACTTGCTCAACGCTAATCGCGCGCATGCAGGCGTTATCCACGCAAGCTGTTTTGCGGTGATTCGCAGCACTGACGCAGGGCGAGCAGGCAAGCTGTGCGGTGATCGGTATCGATTTACCTAACGAGCCGTACAGGGCAGGTGTTTCTGGGCCAAACAGCACGACAGTGTGCAGGCCAGTGACCGACGAAAAATGCCCTGGGCCAGAGTCGTTGGTCACCATCACATCGGCCAATGTGTACAGTGCGGGCAATTCGGCAAACGAGACTTGACCGGCAAAATTCAAAGCGTTCGGTATGTTAGCCCCCAACCGAACGTTTTCAACGTAGGCATGTTCGGCCGGCGAGCCTGTAATCAAAATCAAGCAGTCTGGCCATTTTTTTTGTAACGCGACGATCAAGGCCGAAAAACTTTCGGGTGCCCAGCGGCGTTGCACTAAAAGCTCACTGGCGTTTGGGTTGACTAGCAGCAAAGGTTGTTGGCCCAAGGTAAACATCAGCTGCGCCTCGTGTGCCAAGCGTTCAATTCG
>CANCMG010000067.1 GCA_947378965.1 Alcaligenaceae bacterium | reverse complement strand
GCGCATGCACGTATTTTGTCTGTTGATACGTCTAAGGCTGCGGCCTTGCCCGGTGTAAAAGGCATCATCTTGGGTTCTGACTTTCCAGAGCATCCCTTTGATTATGTTGGCCCCGAGCGTGTCGCGCAAAACTATTGGCACATGACGCGTAACATCATGGCGCGCGAAAAAGCGCTGTTTGAAGGTCACGCGATTGCAGCCGTTGCGGCAACGACCTCAGCCATCGCCGCTGAAGCGGTCAGCTTAATTGACGTCAAGTACGAAGTCTTGCCCCATTGCATTGACGTTGAAGACGCAATGAAGCCAGATGCGCCTTTGTTATTTGAAGACATGATTACGCGTGGTGTTGAGCCAGCGCCTAGCAAGCCTTCAAATATTTCTAAGCGTTTAGAGTTCAGTACCGGTGACATCGCTGCGGGCTTTGCCTCGGCTGACGAAGTCGTTGAGATGAGCTTTAAAACGGCAGCTGTGCATCAAGGCTACATTGAGCCACATTCATGCTTGGCACGCTATGGCGCTGACGGTCAGTGCGAACTGTGGTCAGCGAGCCAAGGTCACTTTGTGGTGCGTGCTTACACGGCAAAATTAGTCGGTATGGAGATCGGCAATCTGTTGGTTCACCCCGCCGAAATCGGTGGCGGCTTTGGTGGCAAGACGGTTGTGTATGTTGAGCCGATGGCTGTATTGCTGTCGCGCAAAACGGGTCATCCTGTCAAGATCATGATGAGCCGTGAAGACGTATTCAAGTCAACCGGCCCAACCTCAGGCTCGTCAATGACGGTCAAGATTGGCGTCAAAAAAGACGGCACGATCGTAGCCGCAGAGGGTTTGTTCAAGTTTCAAGCCGGTGCGTTCCCAGGTTCGCCTGTCATGAACGCCACCATGTGCGCGTTTGCACCCTACATCATCCCTAACGTTAAATCGGTGGGTTTTGATGTGGTCAGTAACCGTCCAAAATCGGCGGCCTATCGTGCGCCAGGCTCGCCAATCTCTGCGTTTGCGGTTGAAAGCGTGTTGGATATTTTGGCCAAAAAGATTGGTATGGATCCACTCAAGATGCGTTTGAAAAACGCTGTGAAAGCTGGTTCGCCAACCGCTTGGGGTCCAAAGCATTCGCATGATGGCTATGCTGAAACGATTCAGGCCTTGCTTGACCACCCACAGTACAACAAACCTTTGGGCAAAAACCAAGGGCGTGGCGTGGCTTCAGGCTTCTGGTTTAACGGCGGCGGCGAATCAACAGCCTCGGTGCATATCAACGAAGACGGTACTGTGGTGATTGCAACGGGCAGTATGGACGTAGGTGGTTCACGTGCTTCGATGGCCTTGATGGCTGCTGAAACACTGGGCGTACCTTACGAGTCTGTGCGCTCAACAGTTGCTGACACAGCGTCGATTGGCTACAACCATGTCACGGGCGGTTCGCGTGTCACGTATGCAACAGGTATTGCGGTCGTTGAGGCCTGCAATAAAGTCATCGAAGACTTGCGTCTACGTGCCTCGCTGATGTGGGATACCGACATCAAAAACGTCGTGTGGTCTGATGGCTATGCTAAGCCAGTTGACCCGAGCGTGGGCAATTTTGAACCACTCTCGTTGAAAGCAATTGCAGGCAAGCGTGCAGTGACAGGTGGCCCGATTGGTTACGAAGCTTCAACCAATGCAGGTGGTCAGGCTCCAGGCTTTTCGACACAGTTTGTCGATGTTGAGGTTGATCCCGAAACTGGTGCTGTCAAGATTCTGCAGTTTGTTGCAGCTCAAGACGTCGGTCGTGCGATTCACCGCGATTATTGTGCAGGCCAGATTGTTGGTGGTGTTGTGCAGGGCATCGGTTGGGCCTTGAACGAAGAATACATCTACGACAGTAAGGGTCGCCTTTCAAACGCGGGCTTCTTAGACTACCGTATCCCGGTTGCCTCAGACCTGCCAATGATCGAAGCTGTCTTGGTTGAAGTGCCTAATCCAAGCCATCCCTTCGGCGTGAAAGGTGTGGGCGAAGCCAACATCGTTCCTCCGATGGCAGCGATTGCAAACGCGATCGAGAACGCAATTGGTCGACGCATGACTGAGCTGCCGATGTCACCACCCCGCGTGTTGGCCGCGATTGATGCAGGCTGAAATCGCAGCGACTCCTGTTAAAGCCGTTAAGGTGACGTTCACCGCCGGCTTTAGCAGGCGTTATACCGATAGCATCAGAGAGTTTGAAGTCCAAGCAAAAAACATTCGTGGCGTCATACGCGCCATGAATGATTTGTTTCCTGGCTTGGGCGAAACACTCGAAGAAGAAACCTCAATCGCGATTGATGGTGTGATTCACGAGGTGGATTACACACAACCCGTCAAGCCTGGCTCTGAGGTATTTTTTATACCTAGAATTGAAGGCGGTTAGCGCATGATGATGCATACAACTTATGCAACAGGAATTAAAAACTTCACGCTTCAAACGGCACACGCTGTTAAGAGCGTGATTTTTTTTATGGCACTGTGCTCAGTGGGTAGTGCGTTTGCGCAAGCACGCGACTCGGCGAGTTATCCCGATCGTCCAATCAAAATCGTGGTCGGCTTTGTGCCCGGTGGGCCAACCGATCTTTATGCGCGTGTTGCAGCGCGTGGTTTGTCTGATGTGCTTGGTCAACAAGTTGTGGTCGAGAATAAGCCTGGGGCGAGCGGGGCAATCGCAGCGACTGCCGTTGCAGGTGCAGCCGCTGATGGCTATACGTTGCTCGCCCATGTTGTGTCAGACATCATCACACCGATTGCCAATAAAAAAGTTGGTTACAACCTTGAACGTGATTTCACAGCGATCGGGTTGATCGCCAGTGCTCCTAATGTCTTGGTGGTGCATCCCTCAATCCCAGTGAACTCGGTGCAAGAGTTGATTGCTTACGCCAAGAAAAACCCAAACACCTTGAATTATGGTTCAGCCGGCGTGGGCACCGTCAGTCATCTTGCGGGGGCATTGCTTGAGGCCGAGGCGCAGACGCCGCTTGCGCATATTCAATACAAGGGCACGAACGGTGCTCAATTAGATTTGATAGCGGGGCGTATCACGGTGATGTTTGATAATTTAGGTAATGGCTTAAGCAATGCGCAGGCGGGTAAGCTCAAAGCCTTAGCGGTCACCTCGGCCGAGCCTTGGGCGGCGGCTGCGACGCTTCCAACCATGGTGCAAAGCGGGTTTCCAGGTTCGACGATTTTGTCAGTCTTCGGTTTAGTGGCGCCTGTTGGTACACCCGTTGCCGTGGTCAACAAACTCTCGGCCGCGCTGAGTCAAGCCTTGCGTACTGAGGCTAATCGTAAAAGTATTATTGATTCGGGTGCTCAGCCTGGTGAGTTAGCCGCTGAGGCCTACACCAAATATATCGCTGCTGAATCTCGCCGTTGGGAAGGCTTCTTAGCCAAGCACCCAGAGATCATGAAGCAATAGCGCGTTGACGTAGGAACTATTTCTTCACGGTCGATAATCGTTACGTGTCATCTGCCCCACGTAAATGCGCTGTGCTAGCGCAGACGATAACAGCACGAGGGTGTCGTCAAAGGTGACGCTGCGCCGAGCCCTATTGCTAAGACAAAGACCGGCGGGCTTCATCCAGATAACTGTGGTTGATATACGACTTGGCTTGCGTATCAGCGCGCTTCGGGATGGCTCTTAACAAAGCACTGATATCAATCAAGGTTTGAATCGATTCTGGATTGGCCTGAGCATCACGCGGAAAAATCTCGGCGGCGGTGTATTCATCCCAAGCACGATCGGCATACTCGGCGGTGATGCCGGTTTCGAGCATGGCGATTGTTCGGCAACCTTCTTTATTTGCATAAAACCATTCGTGTGCGCGAATAAAGGCACGCATGAAGCGGATGACAGTGTCATGGTTTGCACGTGCCCAGCGACCGTCGATATTGAGAGAGGTGAACTGAAACCACGGAAACTCATCGCGTGGTTCGCACAGTGAATTGAACCCCTGATCAAGTGCGATGTAGTTTAACGGCGCGCCTTGCAGGCCCGCATCGATCTCACCACTTTGGAGCTTCTCCCAGCGGGCCAGAATAGGGCCACAGGCGACGATCTTATAATCTTGCGGGTAGTGCAGGCCGTGCGCGGTCATCAGCTTCATGACCAGCGAAGAACTGCCCGCATCAATCGACGAGACACCGATTGTTCGCCCTTTTAAATCTGCAAACGATTTGACGTCTTTACCAGAGATCATTGAAAAAGGCAGACGATTGACATTGCCGCCAATAATTTCGAGATGACCGCCACCTTCACTATCCAAGATAATGTGCTCGGTTACACCTAAGGCAATATCCATCCGGCCGTCTTGCAGGCGTCGCCACA
The DNA here is from genome assembly GCA_947378965.1 of Alcaligenaceae bacterium. GTDB lineage: Bacteria > Pseudomonadota > Gammaproteobacteria > Burkholderiales > Burkholderiaceae_B > Zwartia. The sequence continues at coordinate 20,720 of CANCMG010000067.1, read as the reverse complement.
CATCATCGATGGGTTCGTGCAAGTCAATCGTGACGTCGAGCCCTTCGTCGGTGAACATGCCCTGATGGGCTGCGATCCAGAACGGCATATTGAAATAATTTCTAGAGATCGCGCCCGCAACGATTTTTTTCATCATTTTTTTGTCAAGTGATAGCGCTAATACTTTACTGCAAAAAGCCTAAGTGCGAGATCCGAGCCGTTAGCGGTCAGAAAAAATCAAAGCTGCAGGACCACGCGAGACCTGACGCGTCAGCGGCCAGAAAAAAATCAAAGCCGCAGGGCCGCGCGAGACCTGACGCGTCAGAGGCCAGAAAAACATAAAAGCTGCAGGACTATTATTGGTGGATCTTGCCTTTCGTTGATAAGCTACGGGTACGACAACATGACTGGGACAAAAAAGATGGCACAACCGTTAGCTCTAGTATTCGGTGGCTCGCGCGGGATTGGTGCTGCCTGTGTGCAGGCCTTAGCGCAGGATGGTTTCCGTGTGGCGTTTACCTTTGTGAGTAAACCCGACGAGGCCAAAGCACAAGAAAAAGTGGGGCAGATTAAGGCCTACGCGGTCGATGTGCGCGATGCGACAGCAGTGCAGGGTTTTTTTGCCCAAGCAGCCAAGGATTTTGGAACGCGGCCTCAGACGGTGATTGTGAATGCGGGGATTAATCAGCCTTATGTCCCCATGGGGCAATTCACGCACGACAATTTTCGTAAGTTGATGGAGGTAAACGTGTTTGGTGCCTTTAACGTCTTGACTGAGGCGGCTAAAGACGTGCTGGATGGCGGATCCATTATTGGAATTACAACCTCCATGGTGCGTAATGCGGTACCTGGTGGCGGTCCTTACACGGCGACCAAGGCTGCAGTCGAATCGTTGTTGCGTTCAATGGGCAAAGAGTTGGGCCCTCGCGGTGTTCGTGTCAATGGCGTGGCACCTGGCGCGGTAGATACTGATTTGTTCCATGCGGGCAAGACCGAAGAGGCCAAGCAGCGCGCCGCATCCATGAGCCCTTTCAATCGCATAGGCAGACCCTCTGAGGTGGCGGATGCGGTGGCGTTCTTGGCCTCAGATCGCGCCTCATGGATTCACGGTCAGATCATCCAGCCGAATGGTGGGCTCATCTAGACGGGGATCATCCCCAAGATTGCTTGAATGTCGGGCATAAAGTGCCGCACGGTCATGATTGTTCTTCTTATCTTGGTGTGCTCAATGTACGACCAACCGCGCCGGCATCCTCTGCTTGTCCGACAGCGCGACACGCGGCGAGGGCTTGCGTTGCCTGCTCGGGCGTCATGACGTTTGAGGCTAAATCCATAAACTTTGCATCGACTTGTTCATCGTTCATTGGCCGCTCGATACTACCTAAGGCATGGATGACGTGATGATGCAGAACGCGGCCATCTTGCAGGGTCATGGTCACTTTTGCTTCGTCTACCCGCAGGCCAGGCTCAATGGCGACTTTCACCTTCGAGCGCAGTGTATTGACGGCGGGGATTTGAACGGCAGCATCTGAGTATTGTCTGGCCTGGCTTTTGCCTTCGTGGGTCACAATCGCCGCTGAGTGCTGCACGCTGAACTTACCTTCAAGCCCCGTCGTGGGGGCGCTTTTTCCGGTGAGCTCTAGCACCAGTGGGTGCACCTTCAGATCGATCTGCTTGACGTCGTCAGAGCTAAATTGATGCTGCTTACGCAAGGTCAGGCAGCCGTCGATAATTGGGTGAATCACTAAGCCACAGGCGTAGGGCTTGAAGCTATTATGAAGGGTGTGCCAGACCGTCCCTAAGCCCTCAGTGGTTTTTTCAAGGTGCTGTTCAGTGGACAGTACCTTTGCAAAACCGCGAGGCGCTTCGATGGCGCGTAATGAACTCGTGAAGCCAGACTGTGCCATCAACGCTGCGCTGAGACCGCTTTGCGCTGCACGCCCTGGATGAAGGCTTTTGCACATGGTGCCAAACACTTCGCGCAAGCCCGCTGCCTGTGTGGCTGCAATGCCAAGCGCCCACGCCATTTGTTTAGTATCGAGCTTGAGTGCGCGACCAACTGCCGCTGCAGCCCCAAAGCCACCGACCGTGCCTGTGACATGCCAGCCGATATCGTAGTGAGCAGGGCACACGCCTAGGGCGATACGGCATTCGACCTCAATACCAAAGACGATGGCTTCGACAAAGGTGTTGCCATCAATGGGCTGGTATTCAGCCAACGCCAGCAACGCCGAGAGTACTGGGCCGCTTGGGTGTACCAGCGTGGCCATGTGCGTGTCATCAAAGTCGAGTACGTGTGAACTGATGCCGTTAAAGAGCGCTGCATTCAGGGCATCGACGCGGTCACTGCGACCGATCACGCTAGCCTGAGGGGCGCCGATGAAAGGGCGCATCGCCTGCATCGCGTTGAGCAAAGCCGGGTGACGCGCACCACCTAACGCACAACCCGCCCAGTTGACCAGACTGCGGACAGCGATTGCACGCACGGGTTCAGGAATTTTTGCGCCATCAAAACTTGTGATGAAGGTTGCTAGCGTTTCGGTGGTGTCCATATTGACTCAGTTGGTATCGTTGTCATCAGTTCTTTGCAAACGCAAAACGAATATTCAATTCATCTTTAGTGCTCACTGTTGCCTTGTGCGCATTGTTCGTTGCCTTGTGCTCAGCGTTCGCGAAGAACGTTGCAGTCGTTAATGTTGTAACTGAGGTTGTTTACACTGTTTGATTCAAAATTTCGGCGATATGCTGTGCCACTTGTAAAGACAGGGTATCTTGACCTTTCGGGCAGATCACTTCTAAGCCAATCGGTAATGGACCCGGTAGCGGAACCGGAATACTGACACTGGGCATGCCTAGAATCGTCCAGAGTTTGCTAAAACAAGAGTCACCTGGGTCTTTAAGTTCAAGTAAGGGGGCATAGCCGGGTGAGCTTGGTGTCAGTATGCACGTAGCGCCTGCAAAGAGACTGGCACTTTGCTCGCTGCACGTTCTGCCTAAGTGCTTAGCCTCTTCATATCTTTGAGTGGTGATCGTCTGTGCGCGCCGAAGTTTTTCTTGCACACCCCCCGAGAGGCCGTCTCGGTGATGCTGCCATTCGTGTTCAAGCGAGGCAAGGCCTTCAACATCACTGATCACATCAAGTGCCGCACCCAATTTTTCAAAACCAGAGGGCAGGGTAATGTTGATCACGCGAATGCCAGCCCGCACAAGTCGTTCGCGTGCCAAGGACAGCGCCTCGCGTGTTGCAGACTCGGCCAGCAGCCAAAAAGGGTCTTCGCAGATCCCGACGATGAGTTCACCTGTGAACCCGCGCTCGAACTCTTGCAAGCCTTGCCAGTCAGATAAAAGACTCAAGGCAATTGCCGCGTCTTGAACACTGCGGGTATGCACACCCAGTGTATCAAGCGTGGGCGACATCCCTTTGACGCCTGAGATGTCAATTACGCCATAGCTAGCTTTGAAGCCAACGACTCCACAATACGAGGCCGGTCGCACAATCGACCCCGCGGTTTGCGAACTTAGCGCCAAAGGCACCATGCTTGCACCGACTGCTGCTGCCGAGCCACTCGATGACCCACCGGGGCTGTGCAGAGCTGAGTGAGGATTGCGCGTTGGGCTCAAGTTGCCGCGGGTCGCAAACTCTTGTGTCGTTGTTTTTCCAAGAACAATGGCACCGGCATCGAGCGCACGCGCGACGATATTGGCGTTGGTGGTGGGCCGATGCGTTTGATAGATCTGAGAGTTGTAGCTGGTGACAAAGTCGGTGGTGTCAATGATGTCTTTGACGCCAATTGGGATGCCATGCAATAGGCTGCGAGGTGATTCTTTGTCGAGTTGTTGTGCTCGCGCCAGTGCGGCCTTGGTATCCAAGCTTGCCCAGGCTAAGACGGCAGGGTCAACCTGTGCGATGCGCTCTAGGCAACTGCTGACAAGCGCTTCAGACGTTAAGGTGCCGGCGCGGATCGCCTGGGCCATCTGGCCGAGGGTAAGTTGATAGGGTTCAGTCATGTCTCTGCTAGCCTTTTTAGAGTACTTTACTGCATATTGTGGGGGACTCTAGGGTCGACTGCAATCTGTCTGTGCCGTTGCACTAAATTTGGCATATTCTCGCAGATTGATTTATTGTGACTCAGGTTCGCTCACTTGTATTGTTAACGACCACGCTTAGGATTTTTCATGCACGCTAAACAGATTCAACAGGCCGTTGCCGCGTTATTACCGGCGTTTCGCGATCACGGTCGCCTTGTCGCGCTTGACCCTAGCTGTCGCCCGGCAAACCGCGCTGAGGGCTATGAGGTTCAGGCTGCCTTGCTTGAGGCAATCGGTGAGCGAGGCAATGGCTGGAAAATCGCAGCTACCAGCGCAGCAGGGCAAAAGCACATTGGTGTAAGCGGGCCGCTAGCAGGGCGCTTATTGCAGTCGCGCTGTTTGAAAGACGGTGCTGATGTGTCACTGGCTGGTAATTTTATGGCGGTTGCCGAAGCAGAGTTTGCCTTTCGTATTGGGCGCGATATCAAACGTGTGGGCAACGCGCCGTTAAGCATGGCAGACGTCATGGCGAGCGTCGAGGCTTTACACGTGGCCATTGAAGTGCCTGCCTCGCGCTTTGAAGATTTTGCAAAGGCGGGTGAGGCACAGTTGATCGCTGAGTTTGCTTGCGCTTGCTTTTTTGTTGTGGGCCAAGAAGTGACAACCGATTGGCGCAGCGTTGACTTAAAAGATCACCAAGTCAGTGTGACTTGCAACGGCTCAACCGTTGCGCAAGGGCAGGGCTCAAACGTCTTGGGGGATCCGAGGCTTGCTTTGACGTGGCTCGCGAATGAATTAATCGACCATGGTCGGTTTTTACAAGCTGGAGATATTGTCATGACCGGTACCTGCGTGGTGCCAGTTCCGGTCAAGGTCGGCGATGTCGTGACTGCCGATTTTGGTGTATTTGGCTCAGTGAGCGCGCAGTTCAAATAAAAAACTCGGCCTTCACAGCTTCAGTGAAGGCCGAACTATTTGTTTGCAGCGTATTGAACAACAAGCAGCCGAGCGCGCTAACAAGAGCGACGGTTGCAGTGTCTGAGCGATTGATCCTCTTTTTGAACGAAGAGGATTTTTGTGCTCTGTTTAATCATTTTGCTGCTGCGGGCGCGGCCTCTTCTTGTAGGTTGGGGCGTTCTTGAGCGCGAATATCCGCTGTTAAAACTTTACCCGAGTCGGCGACGGTAATTTTCTTCAAGGCACCGCCCTTGTCACCATTACGCAAAGGGCTGAAATTAACAGTGACCTTGTCACCTTTTTTAATGGCAGTGCGCGTCCAGCCACCGGCACGTACTAAATTGCCGGGGCTTGTCATTTCCATCAGCCAAAGGGTAGGGGGCTCGCCCTCTTTGGTGACGCCGTAAATAAAGATGGCGACGTGTGGGTTGGTCCACTGAACTTCGCGTACTTCACCAACAATGGTGACGCTAGTTGCGTGATCAAACATGGTGGTTGAGTGATGGGCAAAGGCTGTAGCGGCGACCATGGTAGTTGATACAGCCGCCACGCAGGTGAGTACTTTTTTAAGAAGGTGGTTCATTTTATTTTCCTTAAGGTGTCACGCTGTATTTAAATCAGTGAGAGTTAAGTTCAGCTAAGAGCTCTGTTTATTTTGGAGGAACGCGATTGCCACCGACGTCGTGCTTAATCGGTACAAAAATATCGTTACCGTATTTGTCTTTACCTGGTGCGTGATAGCCTTCAAGGCAAACGCCCTCAACTATGTCGTACTTGCGTGCGCGCTGTCTAAAAAAGATCCGCGTTGTCTTCCAGGGAGCCGTCAAAATATTTGGCGCAATCACTTCAATTTCATCGTGCAACACATCTTTATCTGCAAGACGAATACGTTCGGTGATTTTCATATCACCATTGTTAGGAACACCCGCGGCTTCACTAATTGCGAGCCAGGCTTGCGGCATCACACCAACAGTACTGATGACTAAGGTGTCACCTTCCCAGTGCCCAATCGAATGACCGTGAAAAGTTGGATCTGGATCCTCAGGGTGAGGGCGTCCATCCGTGTAGATTCGACGCAGTCGGTTGCCGTCTGATTCACCGAGCATGGTCACGCGCCCTGGAGTAAACAGAATTTCCATGGCATTGTGTGTGATCAGCATCCAGGCAGGCATGGCTTCGGGCAGGCAGTCTACAAAGAGTGGTGGTGGTCGTCCGGCTTTCTCTTCAGCAAGCTGAAATTTAATCAGCGCAGCCGCGTCAGGTTTCCAAGGCGGTTGATTGGTTTTTGCTTGCTTGTCTTGATCACTGATAAACGGATTCCACACGCCACTCCAGTCGGGCAGCTTAGCGATATCTGCCCAATCTTTGGCTGTGGGTGCTGGGTTGATGATGTCTTTGGGTTGCGAGACAGCGGCAAAGCTTAACGCTGCTAAGGCCGTAACGGCCAAGTACCGTATTCGATGATTCATGTTTGTCTCCAGTGATACTTGTTAATGTTTTGAGTCTGGTCTTGGTAGAGATAAAACTTGTGATCAACTAGGGATCGTTGGCGTTAACGTAAATCCAATCCAGCGGCCAAAAATCACCACACCCAGCCAAAAGGTCAATGACAGTGCACCCGCTACACGCGCCGCGGTCGGAGGGCGCACTGCTTGATCCCATTGATTGACTGAACGGTAAATGCCATATTGAAAGATCAGCATATTCATACCCGCTAACGCCAAGAGCAGAAGCTTGCCTTGGAAGTAAAAATTGTTAGCATAGGCCAAGGCGTTTGAAACAAAAAGAATGACGCCTGAGACCGCAGCGATTAAGAACATGAGCCACGTCAGGGGTAAGGTTTGCTCTGCGATTCGGCGCACTGGGCGCTCGATTGACGCCCAGCCTAATAAACGCAAATCAACAATGGCAATCGAGCCAATCACCAGCGTAATGGCAATGACATGAGCTGACTCAAGCCACGGAAACAATGAATCGTTTTCACGGATGGTGACTGCTAGTGCAGTGTCGTATAGCCATTTGCATAAGTTATCAATACTCATCTGTCTTCTTTTTTTATCCAGCGGCACTTGCATGTATGCGTGACTAGGGATTCTATTTTTGTATTTATGTGTAGGTGTACGCAATCCACCGGCCGGCGCAGATGATGCTGACCCAACATCCCATAGAAATAATCGCTAAGATGCGCACGGTGAGCTGACGTCTTGCGGTCGATTCCCAGTACTTGTCATCAGTGGCTAAGCGTTTTTGTAGTAGCGCCGTCATGAAGACCACGCTGACCAAGAGCAACATTTTGAATTGAAAGACATCGTTTGCCAGTGAACGTGCGGGTTCACCTACGATCAGCAGCGCCCCACTTAAAAGCAGCAAGGGTAGCGACCACCAAATAATTTTTCCAAAACGCGTGAACACTTGCGCAATGGATTGATCGGTCTGAGAAAAATTCATCAAGCGTAAGTTGATGAGAACGACCGAGATAAATAGCGCCGCAATAGACAGGATATGGACGGTCTGAATTGCGGGAACCACCCAAAGGTTCTGCTGAATGCTTTCGCTCAACGGAGTTTGTTCGAGCCAAGCGCAAAAATCTTCAAGGTTTTTTGTTCTCATGCAAAAAGACTACTGATCGGCAGGATAATTGTCAACGGCGCCGATCTTGTTGCGGCGCAGCAATGACGCTTAATATTTGTACCAACGAATTGCCTAAATATTTGTTTCGATGACTCTAGTAAATCAAATCACTGTATAAATGATGCGACTATTAGGTTGGTTAAATAAACACAGAGGCAAGCCATGCGATCTTTTCGATTTTTACTAATTGGCTGTGCGCTACTGCTTGCTAGTTGCGGTGCACCAAAGACGCAGACGCCTTTCAATACGCCGTTGACCATGCGCGAACTGATGGAGTGGGTGATTGATCCGGCCGCAGATGGGGTTTGGGAGTCTGTGGCTTGGATCAGTAATAGCGAGGGTGATAAAGAAATTTTTCCGACGACTCAAGCGCAGTGGGATGTGGTGCGCAATAGTGCCGCGACGTTGGTAGAGGCCGCCAACTTGCTGATGTTGGACACGCGTGCAGTCGATAAGACTAACTGGATGCAAGCGGCGCGACGGTTGAGCAAGACCGCTGAGATTGCTCTGAAGGCAGCTAAAGACAAAGATGTTCAACTCGTCTTTGATATTGGTGCCGAGATTTATAACGCTTGTTCGTCATGCCATCGTCAATATGCCGAGTTTTACAAGAGTTCCCAACTGTGGCCGAGTCTAACGGTTGTGGCCGACGGGTCAGCCACCTTGCGGACTGTGATTCAAGCTGGGCTCAAAGAAAAAGGACTTACTGGGGGCCCGAGCTTTAACAACCAAGACCTGCAAGTCATGGCGCATGCCGCGGCGCATTAGGGCAAACAGTTTCACCAGCATCGAGCAGAATGCGAGAGAGTGTCTCGCATGTCGATTCGGTGGCCGCGTGATTGAAAGTGAGTGGGTATTAGACTTGCGGGCCCCAAGGTGCTGCAAGCATGAGCTTGTTTTCTTGCGCCTGTAATAACGGACGCAACTGTTTCGCAAAATTCATAAAGGCTTGATCGCCGTAGACGCCCTCCCAAAACTTACGGCGATCGGCGTCGTCATCGAATTTCCAGAGATGCACTAACTGATTAAGTGCGCCAATGTCGCCAGTGAAGTAGCCGCATAACTTTGCTGGGTGTTTTGAGAGTGCGGGCCAGCCCTCAGCTTTGTACAAAGCAACCACTTCACTCATTTTTCCGACTGTGACTGTGTAAGTGCGTAATTCGTATATCGCCATCTTTGTCTCCGGTTTTTTGTTTAATTGTCTTTAAAAAATTTAATAATTGGACTGTTCACGCAGTGCATAGCCCCATCGTCATCTACCAGCCTTCAGTGCTTAATTAACATCGCCTAGGCTGCAACCGCCTGTGCGACTTGTGCGGCAGTCTGCGGACTTTGTGCGCCACGAATGAGTTTGCCAGGTAGGTTGCCCGTTGAAACACCATCGCGATACGTCACCACACCCGCGACGATCGTGGCGCGATAGCCTTCGGCAATTTGCCCCAACCGACGACCGTTTGCTGGCAGATCGTGCACGATTTTTGGCGCATGAAGCTTAAGGTTATCAAAGTCAATGACGTTGACGTCGCCCTTATACCCTGGGCGCAGCAGACCCCGGTCATTCAAACCCACTGTTGCCGCTGTGTCATGCGTTTGCCATTTCACAAGCGTTTCAAGCGGGATTTTTTCGCCACGTGAGCGATCGCGCGCCCAGTGCGTGAGCAGATAGGTTGGGAAGCTTGCATCGCAGATGAAGCCATAGTGTGCGCCGCCATCGCTTAAGCCGGGTACGGTATCGCGATCGAGCAACATTTCGCGCAGCACATCCAGGTTTTGCTCGGCATAGTTATACAAAGGGCGATACAAAATCGCTTTACCTTCATTTTGCAGTAAATAGTCGTAGGCGTATTCGGTTGGGTTCACGCCGGCACGTTTTGCTAAGCCCGCAATACTATCTTCAGGCTTGGGTTCGTACTCTGGTGGGTCACCAAGTGGGTATAGATTTTCAAAGTTCGCGACACGACGTTTGTACATGGCTTCGGTGTGCTCTTCGGCCACAATTTTGGCACGCAGGGCAGGGTCTTTGAGGCGCTCAAGTTTTTCATCCAGCGGCAGTTTTGCTAACGCTTCGTAGGAAGGCAATTGCGAGAACGGGCAGATTGTCAGTGAGAAACTCAGCAACAGAGCCACAGGGCGTGCACCAACTTGTGCTTTCATTTTGAGCCCAGCATCGGTCGCGTTGTGCATGTGCTCCATCACGCGGCGCCAGCGTTGTGGCAAATGCTCATGTTGCAGCAGTGTCAACGACAAGGGGCGCCCCGAGGCTTCAACGATACGGCGAAGCATCGCGAACTCGTTGTCGGTATCGTCAAAATCAGAGACTAATTGCAAGACACCCTGACCAATTGCACCCAAGCCCTTCGCAATCGTTGTGAGTTCGCTTTCGGCGGCACCCAAGGTTGGCGTGTGGTGACCATCGCTGCTTTTATGCAGAATGGTGCGTGAGGTTGTGAACCCCAAGGCGCCTGCTTGCACGGCCTCGGCAGCTAAGCGCGCCATTTCAAGACTGTCGGCCTCGGTTGCGACTTCGCGTGCAGCACCACGGTCACCCATCACATGAATGCGCAAGGGGGCATGACCGACCTGAGTGGCCACGTCAGCGTCAAATTGACGCGCCTCAAGTGCATCCAGATATTCTGGAAAAGTGCGCCAGTTCCAGGGCAAGCCTTCGTCTAGCACCACGCCTGGGATATCCTCAACACCTTCCATCAGCTTCATCATGACTTGCCGATGCTCGGGGTTGCACGGTGCAAAACCAATGCCACAGTTACCCATCACCACCGTGGTCACGCCTAATTGCGAGGATGACGCGACTTTGTTGCTCCAGGTGACTTGACCATCGTAATGGGTATGAATATCAACAAAGCCTGGGGTGACAAGCAGCCCCTTGGCATCGATTTCTTCGGTGGCAGTGCCCGTCACCACACCGACTTCCTGAATGATGCCATCGACGATTTTGATGTCGCCAACGTAGGGCTTGTTACCTGTGCCGTCTGCGATCAAGCCGTTACGAATGATTAAGGATTGAGGGGTTGCCATATTGAGGTCTCTTAGCGTTTTTAGTGAAGCTGTTTTAAGTGTTAAGTCTATTTTAAATTCTACTAATTTTTTAACGACTACTAATGTTTTAAATGCTGATGCGGTATTGACTGCGGTTTCAAGCCGCATCCGTTTGTGCGGCTTGAACAGCTTGAACGAGCGTTAGGGCATCTGCGCCATGATCTGCCCAACAGCGGCCGTCAATTTTTTTGCATAAGGTACATGTAAAAATTCATTTGGGCCGTGAGCATTGGATTTTGGCCCAAGCACTCCGCAAACCATCATTTGCGCTTTAGGAAAGCCTTGGCTTAACAGGCTCATCAAGGGGATCGTGCCGCCCTGGCCGATGTAACCCACAGGTGCCTGAAAGTGTGCCAGGCTCGCTTGATTCAAAGCCTGTTCAAACCACGGGGCGATTGCGGGTGCGTTCCAGCCGGTTGAGGCACCTTGAGACTCGTAGGTGACTTTAGCCTGATAGGGCGCATTGTCTTCTAATAAGGTTTTGAGCTCTGCGACTGCCGTTGCCGCGTCGATCAGGGGTGGCAAGCGCAAACTGAGTTTGAACGCTGTGTAGGGGCGCAAGACGTTGCCGGCGTCTTTCAGGGTTGGGAAACCCTCTGCACCCGTCACGCTCAGGGTCGGCATCCAAGTACGCCGCATCAGGGCTTCGACGGGATCTAGGGTGGTGGGGATGGCCACCAAGGTAGAACCGCCGCAATCGTGGTGCGCCCAGGGAAAACGTTTGTAAATCTCGTCGCCTAAAATAGCGGCGGTGGCAGCGGCCTGCGCTCGCCGTTCGGCCGGGATTTCGCAATGAAAGCTGCTGGGTAGCATCCGCCCGGTTTCACTATCTTCAAGGCGATCTAACACATGGCGCATAATGCGAAAACTTGAAGGCACCAGGCCCGAGGCGTCGCCAGAATGAATCCCTTCGGTCAGAATTTCAACTTTTAAGACGCCAGAGGCCATGCCGCGCAAGCTCGTGGTGAGCCAGAGCTGGTCGTAATTTCCGGCACCACTATCTAAGCACATGACCAAGCCAACGTCGCCCAAGCGCGGCTTGATCGCCTCGATATAGGGAAGCAAATCGGGTGACCCGCTTTCTTCACAGGTTTCGATAATGCCGACGATACGAGGGTGTTCGACCTTTTGAGCTTTAAGCGCTTGGATCGCGGTAATCGCGGCGTAGGTTGCATAGCCGTCGTCAGCACTGCCACGTCCGTACAGTTTGCCGTCGAGGTATTTTGGGGTCCAGGGGCCCAAGCCCGCGCGCCAACCGTCAAATTCAGGTTGTTTATCTAAATGGCCATACATCAGCACCGTTTGGCTGCTTGGTGTTTGTGGCCTTGTGGCAGCCACCTCAAAAAACATAATGGGTGTACGGCCGGGCAGGCGAACAATTTCAGCTTTGAGCCCTGCAACTTTTTGTTGTTCAACCCAGGTCGCAGCCCGCTGCAGCACAGTTTCAAGGTAACCTGCTTTTGCCCAGTCTGGATCAAAGGCAGGCGATTTGGCAGGGATCTCGATATAGTCACTGAGCTGTTTGACGAGATCATCGTCCCAGGCTCGGCTCACATTTGAAAGCATTTCGGCGGTATCGAGCATGGGGACGGGTGCGTTCATTTTTGGTTCCTAAAAAATCGCTACAGATCTCGTGCTACAGGATTAGTTTTAAGTGTATTGCATCGACCTAAGATTGTGCGTGTGCTTTTACCTTGAGACGCCAAGCGTGCAACAACGGCTCGGTGTAGCCACTAGGTTGTACGAGCCCCTTAAACACTAAATCGCGTGCTGCGCGAAAGGCCGACGACGCTTCAAAATTTGGCGACATTGGTGTGTACAGGGGATCATTCGCATTTTGTTGGTCAACCACGCTTGCCATGCGTTGCAAGGTTTCGGTCACCTGTGCCTCGTTTGTAATCCCATGCAAGAGCCAGTTGGCGATATGCTGACTTGAAATCCTTAAGGTGGCGCGATCTTCCATTAGGCCGACATTGTGAATGTCAGGCACTTTTGAGCAGCCCACACCTTGGTCGACCCAGCGCACGACATAACCCAAAATACCTTGGGCGTTGTTATCGAGCTCTTGTTGAATATCGCTGGCCGACCATTTTGGCTCAGTGGCGACGGGCACTTGTAAGATCTCGTTGAGCAGGCGGTCTATTTCAGTGTCGTTTGCCGTTTTTTCAAGTCCCAGTTGAATCTCGGCGACCTTGACTTGGTGGTAATGCAACGCGTGCAGGGTAGCTGCGGTGGGCGACGGTACCCAGGCAGTGTTAGCACCCGCTTTAGGGTGGCCAATTTTTTGTTCGAGCATTGCGGCCATCAGGTCGGGCATCGCCCACATCCCTTTGCCGATTTGAGCGCGACCCCGCAAACCGCAGGCCAAACCGGTTAACACATTGCTGCGTTCGTAGGCTGAAAGCCAGGCGCTAGATTTCATATCGCCTTTACGCAGCATCGGCCCTGCTTGCATGGCAGTGTGCATTTCGTCGCCGGTGCGATCTAAAAAGCCGGTGTTGATGAACGCGACTCTGGCACGGGCTTCGTTGATGCAGGCTTTCAGGTTGGCACTGGTGCGACGCTCTTCGTCCATGATGCCGAGCTTAACGGTGTTGGCTGGCAAGCCCAAGAACCCTTCGATGCGGCTAAAGAGCTCGCTGGCAAACGCGACTTCAGTGGGGCCGTGCATTTTAGGTTTAACGATATACACCGAGCCTGTGCGAGAGTTACCGTACAAGTGTTCTTGGGTGCGTTTAAGATCATGCAGGGCAATCGTAACTGTCACGACGGCATCAAGGATACCTTCAAAAATTTCGTTACCTTGCGCATCAAGAATCGCGGGGTTGGTCATCAGGTGACCGACGTTGCGCAAAAACAAAAGCGAACGACCGTGTAACGTCACCACGCCATCCTTGGCCTGTACGGCGCCGATGCCGGCTTGGTACTTTCTGTCGGCATTGAGCGTGCGGTTAAAGGTGTTACCGTTTTTGGTCACGCTTTCAACCAGCGTGCCTTTTAAAATGCCAAGCCAGTTGCTATAGGCTAAGACTTTGTCGTCGGCATCGACCACCGCCACCGAGTCTTCAAGATCAAGAATCGTCGACAGCGCGGATTCAATCACAATGTCGTTGACGCCAGCTTGGTCATCTTTGCCAATGCCCTTTGAACTGTCAATCTGAAGGTCAATGTGCAGGCCATTGTTGGCCAACAGAATGGCTGAGGGTGAGGCTTCAGTGCCTTGGAAACCAACAAACTTATTTTGCTCGGCCAGGCCAGTTGAACTGCCGTTTTTGAGCGCTGCGATTAACTGACCCGCCTGCACGCTGTAACGCTGCACCTCGGCGTGCGACCCGTTTGCCAGGGGTGCTGCCTGGTCTAAAAACTGACGACCAAAGGCGATGACTCGGGCACCGCGTACAGGGTTGTAGCCAGAGCCGTTAGGCCCGGCTTTGGTCGCACCGTCGGTTTCAGGCAGCGCGTCAGTGCCATATAAAGCGTCGTACAACGAGCCCCAGCGCGCATTGGCTGCGTTTAAGGCATAGCGCGCGTTAAGCACAGGTACCACCAGTTGTGGCCCAGCCTGAAGCGCTAACTCGGCATCAACATTGGTGGTGGTAATGGTGACCGGCCCAGGAACCGGTGCGAGGTATCCGATCGAGGTGAGGTGCTTACGATAGCCTGCCATGTCTTGAATCGGGCCTGGATGGGCGCGATGCCACTGATCCATCTCAGTTTGAATGCGATCGCGCTCGGCGAGCAAAGCCACGTTTTTGGGTGACAAGTCATGGACCACGGCATCGAAACCTTGCCAGAAGGCTGTGCTGCTAATGCCGCTGCCTGGCAGTACGCTGTCTTCAATAAAACGGTAGAGCGAGGTGGCAACTTGAAGGCGATGGATTTGAGTGCGTGCAGTCATGCTCGAGAGGCCTTGCTAAAAGAGATCAGTGACAGACTTTTGCTAGCTTGTGCCGGGGTGCGTCACGGTTGACCCAGCAAGCGAGTAGTTTACCGGAATTGAGCGAAAAGCCTGCTCTATTGACGTGTGGGTTGGGGCCGATCAAGATTGCGAAAGCCGCCCTCAACCCACGCGCGTGGCTGGGTTTAGGGCATGGGCTTAAGGTTCGGTCTTGGGGACAGCTCTTGGAGTTCGGTTTTAAGTCAATACGAGCGTAGGCCGCTACGGATCAGATCTAAAGGCAAGTTTAAGGCCCAGGCCGCAGCGACTGAAGCCAGTACCGCAACGGTATTGTCTTGGGCGGCGGCAGGCTGTCCTCCCAGAATTGGAAGTTCTGAGAGTTGGCACAGGGGCGTGCGAAGCTTGCCTTGCGCTAAAACAATCTGGCCCGACTCGAGTAACACTGCCCATTTATCTTCTGCGAGATGAGCTTGAATCACTGCCGAGCTGGGATCCTGGCTAAAAAAGATTAACGAGCTCTTGCAGTATTCAGTGATGGCGGCAGCGTTGACATCATCGGCGTTGAGCACGCCCGTGCCGCTCGCGCAAACTACATCAATTTGCGTACGATAGATTTTGATCAGATCGGTCGGGGTTTCAAAAGCGTGGTACGCCACGTTTGGGCCCTTGAAGGCCTCATGAAAAGTGATATTGGTGACGATGCCGACCAAACATTTAATGTAATCGAGGCCTTCGGTCAGGATTTGCATGCCGTCAGTTTCAACGACTGCGGCTTCGATCTGGCAATTTAATAGCAAGCGCTGCGTATTGGACCACGTTGACGACACGGCTGAGGCAAGTACCCGATCATTGACTTGCACCCCCTCGTTGTTCGACAGGCCAGTGCACGCGCCGTTGAGCCTCAGTAAATGAAACATCAGGCGTGTGACCAGTGTTGTGCCGCTTGAGCCCGAGACGCCGATCAACGGAAAGGTTTTTTCGTCTTCGGGCGGAAACATGTAATCCACGATTGCCTTGCCTACATCACGCGGCAGACCTTCGGCCGGTTTGAGATGCATCAGTAACCCGGGCCCGGCATTGACCTCTACGATGGCACCACTCGTTTCTGACAAGGGGCGAGAGATATCCTCGGTAACCAGATCGATACCCGCCACGTCTAACCCAACAGCTTTGGCGGCGACGGCAGCGAGCGCTGCGACGTCGGGGTGAACGTCATCGGTGCAGTCAAACGCGACGTTACCGTTGCGTTGAATCAAGACCTCGCAACCGAGTGGCGCAATGCTGTCGGCTTCAAAGCCCTGGCGCTTCAATTCGAGACGGGCCGCCGAATCAATGCGCACGGGATTTAAGGGTTGATCTTCGCCACGTCCGCGACGGGGGTCTGAGTTGATTTGAAGTTCAATTAAGTCGTTGATCGTGTGGACACCGTCGCCGGTCACAAGCGCTGCTTGGCCTTTTGCTGCGGCGGCGAGTTTGCCATTCACAATCAACAGACGATGTTCGTTACCTCGAATGAAGCGCTCAACTAACACCCCAGAGCCTTCGTCAACTGCGACGGCGTAGGCGGATTCGATCTCTTGTTGAGTTTCGAGGTTAATAAACACGCCCCGTCCGTGGTTGCCGTCAACGGGCTTGACCACGACTGGCAAGCCTAGGTCTTGAGCCGCATCCCAGGCATCTTGTGCATTTTCAACCGCGCGACCTTGCGGGATCGGTACGCCGCAAGACTCTAAAATTGATTTTGTTAAGTCTTTGTCACGCGAGATCGTCTCGGCGATCGCACTGGTCTGGTCCGTTTCTGCAGTCCAAATACGACGTTGTTGGTTGCCATAGCCAAACTGAACCAGATTACCGTTGTTTAAACGCACCGCCGGGATATCGCGCTCTTCAGCCGCTAACACCATCGAGGCCGTACTTGGGCCTAGGCATAAATCTTGCGAGAGCTCTTTGAGGTGTTCAAGCGCAGCCTCAAGGTCGTAGGGCTGATCTTCAATCGCTGCCATGACCAGATCACGACCCGCGTAGAGCGCGGCACGTGTGACCTCTTCTTGCCAGCCACTCACTACAACTTTATAAACACCTCGTGTTTCAGTTTCGCGTGCACGTCCAAAGCCATGGCCGGGTACGCCAGCGAGATCTTGTAGGGCAAGTGTGACGTGTTCAAGAATGTGACAGGGCCATGTCCCGGTTTGCAGACGTTGCAAAAAGCCACCTCGCACGCCTGGACTACAACGATGTTCGATCAGACTGGGCAGCCAGGCGACTAGCCTGTCGTAGAGACCAGGTACAAGATTAGAGGGGCAGTCCTCGAGGTCTCCGATGTCGACCACTGCCTCGAGGGCTGAGTAATACGTCCAGATATTTGGTCCGCGTAGATAGACGATGCTCTTGATGACCATATCGCGTTTATTCATGTTGCGGCAGACTTCACTATTGATGGCGAGGTGGCTATTATCGCCGATCAGAGGAGGTCTGTTCGTCGCCCTCTCGACCATCACGTTTGTGGCAGCGAAGCCTCTTCGAATCTGTGCTTCGTACAATTCTTCGAATCTGTGCTTCTTACAATATTTGAGCGGTGAAACCGTTTAGGCTCCCTTTGCTTCATCGGGCAAAGAGAGTGATCTATTCCTTAGTAAAATTTAGGATTGTCGAGCTCGGCGACCGACAATAGGATATTGCGGATCAGTGAACCCATGCGTCGAAGCGTACCCCGGCGCGACCAGCGAATCGACGACGGCCTCGTCTTCAGCGTTCAATGAGACAGACATCGCAGCGATATAGTCTTGCCATTGCTCAAGTGTTCGAGGCCCGCCAATCACACCGTTGATGAGCTTGTTGTTCAGCGCCCAAGCGATGGCAAACTGAGTCGGACTCAACCCGCGACGCAGGGCATGGTCTTTTAAGGCGTTGGCCACTTCAAAAGATTCGTTGCGAAACTCGGTTTGATGAAGACGGCGGTCGCCGCGCCCAGCGCGACTCGAGGCCTCGGGTGCGACGTTGGGTTGATACTTGCCGGTTAATACGCCGCGCGCGAGAGGGCTGTAGGCCACGACGCCTAGGCCATAGTTGTCGCAGCAGGGCAACACTTCAGTTTCAATCATTCGCGTGACAGCGCTGTAGGGCGGTTGGCACACAATCGGTGGTGGGATGCCCATTTTTTGAGCCATCTCAACCATGCGGGCAATACGCCAGGCGCGAAAATTAGACACCCCGTAATAGCGAATTTTGCCAAGCTCAATGAGTCGGGCAAAGGTCGAGAGAGTCTCTTCCATCGGGGTGACTTCGTCATCACGATGCATGTAGTAAACGTCAATCCAGTCGGTGGCAAGGCGTTTGAGGCTGTTGTCGATCTCGGTCATGAGCCAACGCCGTGAGGTGCCTCGGTCGTTTGGTTCTTTGCCAATGGGGTTGGCGACTTTAGTCGCTAACACCCAGCGTGCACGGTCTTGGGCGATTAAACGCCCAACCATGCGTTCAGATTCACCGCCGGCATAGTTATCTGCCGAGTCGATGGCGTTGTAGCCCGCATCGCGGGTGGTTGCTACGATTTCTCGTGCAACGGTTTCATCGGTTTGATCGCCAAACATCATGGTGCCCAGCCAGAGGCGTGGCACGTATAGGCCGCTACGGCCCAGTGGAAAATATTCGGGAGAGGTATGCGTCATGTTGCTTTTCACGATTGAGGGGTAATTTTCTGTAGTTCGATCACTTTTTTCCAGCGTGCAATGTCCTGGCGAATCAATTGCAGCATGTAGTCGGGCGAGCCGCCAACGGCGGTTGTGCCTTCGTCTTCAAGTCGAGTGTACACGGCGCGATCTTTTAAAACGCTGTTAAGTTCAGCGTTGAGAAAGGCAACGATTTCGGGCGCAATACCTTTAGGGCCGCCCATCGATTTACTGTCGACCACATTGAAATCTTTAACGCCCTGTTCTTCAAAGGTTGGGACGTCGGGCAAAATCGATAAACGAGATTGCCCAGCGACTCCTAGCGCTCTGACGCGTTTTGACTTGACGTAGGGGGCGGTGAAGGTTGAGGTGCTAAGCAGAAGATCGACGTTGCCACCCAGCAAGTCATTCATGGCCAGAGACGAGCCCTTATAGGGGACATGCACCAATTTTATCTCTGCAAGATACGCGAACTCTTCCATCGACAAGTGGGCGATTGAACCGATCCCGGCCGAGCCATGCGTGTACCGATCGGGATTCTTTTTTGCGGCGGCAATCAGATCGGTTGCGTTGCGAAAAGGTGAGTCGTTATGCACCAGCAGCACCATTGGCGTTTGAGCCAGTGTGATGATAGGTTGCATATCGAGAATGGGATCAAAGGGAAGAGGGCCCATCGCCGCCTGAATGCAGTAACTGGCGGACATGTTCAGTAGCGTGTAGCCGTCGGGTGCCGACTTCATGACATACGCTGAACCCACCGTGCCGCCCGCCCCGGTACGATTTTCAATCACGACTGGGCTATTGAGGCGCTCGGATAGTTTTTGTCCGCTGATTCTGGCGATCGCATCGCCCCCGCCACCCGCCGCAAACGGCACGACAAATTTGATCGTTTTATTTGGAAACTTATCCTGTTGCGCAAAGAGCGGAAACCCAATGGTCGCGAGACCACCCAATGCGGCTGATCGGACAAAAGAACGTCTGTTCATGTGGCTTCCTTGGTATCCTCCCCGCCCTAACGGACGGGGCCCTAGTGCGTAAACCCCAGGATGGGATCAAGCGCCTCGGCGGATTTGAACTCAGGCTGCTTTTGAAAATTTCGCCAACATCGGGGTAAGTTCGCGAATATTTTTAATCTGTTCGAGCTTTTCGAGCTTAGCGAACAGGGCAGGGATATCGTTTGCAGGCAGCACACGTTTGGCGCAGTCGTTGAATTTTTCCCATAACTCTTCACTGGTTAAGGGGTAGTCGCCGCCACGGCCAACCAGGCTATTGATGCGACGCGACACGGTGCGTCCGTCTTTCAAGGCAACAATCACTTCAGCACCAAATTGATCGGGTGAGTCGTCGGGCATATCGGGATGTGGCATGGCAGTAGTTTTAGCCATAATCGCCCGTACCTTGCTATCAAAATGCGCGTCGCCTTCAAAATCGTCAAGGCGCACGGCGCCATCGACTAACGCACGAGCGACTGCGTATTGAACCGAGAACTTGGCGGCAAGCGGCGTTTGCGGATCTGGGTTGTTGGTGTGGGGCAGACGGCGACGGTGCGGCATGATGTCGACTTTTTCAATATCTTGAGGGCTGAAGGTTTCTTGTTGTCGTAGTTGAAGCGCCATGGTGACGGCCGGATGGGTGCTGCCGCAACAGGCAAACTGTTTGAGCCCCATGCTAGGGCTTAAGACCTCTAGGGGATTGGCCCAGTTTTCAAAAATCAAACTGGCGTCGTAATTGCCTTTGCCGTTGAACGCATTGAAAAAGCCTTGATGGTGCTCAAGCGCTTCAGGATTGGCGTCGTAGCCCGCGTCGGCCATCAGCGCCGCGAGTAAACCGTTGCGCGCGCACTGACCCACGTGTAAGGGCTTCACCATGGTGCCGAAGTTGGCCTTGATGCCCGAAGCAAACGAAGCTGCAATGGCGAGTGCGATCGTTTGTTTTTTGGCGTCAAGTTTGAGCATGTGCCCTGCAGCGGCTGCGGCACCAAAGACGCCGAGGGTGGCTGTCGGGTGCCAGCCTTTATCGTAGTGATAGAAGTTGACGCCGCGCGCGAGGCGAATTTCAGTTTCAATTCCCACAACATACGACTGAAGCAGTTCAAGGCCAGAGGCGCCGCGTTCTTCGGCGATTGCCATCAGGGGGGCGACCAGCGGTGCAGACTGATGTCCGCCCATGGGCTGGCTAAAGTCATCGTAATCTAAGGCATGCGAGGCGGTGCCGTTAATAAAGGTTGCATCAAGCGCTGACGTCTTTTGCGACGTGCCAAAAATCGTGCAGACGCCCGGTGCAGAGGCGACACCGGGTGTGCGCAGCAGGTTTGTGGTGCAAGGTTCAATCGCGCCAGCCAGTGTGACGCCCAGCGTATCGATAATCGCCGTGCGAGACAGCATGATGGCTTGCGGCGTGATGGCGTTGAGATCAAAAGATACGATACGCTCGGCGATTTGCTCAAGCACAGTTTGAGTGGCGTTTGGTTGATTCATAACTCTAAGGTCCTAGTGTTCGAAGTG
>CANCMG010000066.1 GCA_947378965.1 Alcaligenaceae bacterium | reverse complement strand
GATGAGGGGCTAATTGAGTTACTCAATGCCCGCAATTTAGCGGCCAAGTCAGGCTATTCTGTTGGCACGATCTATCGCTACTTTGAAACGTTTGACCATATTTTTTTAAGTCTACTTTCTTGGCGTCAAAAAAAAGCGATTGCTAAAGTCGCTGCGCTGATTGATGCGCATGATCCTCAGGTTGGGATCAATGAACTCGTCACACAGATTGTGGATATCGGGCTCGCAGAATGGCGCAGCAAGAACCCAACGGTTTTAAAAATTATTGTGCGACAGTTTTTTAGATTTTCTGAAGAGCCAGAAAAATTCAACGCTGCAGCCGACGATGCGTTAATCCCTGCAATACAGGCAGCCCAAAAACGGGATCAAACCAACACGTTTAGGCAGATGACAGACAATGAGTTGCGCTTACATCTGCGCGCGTTGCAAATGTCACTGCGCAATCCGTTTATTGAGGGCGACCCCTTTGCCGGCAGCCCAGAACATCGGCGCTGCTCGATTGACATGGGCAGCTTGTTGCTGGGTAAATAAGGGGTGATCTATCGAACGCTTGAGCCCCTTACTTGTTAGGTGCTGCAGCCCCTTACTTTTTAGCGTGGCTCAAGATCAGGCAGGTCGTTGTGGCATGGGCATACAGTTTGCCATCGGGGCCAACGATACGCCCCTCGGCCGTGGCAATTTGCCGGCCCACCTGAATAATCTTGCCAAGCGCCCGCACCCTCAAGCCTGGCGCGGGCACAATGGCGCGCGTCATTTTGACGCTTAAATCTAAGGTGGTGTAACCGGTGCCAGCAGGCAACATCGTGTGGATGGCATTGCCGACTGCGCCGTCCAAAATACTGGCAAACCAGCCCCCATGCACCGAACCCTGCACGTTCATGACACTTTCAGTAGGGTTGCCCTGCAGCGTGGCCTCGCCCGGCGATAGCGCAATAATCATGTAGCCACAGGTGGCAGCCATCGGGCCATTAGGCAGTTCACCCCGCATGACCGCTTGCATGACCTCCATGCCTGTCATATTTGCGGTTTTTGACTTATCTAGCAGCCCAATTTTCCGCCCGCTTGGCATGCTGGCCAACAGTTTTTGCTCGTCTTCGAGCCATTGCGCCAGGGTATTTTCAGTTGTCATGAGTCAGTTTTGTGAGATGTTTTGGTTGTTGTTGGTCAAAAAGTAGGCAAACTTAAGCTGCTTTGGGCAAAAGTTAAGCAAATGGGGCTTGGTCAACAGAAACGACCGCCTAATCTACGCAAATAGTGCCTAAGCCATACCCGCAAGCAACTACGTGCTATCGATAAGGTACCCGCAAGCAGCTACGCCAGATCAGCAAGATGCTTTTTAGCACTACTTGCCTCTCAAAAGAAGTCGTTCGTCCATCGTATAATCACGCTTTGCGCCCGGAGCTATATATGCGTCTTATCCAAACTGCGCTCACCTTCGATGACGTACTGCTTGTGCCTGCGTTTTCACAGGTGTTGCCGCGCGACACTTCACTGGTTACCCGTTTAACCCGAAACATCTCACTCAATATCCCCTTAGTCTCGGCCGCAATGGATACCGTGACCGAATCGCGCTTGGCGATTGCCATGGCCCAAGAGGGCGGTATCGGGATTATTCATAAAAACCTAACCGCTGACGAACAAGCCAAAGAAGTCTCGCGCGTTAAACGTCACGAGTTCGGTATCGTCACCGATCCAATCACCGTCACCCCCGACATGAAAGTGCGCGACGCGATCGCGTTGCAGCGTCAGCACGGTATTTCGGGTTTGCCGGTGGTGCAGGGCCGCAAACTGGTTGGCATTGTCACAAACCGTGATTTGCGTTTTGAAGATCGTCTGGATGCGCCACTGACCAGCGTCATGA
Organism: Alcaligenaceae bacterium; assembly: GCA_947378965.1. Classification (GTDB taxonomy): domain Bacteria; phylum Pseudomonadota; class Gammaproteobacteria; order Burkholderiales; family Burkholderiaceae_B; genus Zwartia. The sequence continues at coordinate 23,574 of CANCMG010000066.1, read as the reverse complement.
CACCGCAAGAGCGCCTGATCACCATGAAAGAAGGCGCAACACTGGCCGAGGCGCAAAAGCTGATGCATCAGCATCGCCTCGAGCGCGTGTTAATTGTGAACGACGCTTTCGAACTGCGCGGTTTGGCCACCGTTAAAGATATTGTCAAAAATACTGAACACCCTGCAGCCTGTAAAGACCGCCACGGCCAATTGCTTGTGGGTGCGGCGGTTGGTGTCGGTGACGGCACTGAAGAACGCATCGCAAAACTGGTAGCCGCAGGGGTCGATGTGCTTGTGGTTGACACCGCCCACGGCCATTCAAGCGGCGTGATCGAGCGCGTGCGCTGGGTTAAAGCCAATTATCCCAAGGTAGAAGTGATTGGTGGCAACATCGCCACGGCAGCTGCCGCGCGTGCGTTGCTCGAAGCCGGCGCAGACGCCGTCAAAGTCGGCATTGGCCCAGGTTCAATTTGCACCACCCGTGTCGTGGCTGGTGTGGGCGTGCCGCAAATCACGGCGATCTCAGACGTGGCGCGTGCTTTGAAAGGCACAGGCGTGCCATGCATCGCTGACGGTGGTGTGCGTTTTTCGGGTGATGTGGCTAAAGCGCTGGTGGCAGGTGCGTCGTCAGTGATGATGGGCGGTATGTTTGCCGGCACCGAAGAAGCCCCGGGCGAAGTCGTGTTGTATCAAGGCCGCTCTTACAAGTCGTATCGCGGCATGGGCAGTTTGGGTGCGATGGCCGACGGTTCGGCCGATCGCTACTTTCAAGACCCGGCCAACAACGCCGACAAACTCGTACCCGAAGGGATCGAAGGTCGCGTGCCCTACAAAGGCAGCGTGTTGCAGATTATTTTTCAGTTGGTGGGCGGTGTGCGTGCCTCAATGGGGTATTGCGGTTGCGCCACGATCGAAGAGATGCGCACCAAGCCTGAGTTCGTACAAATCACGTCGGCCGGCTTTCGCGAATCGCACGTACACGATGTTCAAATTACCAAAGAAGCTCCAAACTATCGTTCAGAGTAATTGTTTTCAGGTGCTGATCTGATCGTTCAGAGTTTATTTTTCGCACCGGCATCATTGCCGGTGTCTTTCATTCAGATATTTACACAGGTTAATCCTTCATGCACCAGCGCATTTTGATTCTTGATTACGGCTCACAAGTGACCCAGTTGATTGCGCGGCGCGTGCGCGAGGCCGGTGTGTATTGCGAGCTTCATCCGGGTGATGTGTCAGCCGAGTTCTTAAAGAATCAGTTGTCGCAGGGTTTAAAAGGCATCATCCTGTCGGGCAGTCATGCCTCGGCCTACGACGAATCTTCATTGAAAGTGCCTGCTGAGGTCTTTACCGCAGGGGTGCCAGTGTTAGGCATTTGTTACGGCATGCAAGCCATGGCGCAGCAGCTTGGTGGCGAGGTCAGCTACGCTGATCACCGTGAATTTGGCTACGCCGAAGTTCGCGCACGTGGCCATACACAGTTACTCAAGGATATTGACGATTTCACGACACCCGAAGGGCATGGCATGCTCAAGGTGTGGATGAGCCACGGCGATCAAGTCACGCGCTTACCCGACGGTTTTAAGGTCATGGCCTCGACCGCGTCGTGCCCAATCGCCGGGATGGCCGACGAAACCCGCAAATTTTATGCGGTGCAGTTTCACCCTGAAGTCACCCACACCGTCAAAGGGCAAGCCCTACTCGAACGCTTTGTGCACCAGATCTGTGAGTGCCAAGGCGATTGGACGATGCCTAATTACGTTGACGAAGCGATCGCACGCATTCGTGAACAAGTCGGCACCGACGAAGTGATTTTAGGTTTGTCAGGCGGTGTCGATTCGTCAGTGGCTGCGGCCTTGATCCACAAGGCGATTGGCGATCGCCTGACCTGCGTGTTTGTCGATCACGGTTTGCTGCGTTTAGACGAAGGCAAGCAGGTGATGGAGACCTTCGCTCAAAACATGGGCGTACGCATCATTCATGTCGATGCCACCGAGCAGTTTATGGGCAAGCTTGCTGGGGTGTCTGACCCTGAAGCCAAGCGCAAAATTATTGGTCGCGAGTTTGTTGAAGTGTTTCAGGTTGAAGCCGCCAAGCTTAAGCAAGCCAAGTGGTTAGCACAAGGCACCATCTACCCTGATGTGATTGAATCGGCCGGCGCTAAAACAGGTAAGGCGGTTGCGATTAAGTCACATCACAACGTTGGCGGTTTGCCCGATACCTTGAATTTAAAATTACTCGAGCCACTGCGCGAGCTCTTTAAAGACGAAGTCCGCAAACTAGGCGTGGCCTTAGGCTTGCCGCACGGCATGGTGTACCGCCATCCGTTTCCAGGCCCGGGTTTAGGTGTGCGTATCTTAGGTGCCGTCACAACTGAATTTGCCGATCTGTTACGCCGCGCCGACGCGATTTTTATCGAAGAACTTCGCAACACCATCGACCCAGACACCAAACAAAGTTGGTACGACTTAACCTCGCAAGCGTTTGCGGTGTTCTTGCCGGTCAAGTCGGTGGGTGTGATGGGCGACGGGCGCACCTATGACTACGTGGTGGCACTGCGCGCGGTGCAAACCTCTGATTTTATGACTGCAGACTGGGCACCATTGCCGTACCCCTTGCTAGGTAAAGTATCGTCGCGCATTATCAATGAGGTGCGTGGCATTAATCGCGTGGTATACGACGTATCTAGTAAGCCACCTGCGACGATTGAGTGGGAGTAGTTTCCTAGATCTAAGTTATTGATTTATAAGAATATTGTACTTACACACTTTTAACGCACTAAAGTTTCGCCTATTGATTTTTAAGGGGATTGTAGTTACAGTTTTACAAATACCTACACAAAACTGTAACTACTAGAAGTAGTAAACAACCCTAGCGGCAAAACGCCTGTGATCAATAGAGAACGACTAATTAAAGAAGAGCCCAACGAAGTCGCCATATATGACAGCGCGGTCATATATCGGCGCGGCGAGTTCTGGCAATTCAAAATGTGGCTTAGTGCGGAAAATAAGTACGCACGAAAAAGCTTACGCACTAAAAATAGGATGATTGCCATTGAAAAAGGCAAAGAAAACTATCACGAAATAATGGCTAACATGAAGTTGGGGAAAACTTATTTTTCGCTAACGGCTAAAGAAGGTGTAGAAAAATACTTGGCAAGTAAAGAAAAAGAAATAGGTACGAATATAAAGAAAGGTAGATACGGCACAATTAAAACGCATTTAGAGCATTGGTTAAATTTTATAAAGCGAGACACAAAACTTAAAGACTTACACCGAATGATGTGTGAGGACTACTACCTAGAGCGAAATAAAAACAAAAAAAAGGCTCCTGTGAAGACGATAACGCTCAAGCAGGAAATGAGCACGATTAACACCATGATGAAATGGCTACATAATCACAATGAAACTTTGATAGACGAGTTTGAATTTAAAAAGCTAAAAAGAATTGATAGAAAAGATGAAACTTTAAGAAGAAACACTTTTTATCCTTATGAAGTTGAGGCTATTGAGAGGTGCCTAGGTGATTACTGTGACAAAGAAAAACATCGCTTGGAGCAGAAAGAATGGTTAACAAGGTTATGCGTTAGCTACTATTTAATGATTGCTAGTCTGACCGGCCTCCGCACAGGGGAGCAGAAGCAATTACGGTGGAGCGATTTGCTTTTTATAGTGAACAATCCCGAAGAAAACCAAGCTAGTAAGGTCAACATAACTGTCAGGGCTGAAACGAGCAAGGTTGGAACAAGTAGAAACTTTTTTTGTTTAGATAAGGGCTATTTTGAGGGTTGGCAGAAAATCATACGCAAGCATGTCCCCACTATGAGTGGCAAGGATGCGTTGAATTCGCTCGTTTTTAGCTTAGATGGAAAAACAGAACTAAGTCAACGAGCGACCCTTTACCATTTCGGTAAGATTCTTGATTTAGCTAAAATTAACAGGGCTCCCGATGACTCTGGGATTAAACGCCATTTAGTGCCGTATAGTTTTAGGCACTTTTTCATAACGCAAAAGATAAATGCTGGTTTAGGTTTTCACAAAATTGCCGATATGTGCGGAACGAGTACAACTCAAATTGAAAATACTTATCGTCACCCAGACGAAGATGAAAAGCGTATGGCGGACGCAATGGTGGGTTACGAAGTTGATGAAGATGGCAATGTACGATTTCAATCGTAGAATCTTGTAATTAAATCAAGCTTAACGCTCTGCCAGAGCGATTGCGGCACAGTTGATGGTAAGCAGCTCGTCACGAGTTAAAACACGCCGAACTGCCAGCCTAAAACGGAAATTTCAGAAACGCTATTCACAACAAAAAACCGTAATTTCGCCACAGGGGTACACCGTGGTATGCCTAGGGTTTGATCAAACCGCCATTACGGATCCGATTTCGGGATGGACACCATTTTTTACGGGAATTGCTGTACCTTTTCAAGGCACCGGCTAGAGTAGGGTGGTTTCCTCAGCCCGATTGTGGCGCTGGTGAAGGTACAGGGCTGGGTAGGCGTAAAAATACGCGGTGAGACCGCTTTGGCCGGTTTGAAACGGCGATTTAAGCGGCAGCCTCAGCCGCAACGATGCTCAAAATAGTTGCCCTAGAGATGTTGAAGTCTCTGGCCAGCTGCGACACCGAGACTTTATCCACTAAACGACGCTGGCAAATCGTTTTCCGTTGTGCCGCAGTAGTTTTAGTCTTACGGCCAAGGGTCTTTCCTTCTTTACGAGCCCGAGCCAGCCCGCTCTGAACTCTCTCTACGAGGATATCCTTTTCAAAAGCACTGAAAGCGGCAAAAACACGAACCATCAGAGCGCCAGTGCTGCTCGTGACATCAACATCGCCGAGATTGAGCACTTTTAAGCGAATACCGTGCTGTGTGAAATATTCAACGGTCTTCTGGACATCAATACTGTCGCGACCCAGCCTATCAAGTTTTGAAACAATTAGCGTATCGCCTGTCTCAAGCTTTTCAATCAGGCTTTTGAATCCTTTGCGCTGAAACGCACAAACTGAGCCGCTAACCTGTTCCTCAATGAAACGATGATCTTCAATGTCGTAGCCAGCAGCTGCGATTTCCTCTTTTTGATTAGAAGTGACTTGTTGAACGGTTGACACTCTCGCATAAGCAAAAAGTCGCGACATAAAGACCTCAAAAGTGTTGGAAAACAGTGTATTTTATATCTAACATGTTGGAAATGTCAAATACTAATTTTTCAACACTATAGGGATGAACAATATTGACTGTTGAAAAACGGATGTTTCGCAACAGCAAGAAAAACTGAGTATTTGGTTTTTTTCTCTAAATAGGGTGATGAAGAAAAATGAAATCACCCAATGGATAGAAGAAAGTTTAACTAGCGATCTAGACAATATTGCCGCCCTGACTATCAGGGTGGATGGCTGTTTAAAAAATGGATCTCAAATTTCACAGTCAGCTTGGTCACAATCCGCCACATACTCAATAGAGCTAGTCAAAACGGCACTTGACTGGACTATTTCGCAACTCAGAAGAGCACACAAAAAAACACTCAAGTTCGTTGCCTGTTTGGGCGGAGAGCAAAGCCTTGGTGTGGCTGGTCATTTTCACGCTTTGCTTGAGTATCCGGCAGGCGTAGACAAAGATCAGTTCATTGATCGTCTTCGGAAGCTTTGGGCGAGGAATGTCGCTAAGAAATTGAAGCAATCGCTACAAACTACTGTCTATGCCGAGCCTCTTAGGGATAAGGCTGAGTTTTCACGATACTGCCAGCGGTTTGAGGGCACTACTTTTGGAAGTGGGTCTTCCAAAGTAGTTATGTCTAAGTCATTTAGTTTGTAAAAACTTTACTCGTCACTGAATTGCCCCGACCACGGAATACAGGTTATAGGTGACGAGAGACTAAGACAGAAATTTTTTTGATACTTGCGAGTGTCATTCTTTAGTCACGCCCAGACACAACTCAATAGACCAATTATCAGCAGCGACCAATCGCACGATCACTCAGGTAAATGACGACACTCCTGTATGTGTACAGGCTCAAGCCTAGCCAACAGCCCAATGTCACGCCATTTTACGGAACATTTTTTAAGTACCCAGAGATATTAGGTTTCATGAACTTGGCAGGAAGTGTTGATGAATCAACTTATCCTGATAGCTATAGTGGCCAGCTAAAGTATTGGAACTAAATCCACATAACTTCTTCTTTTGTGTAGGGAACAAAGAAATGTCTGTATCAGACTCAAGGATCTGCTCAACGGACTCTGAAGCGGGTACTGAATAAAGAAACCTCAAATATCTCTGAATTTCAGATCTCATGTCCCGATCAAATTGAACGCGAACGCCGTCAATCTGAGAAATAAAGCAATCCCTGACTGTCCCGTCTTGATTGATTACATCAGATACCCGTAGGGCAGCAATGTCCTTGATCCGAAGCACTTGTCTTAGCGCATAAAGGCAACGATTGCGTTTGCTATAGCGGGGACACGAATCCAAAAATCGTAGGATTGCGGGTAATGTCGTGTGTGGTGGAAATTTGTTTAACATCATAGGTGAACAGCCTCTCTGTGAACCTCTATTTAGTTCAGAGAAAAGCAAATACTTGTTCAGCCCATGTTTACCGAGGGAAAATCAAAATCAAATACCCAAGTTCACCGCCGTACCCACGAAATAACACCTGTAACTCAGTGCGACACTCGCGAAAAATGCTTGTGTCACCAATATTTGATTAGTAATTTATTAGCAAAATTACCGATTAAAGCGTGTTCAAAAACCGCATCGCGGGGACGGGTGATATTTTCGCTGGGCACCGTCAATTTAGCGCCAGCGAAAGAGGTTAATCGGCATGGCACTTAACCCGCAAGAACCCCATACCGCCCCTGAACACGATCAGTCAAAGTAAAAGCGTTAATAAGTTTCCTTTGCCAAAAAACTCGTTTTTATTATTTCGGGTTTCATTGGTTTTTGGATCATAAATTCCGCAACTCTCGTTTTTCGCGTTTCTAATCACCAACCGGCCATCTGACTGAGTCAAGATTTTGCCGAGGTATTGATTCTTCGCGTCTCTGAGTTCATGGTCTGGCATTGTTCTCTCCGGTTTGCGTTGGAATAACAGGGTGTCTAGTGGCTAGTGGCCATACTAAGGCAGCTCCATCATAGTTGCGCTGCTGCCTCAGTTGGTGATACACACATCCCCAACTGGCCATGCCACCACTATCCCAAAAATACGGGATTGACAGCCTGACTCACGGACTCCAGTGCTCACCAGATTCAACGCTGGTTTAATATCCAAGTAACAAAAGGCTGATTATTAGCGTTGTTAAAAAATACACTGTCTGCGACTACTTTGGGTCGTATGAATAACTGGTTTTCTAAAGTATCTAATGAGAGACACGGTGATGCCTGAAATTGTTTATGTACTAATTAATGAAGCAATGGAAGGGTTGGTGAAGATCGGACACACAAACACCTCTATAGAGCAACGCATAAGGCAGCTTGACACCACTGGTGTGCCACTACCTTTTCAGTGTTTTCACGCCGCTGAGGTTAATGATTCGGTTTTAGTTGAGGGGCGCCTTCATCGGATATTTGTGGATAAGCGCATACGCAAGAACCGAGAGTTCTTCCGCGTAGATCCAAATCAAGTACGGGAGGCTATTCAACTAGCGGAGCTACGAGATGTCACACCTCGGTTTGATGTTGTTGATGACGCCGAGGACATCCAAGCAATGAGAAATGCCGCTGTGGCTGGTGAGCGACGAGCACGGCTCAAATTCAGTGAATTGAATATCCCGATTGGCGCGACACTGAATTTTGCGTTGGATACAGCAATAACCTGTCAAGTTGTCGCAGATGGCAAGGTCAATTTTGAGGGAGAAACATTGTCCTCTAGCGCTGCTGCCCTAATTGCTGTTAGGCGTATGGGTTACCAATGGGTGGCTGTCAGTGGCAGTTCATATTGGTTATATGATGACGGCTCAATGACGGAATCACTAGTGGCAAGACGACTTCGGCTAGAAGGTGATTAAAAGGAGTGGCTGATTTGAGTGTGTAGCTCACACCATAATCTGATATCGCCTATGCCGCGACAAGAGAAAGAATTCTCTTTTAAATACCAAGGATTTTTTCTTTAACTGTTTGCGAACCGCCGTATCGGAGCGGTAGTGCGAGAGTAGCTTAAAGCCATAACATCTAATTTGAGTCGCGTTCAGATGCCTCAGAAGATTTAGCACCAAAGTAATAGCCAATAATCACGAAAATAACATTACTTAAAACCGGCACAATATCTTCATTACCATTAAGAGCCAGCCAGCAAAGTGTTGTTACCAGTGCGATTGCGATAACAGCAGCTGTATTGTTTTTACTTGTAAAAAACTGCCCAATAATGAGACCGAGAATTGATCTGTTTTTAAAAAACAAATACCAAACTGACGGCGGCTTGTCCACTTTATTAGGTTCCGATTCCATATTTAAAATTCCTCAGTGAGATCAATTCCCCTCAGTGAACATCTGTTATTGTCCTTTTAACAATCCCTAATTTATGGGGTTGTATTGACGAGCTTTTAAAGGTAATTTCGGGGTGGCATGGGTGTCACGCACTGGATCAGTTTTTTATTGGCAACTAAAAAATGACGCTGATATGCTGTGGCGTTAGTTCAATAATGTCTATCGGGAGTGCTATGTCAGTACTGGTTGCGAATTGTCCTCGTTGTGCCTCCAAGCAAATTACATTTGATGTTGAATCGGTAAACATTTTTCGCAAAGATCATGGGTGGCAAAATTGGTATGAAGCATTCTCTATCTGTCGCAAGTGTAGACGCTCAACGATATTTGTACTTTCTGAGAGGAGAGATAGTGACTATCAAAAAGTCCATCTCACAGGCTTATTGAGTATGAAAAATGCTTTGAATAACTATACAGAAGTTCAGGCATTTATTGGTTTGAAAGATACTGCGACGATTGCGCCACCTCAGTTTCTTCCTGCCAGCGTTGAGGCAGTATTCATTGAAGGAGCTACTTGTTTAGCTGTAGGTTGCTTCAATGCTGCGGGTACTATGTTCCGCCTTTGCGTGGATATGGCTACAAAAGGTATGTTGCCCCCAGAAGAGACGCCTGGATTAAACTCAAAAATCAGAAGAGATCTCGGATTGCGATTGCCTTGGCTATTTGAAAAAGGTTTACTACAAGATAGTTTGAGAGATCTTTCTACATGTATAAAAGATGATGGTAACGACGGCGCCCACGCAGGAACTCTAACAGCAGATGATGCTAACGAATTATTAGATTTCACGGCATTATTGCTTGAGCGAATCTATACAGAACCTGAGCGTTTGAAGCAAGCAACCCAGCGGCGAAGTGACCGCCGATCTTCACAAACTTAATAAGCGGTGTCTTGATTGGCAGGCAAAAGTTCCGCGTAATTAGCATCTGTTCTGTAACTAACTGAGAGAGGTTTCGTCCGTTCAAATGGAGATAGGCGAATGAGCTAGTGTCTTACCGAATGAGCCTCCTGACAAAGTTAGTCGTTAATCAATACTCATCAGAATAGGGTGTTGACAGCTGATTTCAAATGGCAAGCTGCCCACATATTGAGCGTGCTGGGCTAAGATAGAGTTAATAAAACGCTGACAGTCGGCATTGAGACCAATACATGTTTGAAACTACCTTTCGCAACCTTGACGATACGCTACGAAAAGACGCCGGTTGTAGCAGTGAGCTTGACTACATTGAGCAGACCAGCTGGGTCTTATTTTTGAAATACCTAGATGACTTTGAAGCAGACCGCGAGGCAGCAGCCAAGCTTAACGGTGATCGCTATCAGCGCATTCTTAGCAACGAGTACGCATGGACTACTTGGGCAGCTCCAAAGACACCAGAAGGCAAGCTTGACTACAACACAGCTCTGACTGGTGAAGATCTCAAGTCGTTTGTTGATGACAAGCTATTTCCGTACCTTAAAAACTTCAGATTCAGTGCTGACAGCGCAGACACACTTGAATACAAGATCGGCGAGATCTTCAACGAGCTGAAGAACAAGCTACAAAGCGGCTACAGCCTACGCGAAGTAATCAACAAAGTAGACGAGCTGCGCTTTAGAAGTAACGAAGAAAAGCACGAGATGTCTAGCCTTTATGAGGACAAGATCAAAAACATGGGCAACGCCGGACGCAATGGCGGTGAATATTACACGCCCCGTCCACTGATCAAAACAATCGTTAAGATCGTGAACCCCAAGCTTGGCGATACGGTTTATGACGGCGCTGTGGGCAGTGCTGGATTTTTGTGCGAAGCATACGAATACATGCGTACAAGTAAGCAGCTGACAGCAAAAGAGTTTGCGCAGCTACAGCGAAGAACATTCTACGGTAAAGAGAAAAAATCACTTGCCTACATTATTGGCGTGATGAACATGATCTTACATGGCATAGAAGCACCAAACATCATTCACACGAATACGCTGGGCGAGAACATCGCTGACATACAAGAAAAAGACCGAGTAGATGTTGTGCTGGCGAATCCGCCGTTTGGTGGCAGCGAGCGTGTAGAAGTACAAGAGAACTTTCCGATTCGCACTAGCGAAACAGCCTACTTGTTTTTACAGCATTTCATTAAGATCTTGCGTGTCGGTGGTCGCTGCGGCATTGTGATTAAGAACACATTTCTCAGTAATACAGATAACGCAAGCGTGGCGTTGAGAAAACAGTTACTAGAAGAGTGCGATTTACACGCCGTGCTTGAATTACCGCAAGGTGCGTTTACCGGTACTGGTGTCAAGACGGTAGTCTTGTTCTTTGAAAAAGGTAGAGCGACTGAACGAGTTTGGTACTACTCGCTGAACTTGTCACGCAATCTTGGTAAAACAAACAGTCTTAACGAACGAGATCTAGAAGAGTTTGTCACGCTTTCAGCTACACAAGCAGATACAGAGAACTCGTGGTGCGTTGCTATCGCTGATATTGATAAGTCAACTTACGACTTAACAGCAACGAATCCAAATCGTAAAGATACTACCGACAAGCGAACGCCAGAAGAGATATTGCTGGAAATTGAAGAGCTAGATCTAGAGGCGGCTACAGCAATCGCGGCGATTAAGGAGTTGTTGCTGTGAGTTGGAACTCTGTAGCACTTGGTGATGTTTGTTCCATAGTCAATGGTGGCACACCTAAGTCTGAAGTTTCTGAGTACTGGAATGGAGATTTGAATTGGATTACGCCTAAGGAAATGGGCAAGCTTAATTCAAGAGAGATATCAAGTACTGAAAGAAAAATTACAGAAAAGGGTATGAAGAATTCTTCTGCTAGATTGTTGCCAGTGAATTCCGTTATCCTTTCAAGTCGTGCGCCCATAGGACACTTGGCTATCAATAAGGAATTGATGGCAACTAATCAAGGCTGTAAAGGTTTAGTGCCTGCTGCGTCGCTTGACTTTGAGTATCTTTATCATTTCTTAAGCTATTCAAAAGAAACACTAAATGATATGGGTACGGGTGCGACCTTTAAGGAGCTTTCAGGCGGAAAGTTGGCTACTTTAAAAATTCCATTTCCACCGCTCGCTACTCAAAAAAAGATAGTCGCAAAACTTGACGCAATCTTTGCTGAGATAGACAAAGCTACGGCGGCGGCTGAGAAAAACGCTAAGAACGCTGAAGCACTATTTTCGCAAATACTGAATGAGTTGGAGACTAAGTACGATGGCATAGTTAAAGAACTAGGTAATTGCGCTCATCTTTTATCTGGCTTTGCTTTTAAGAGCAATGAGTACACTAACGACGAAACTGACATACCGCTGTTAAGAGGCGATAACCTTAGTCCGAAAAAAATTGATTTTAGTGAAGCTAAGAGATTTGATAAAAACAAATTTGCGGAATACAGCAAGTATTCATTAGATGTAAATGACATTGTGCTTGGTATGGATCGTCCGCTAATAAGTACGGGATTGAGAGTGGCTCAAGTTCAAACTAAAGATCTGCCGTCATTGCTTGTTCAACGAGTAATGAGACTGCGTTGTAATAAAGATGTTAATTCGGACTTTTTATTTTATCTTTTGAACTCCTCCAATTTTATTAGGCATCTTGTAGGTGAGCAGACGGGACTAGGTGTTCCGCATGTTAGTGGAAAGACCATTTCAAGTTTTCAAGTAAAGATCCCCAACTTTGAAACTCAAACAAAAATAGCCTCAAAGTTAGCGTCTATTGTTGAACGCTTAAATTTCTACCGGACAACTAACAAAAGTATCTTAAACAACTGGACTCTATACAAGCAATCAATCCTGAATCAAGCGTTTAGCGGCGGGTTGGTGAAGGGCTAACGATGAACGAAGCTGATACAAGAGCGGAGCGAATTGATCCCCAGCTAAAACAAGCTGGCTGGGGCGATGTGGCTGAGTCGCGTATACAGCGTGAGTACAACATCAACGCAGGCGAGATAAGAGCTGGCGGCATACGCACAGGACAACTTAAAGCTGACTACATACTGATTTACAAGAATAGAAAGCTGGCAGTTATTGAAGCCAAGAGCGATCAGCAGGAGGTGGGAGAGGGCGTAGCACAGGCAAAACAGTACGCTACCAAACTCAATCTCGCCTACACCTACGCTGCTAACGGCAAAGAAATATACGAAATATGCTTAGCGACAGGCAAAGAGCATGAAAGTCTAGTTAGCAGCTTTCCAACACCAGACGAACTATGGAACAAGACATTTGGTGACAGCAATGAATGGCAAGCTAAGTTCAATGCGGTGCCATTTGAAGATGTTAACGGCACTAAACAAGCTCGTTACTATCAAGAAATTGCTGTCAACAAAGTAATGGAAGCTGTAGCTAACAACAAGCAACGAATTTTGCTTACATTAGCAACCGGTACGGGCAAGACATTCATAGCGTTTCAAATTGCGTGGAAGTTGTTTCAATCACGCTGGAATTTGCGTAAAGACGGGAAGCGAACTCCACGGATCTTGTTTCTAGCCGACAGAAATATTCTGGCCAATCAAGCTTACCTAGACTTTGGTGCGTTCAAAGAAGACGCACTTGTACGAATCAGTCCGAATCAAATTGCCAAGCGTGGTGAAGTACCTAAGAACGGTAGTGTCTTTTTCACGATCTTTCAAACATTCATGAGCGGTGCCGAAGGTAAGCCGTACTTTGGTGATTATGAACCCGATTTTTTTGACTGTGTGATCATTGACGAGTGTCACAGAGGCGGCGCGAACGACGAAAGCAACTGGCGCTCAATTCTTGACTACTTTGCGCCAGCAGTCCATCTTGGCCTAACGGCAACGCCGAAGCGGAAGGACAACACTGACACCTACAAATACTTTGGCGAACCTGTCTACACCTACAGCCTTAAAGAAGGCATTCAAGACGGCTTTTTAACGCCCTTTAAGGTCAAGCGTATACAGACGACACTTGATGAATATGTATACACCTCAGATGACGAAGTAATAGACGGTGAAGTTGAGGAAGGCAAGGTCTACGAAGAAAAAGACTTTAACAAGAATATCGTTATTGTTGAGCGAGAGCGTAAGCGGGTACAAGAACTACTGGCCAGCATTAACCAGCAAGAAAAAACACTTGTTTTCTGTGCCACTCAAGCACACGCAGCACTGGTTAGAGATCTGATCAATCAAGAAGTTCCAGTTAAGCGAACAGACTACTGCGTGCGTGTCACGGCGAATGACGGTGCGATTGGAGATACTTACCTAAAACAGTTTCAAGATAACGATAAGTCAATTCCTACAATAATTACCACCAGTCAAAAGCTAACGACTGGTGTGGACGCACGCAATGTAAGAAATATCGTGCTGATGCGGCCTATAAACAGCATGATTGAGTTCAAGCAGATTATCGGGCGTGGAACCCGTTTGTTTGAAGGCAAGCACTATTTCACCATTATTGATTTTGTTAACGCCTACCACCTGTTTAGCGACCCTGAATGGGACGGTGAGGCGATAGAGCCAGTTCCACCCACGCCACGCAAACCTAAAGATCCCGAAGATGGAGATAGTGTAGGTGGTGAGGGAGGCGACGAAGGTGACGACGAACCCAAACAGAAAAAAGTAAAGATTCGGCTCAGCGACGGTAAAGTGCGTGAAATACAGACGATGAGCAGCACTTTGTTCTATGTGGACGGAAAGCCGATCAGTGCTGAAGAGTTTTTACAGCGATTGTTCAACACGCTGAACTTGCCAGAGTTGTTCGGTTCCGAAGATACCTTACGCAAATTATGGGCTAATCCTGTTACACGCAACGAGTTACTGAGAAAGCTAGAGCAACACGGCTGTGCGAAAGTAGATCTCGTAAAGTTACAAGAGATGATTGAGGCTGACAGCTGTGATTTGTTTGATGTGCTGGAGTACATCAGCTATGCCCGTAAGCCCATAACTCGCGCCGAGCGTGTAGCAAACGCTCAGGGCAATGTTTACGCTTTTCTAAATGAAAAGCAGCGTGATTTCATTAGCTTTGTCCTGCGTAACTATGTACAAGACGGTGTTGACGAGTTAGATATCGCTAAGCTCAGCACAACTCTCAATGCGAAGTATGGCGGCGTATATGAGGCTCAGTCTGTATTGGGTGATGTTGACGAAATCAAGCGAGTATTCATTGATTTTCAGCAGCATTTGTATCAAAACATAGCTTAGGCTATAGGCCGATTATCTGAATATGACTGTTGGGCTCTCTAAAGCCTAAAAAATGGACAGAATATGAACGAAGGACATCTCATTAAGAACGACAAACTGTGGGAAGCCGTTAATGCTCTTGTGTACGGAGAGGGTGATGCTAGAAGTAGAGTGACAGCAGCTTGTTTACTTTTAGACAAAATGAATAGCAAAGAGCTACCGCCGGATTTACAGAGAAGAATTGATATCGTTAAAGACGAGGCTGGCAAAAAGGGAGCTTTACGCAGCATTGACGGCGATGTATTGAGAGATAGGTATACACATACAAGCAAAACAAGAATGAATAAGACTTACGCAAAACTAGCTAAAGAAATTTATAAAATCTACTGTGAATTAAATGAAAGAACTTAACGCTTTATATAACCTAGGCTGACGAAGAATGACGCTGCGTAAAATCTCTCTAAAAAGACACCCGACTTATACGGAAAGTTGGGTACAAAGTGAAATAGCAAAAGATCCATCTATCCTTGAGTTAGGTGATTTGATTCTGCGTGACAGAGAGCGTAGACAGGATGGTGCTGGGCGACTGGATTTGTTATTACAAGATCCGGAAACCTTGAAACGATACGAAGTTGAAATTCAACTTGGCGCAGTTGATGAAAGTCATATTATTAGAACGATTGAATACTGGGACAATGAAAGAAAACGATATCCACGGTATGAACATGCTGCGGTTATTGTGGCTGAAGAAATTACTGGCAGATTTCTCAATGTGATTTCATTGTTCAACGGTAATATTCCTTTGATCGCTATAAAGATGACGGCCTACGAAAGCAATGGACAAGTCCATCTCACTTTTGTGAAAGTTCTTGATGAAGTTGTTTATGGACTGGAGGACGAAGACGAGCCAGTTGAAGAGGCGGCGGATAGACAATCTTGGATAGTAAAGAGTTCTGAACGAATTCTTAAAGTTGTTGATCAATTGATGACTATCGTGAATAAAGTTGAGCCGGATGCTACCTTGAAGTACAACAAACACTATATCGGACTCAGCATCCACAGATCCGCGTTGAATTTTGTGACATTTAGGCCTCGCAAAGCAGCGATAAACATGACTTTCAGATTGCCCAAACTGGCAGAGTACGATCAACTTATTGAGGATGCGGGGCTTGAGACACTTGAATATAACTCTCGTTCAAGAGCTTACAGAATTCGTGTTGGTACTGATATTACAGAGCAACAAACTGAAACTCTTCTTGAGCTTACAAAGAAAGCGCGAGAGTCATTTGGAGGGCAAGAGTGAGAGCGTGTAGGTACATATTCGCCTCAGGCTAGAGTTACACTTTGTGTAACTTGCGCGATGCTAAGTCTTTGATAATTAACAATTCGTCCTAAAAGTATAGGGACGAATTTTACATAATTACTTACACAAAAGTTACACATTACTTTTTTTATATCGTAACATATTGATATTAAAGTATATATTTTATAGGTAACTATTGAGTGGGAATAATGTACAGTTATTTCAAGACCTTCAGCAGCGTCCTGAAATTTCCAACTTTCTATTAGTCGGCAACGGTTCGAGACGGTTAGCTGATTTTTAGCGGAGCAGGGTGTACGTCGAATGTTGGCGCAATTTGCTGCGACTGAAAGTTCGTTGCGCAGGCCTTCCGCAACGCTGCAGGACGTGGACGCCGCCGCATGGATTGTCCGCTGAGGGCACTTGCCAAGCCGGTGATCTTGTCGTAAAATGTGTACACATAGATTCACAATCGAAGAGGCATCCACATGGAAACGACAAAGGTAGGTATACGCGAGTTCCGCTCCGACCTGGCCGAGTACATCGCATCCAGCACACCCGTTGCCGTCACGCGGCATGGTCAGACGGTTGGCTACTTCATCCCCACGCAGGGACAAGTTGAAGCAGACATCGCAGCCTTGAAAAAAGCCAGCAGGACCTTGGACAAGCTGCTTGAGGCGCAGGGCGTGGATGTTGAGTCTGTGGTTGCAGACTTCAAAGCAGCACGCAGGAAAGCCAGCACACTCTCTAAAAAGCTGAAAGTCAAAGCGGCATGAGTGGCAAGGCCATCGTTCTTGATGCGAACATTCTGATTCGTGCGGTGCTAGGAAAACGAGTGCGTGAACTGATATTTGACAACGTATCAACGGTCAAATTTTTTGCTCCCGATGTTGCTTACGTAGATGCGCGAAAGTATCTGCCCGCGCTGTTAAAAAAGCGTGGGGTTGATTCCAGTGCATCGATGCTGGTGCTGGATAGACTTGAGGGTGTTGTGCAATCCATTGATGCAGAACTCTATGCAGGCATGCAACAGCAGGCCTTGCAACGCATCGCAGTTCGTGATGCGGATGACTGGCCTGTGTTGGCTTGTGCAATGACATTGGGTTGTCCAGTCTGGACTGAAGACGCGGACTTCTTTGGCACTGGCGTGGGCACGTGGACTACCGATCGAGTCTTGCTATATCTCGGTAGCTAGTAATGCAACCAACTTTGGCTTTTTAAGGGTCAGACTTTATGACTGCTGACTGGGCGCCTTTGCCATATCCACTATTAGGCAAAGTGACCTCACGCATTATTAACGAAGTACGCAGTATTAATCGCGTGGCGTATGACGTATCTAGTAAGCCACCTGCGACGATTGAGTGGGAATAAAAACTCTTACATAGCTCGCTTGAAAATTTCCGTACAAGGTAGCACTATTGTGCTACAGTAAAGCACGATTATTTCCATAGAGCCTTCGTCATGTCCACGACCACAATTCGCCTGTCTGATGATCTGAAATGCCGTGTAGCCGCGTTGGCAAAGCGCGCCGGCACGACAGCACATGGCTTTATTCTTGAGGCCATTGCCGAAAAAACTGAGCAAGCCGAGCGACGAGCAGACTTTGATGCAATTGCTGAAAATCGCTATGCCGAAGTTGTCTCGTCGGGGAAAACGATTCCCTGGAGCGAAATGCGGCAATACCTCGAAACGTGTGTTGCCGGCAAGCAAGCCAAACGACCCATTGCCCGAAAGTTGATGCGCTGACGTGCCACGGATTGAACTTGCTGCCGAGGTCGCGAAGGATGTCGACAGAATTCTTGAGCACTTAGCCACCTACCAGGTAGTTAACGCGGCACAACCAATCAGCGAAATCATCGCCGCCTTGGATGTACTGGAACAAAACCCGTTGATCGGGCGTCCAGTCGCTAACGGCAAGCGAGAATTAGTCATTGGGCGTCGAGCAAAAGGCTACCTTGCCTCATACCGCTACGTATCCGAGATCGATTGTGTGTTTGTGTTGGCGCTTCGAAGTCAGCGTGAAGCGGGATATGTTGAGCGAGCTGATGCCGAGTGAGAGTAAACTAAATCACAGTAAATTTTTTAGTACGCACTTTGCTGCAATTTTGTAGTTTTTGATACTCGAGACCCTAAACATGTCAAATCCTTCGACAGACGAACAACGTTTTGCTCGCATTCACCTTGATCAAATGACTGACGAGCAAAAGATTTATTTCAACTCGCTGATGGCGGGCCCCATCTCAGGAACCGGTAGCAAGGGTGTGGTGCAGGGGGCGACCAGCTTAGGGGCTCCCTTCAACGTTTTTTTAAGAAGCCCGGTTTTGGCTGAGCGTATGCGCAAAGTCGGAGAATATCTGCGCTTTGAAAGCACCATCCCAAAACGCTTAAACGAGCTAGCGATTCTGATTACCGCTCGCACCTGGACCGCCCAATACGAGTGGTACGCACACTTGCGATTGGCCCTCAAAGAGGGGCTCGATCCTTTAGTGGGTGAAGAACTTGCGCAGGGGCAACGTCCTTCAAAGATGAAACCCGATGAAGAAGCGGTGTATGATTTTTGTCATGAACTACATACCCGTCACAGCGTAAGCGACGCACATTACAACGCAGTGCTCAACCTTTTTGGCGAACAAGGTGTTGTCGATTTGATGGTGGTAAGCGGCTATTACGTGATGGTGGCAATGGCCTTGAATGTCAATCGTTCTCCGCTGCCAGAAGGCGTCGTACCCATCCCCGAGCTTTAATGAAAGGCGTAATTAGTTTCGTTTGAGTCGAACTCAATATACAGGCGGTCGCATGAAGCTGAATTCTCTTATTGCATCCGTGTTGTCAACACTGTCCTTTTGTGTGAACCCTGTGTTCGCACAACAATCGGTAGAGCCGCCGTTTCCAATCAAGCCGATTCGGTTAATTGTCCCAGTCGCAACCGGGGGTCTCACCGATAGCCTCGGGCGCACGCTAGCGCTCAAACTCGAGCAGCGGCTTGGGCAACCCGTTGTGGTCGAAAATAGAGGGGGTGCCGGCGGCGTGGTCGGTACGATCGCGGCGGCGGCTTCGCCCGCTGACGGCTACACAATCATCATGACTTTTCTTGGGCCCGCCGCGGTTCGCCAGGCCTTGAACAGTAGGGCAACCCCGTACGACACCTTGCGCGACTTTGCCCCCGTCAGCCTTGTTGCGCGCTTTCCGTTACTGTTGGTGGTGGGTTCGACTTTGTCAGCCAAGACCTTGAGCGAATTTATTGCTCTGGCCAAGGCTAAACCTGGTGACGTGAGTTACGCATCGGCAGGTGTTGGATCGACGGGACATCTCGCGATGGAGTTGTTTCAGCGAGATACAGGCATCAAAGGCTTGCATGTCCCCTACAAAGGCGAAGCACCAGCCATGATCGATGTGATGGAAGGGCGGGTGTCGGCCTTGTGGATGAGCCTATCAGTGGCGTATCCCCAGATCAAAGAGGGCAAGCTGCGAGCGCTGGGGATTGCCAACAAAGAACGTCATCCTGGTGCGCCTGAAATCCCGACGATATCCGAGGGTGGCGTCAATGGTTTTGCGTTTACGGGTTGGTACGGTATGTTGGTGCCAGCTGCAACGCCTAAACCGGTTGTACAAATTCTGGCAAAAGAATTTGTGGCGATTGTCAATGATCCGAGCATGAGCCGTCAGTATGAAACATATGGCATTGAGCAAGCCGCATATGGTTCACAGCAATTTGATCAGCTAATTAAGAGCGAGATCGATAAGTGGCAGCGTCTAGGTAAGGATACCGGACTAGCGATTGAATAGCAGCCGGTGGTCTTGACGCCGTTGCAACAAGAACAATCGCCGCGGCTTGAGCAGGATATTGATAGCGTAGTTTAGTGAATGCATCAAAATGCCGTTCATAGATTATAAAAAACACTGCGAAGTGATTTTTGATTGAGATAACCCAAAACTCAAATGACGCTACGAGCACTTAACGTATGTAGGGCGGTATTTGCCCTTTTATCTTTTGTTTGCGCGCTTTCGGTGAGTTCGGCCTCGACGTTGACTGAATTGTTGGATCAGACACTTTCGCAGGCGAAGCAGGCAGATTGCTCTGCACAAAAAACGCTTGATGCGTTGCAACGCATTCTGTGTAACAAAAAAATTCAAATTGGTGTTCGTAGCGATTACAGGTCGATGTCTGTGCGCGAAGGGGCCGATTTCGTTGGTTTTGAGGCTGATTTGGCAAAGCTAGTGGCTCGACGTTTGGGCGTCGAGCCAAGGCTCGTCGCCGTGAACGCGGGTAATCGGATTGAAAAACTGCTCAACGGAGAGATCGATCTTATTTTGGCGGCGATGAGTCACACTGTTGCCAGAGATAAGATCGTGACTTTCATTAAGCCTCATTACTATTCCTCGCCCAGCAGTGTGTTTGGCCCAGTGCGTTTGCCGGTCTCTGTCTTAACGGATTTAAGAACTCAGACAGTTTGTGTGCCGCTCAATACATTTTTTTCAACGGTATTGGCCGAAAACAATATCAGGATGATGATCTATCACAGAGCTGATCGTTTAGTCGATGCTGTGCGTCAGGGAAATTGCCTGTTTGTTGCGCATGATCAGACGTTTCTGAGGGCAACTTTTGAAAGCAAGCATACCTCTGCCGACCTTAAAAATATCGTGACAGAGAAAATGTCTTTTTTAGATGTTCCTATGGGGATGGGCGTCAAAAATGAGGACAAGACCCTTGGTATCGTGATGGGTCAAATTGTTGCCGAACTACACCAGTCTGGAGTGCTAGTTGAGAATGCGCACACGCATGATATTAATCCCGCTTTTTTAGAAAAACAGCACACACTTTGGAGATCTTCGCCGTGCGCGCCGATAGCTGAGGGATTGCCCGCTCAGTGCTTGGACGATGCCGCTAACTTATCAGATGAGGCTTCGGCGATGTCCGATTCTGTTAAGCGTATAGAGGATTGGCTCACGCAAACGCTGGGCATTGAATTTAGTATGCCGATGCTAACGGGGCAGATCGCCTTGAAGTTTTTTCTTTCAGGGCTGATCAATTCGATAGTGATCTTAGCAGGCGGAATCATCGCAGTGTTGTTGTTTACAGTACTCCTTTTTACTTTGATGCGCTCGACAAATCGCGTCTGTGCTGCAGGTAGTTACGGTGCGACACTGCTCTTTCAAAATACGCCGATTATCCTGTTGTTTGTCGTGGCTGCAGTGTTACTCAATCGCTTTGGTTCATTTACGCCCGCTCAAACGATTGTGATGGCGATTCTTGTGATTGGAATCAGCAACGGAGCCAACGCTGCGGTGGCGATGCGCGATGCGCTGTTCACGCGCCCAGAGCCGGCTAACGAAACCCTCAAGAGCATTTTTTCATTAACCTTTATTCAGCTGAGAAATTGCCTGATCAATGCCGCAAAAGGTACGCCGATCGCCTCGTTTGTTGGTACCCCCGAATTACTGTCAGTGATGGTCAACATCACCGCGTTTACCGGCACACGCACCAGTACCTATGTTTTTATGGCGGTGTTTTATTTGTTGACCATTCAGCTTGTGATGTATCTGTCGAACAAGGCTTTTGAGTATTTTTTAAAGCCAGCTGACACCTCACAACACGGGAAGAAACAATCGTGAAATTTGATTTCTTTTCATTCTTGCCAGGATTTTTGCACGCCTTTTTACAGAATCTCTGGATGGGATTGCTGGCTGTGCTGATCGGTTTAATTGTCGGGATTCCTCTGGCACGTATCGTTCATAGGAAATTATTTTTATATAAATTAGTGAAGGTAGTGCTTGTCTTTCTTAGAGCGTTACCGGTTTTTATTGTGATGTATATCGCCTTGGGCGTACTCACGATGACGGTATTGATCGACGAGACTAATCTGTTTTCTGCGCCTGTGATATCTCTATTGGTGGGCTTATGCTTCTCGTCAATCTCGGGTGTGTTTGATGCAACCTTAGATTACTTCAGGCTGCTGGCTGCAGGGCAAAGGCGGCAAGCTTTGCTTATTATTCCAAACATTTTTAGGCTGTTTGTGAATGTGGCTGCCACCACTGCAGTGGGGGCAGCCTTGGGCGTGAAAGAGGTGGTGAGTTACTCTTTGTTAACGGCAGAGCGTTTGTCTAACACCAATGAGCGGATGTTTATCGTATTTTTCGTAAGTTTGTTTTTTGTTTGTTTTGTACTGTTGTCTCGTTGGGCCATGAACTACATTGTGAGAACCCGATTGCATTGATCTAAATATTAGGTTGCAAACAACTTTGACGTACGCTGCAGTACCAAAACGAATTTAACCAGTTTGGCTGCTCGAGGGCACTGGCTTGGCGCGATACCCTATCTCAGCCATAGAATCGATTACGATCCCAAAAAAACAGTTACAAATATATGATTTTGAATAAAAACGTTTATATCAAATAATCTTTGACGAGCAGTTGTACACCGACAATGACATCAACCAACCCCGCTGACTTTGAGCCCTTGTTAAAATGTCAAAGTCACGTTCTTGTAAGATATAAATAATTTACCTATTATAATAGTCTTTAAATTTATATAAGCCTAATATAATGAGCAATTTCACGACTCCAGTGCAGGCCTCCGAGTATATCGCCCAGCTTGGTCAGCGCATCCGAGTTGCACGCATTCGTCGCGGTTGGTCTGTGGCCGATCTCGCTGCTAAAGCAGGAATTAACCGAAATACGCTCGCGGCTTTAGAGCATGGCAAGCCCGGCACAGCCATCGGCGTTTGCGTAACTGTGTTGTGGGCGCTTGGTCTCGAAAAATCTTTGGATGGCGTTGCCGACCCCGATACCGATGTTCATGGTAAGGCGCTTGAAGCATCGCGCCGCCCTACGCGCGCAGGCAAGCCACGCAAGAGCGGTAACGAATATGACTTCTGAGCGCGAAGCCTATGTCTACGTCCAGATCCCTTGCACCCTGGACACAGAGCAGTGGCCTGACTACGTTGGACAGCATTTCGAAGAAGATAAGTGAAAGTCACTGATCGGCCATGTAACGAGATTAAGTCGGGTTGATTGTTCGACATCTCTCCAACTCCAGCGTTTCGAACGAATCTGGCAAGCTTGTTCCCTTGGCGCGGCCACGTGGTAGCACTAATCCGCGTAATCGGTGCTAGATAAGCCTTGCGCTTGCGGAGATTATCTGCAAATATATCCGCATAACTTGCGGAGTAAATTGTGACCACCTATATCTGGCAATGCGCTGATTGGCCAAACTGGGGCATTGACTCTTCGAGGCTAGCTGTACGTCTGGCAACGGTGCGTCACGCTCAAGGCAGATTGATTGGGCGAATGGAGTCACTCGGTTTCAAACTGCGCGATGAAGCCTGGCTGCAAACCCTCACGCAGGACGTCATCAAGACCAGTGAGATTGAGGGCGAGCGTCTCGATACCATGCAGGTACGCTCATCCATTGCTCGTCGCCTTGGTATAGACATCGGAGCACTGACTCCCGTCGACCGCAACGTTGAAGGCATCGTCGAAGTGATGCTCGATGCGACACAAAACTGTGCGAAGTCACTTACCGTCCAGCGATTGTTTAGTTGGCATGGCGCACTGTTTCCGACCGGTCGCAGTGGCCTATCTAAGATCCGTGTTGCCAAGTGGCGCGACGACTCCGCCGGGCCGATGCAAGTGATCTCGGGGCCGATTGGCCGTGAGACAGTTCATTTCACTGCGCCACCTGCTGATCAACTCAGCGCTGAAGTCAAGACG
>CANCMG010000065.1 GCA_947378965.1 Alcaligenaceae bacterium | reverse complement strand
GCGTTAAAGACGTTTAAGCCTTTGTTTTCCATGGCGCCCATATTGAAGTCGCGCGCCGCCACGATCATGAAGCGATCCAGGTCAAGCTCGAGGCCAAAGCGGACTTCGTCCCAGCGCAATGAGCGCTCAAGCGACTCCATTGCCCAGCCCGTTTGCTCTTTGGTGCCGGGGTCGCTGTAGACCTGCAGCAGAACTTCGCGACCGCTCGCCGTGTGGGTGCGTTGCTCGCGGCAGTCGAAATCACCCGCAACCAACGCAAACAAATAACTAGGCTTGGCGAATGGATCTTGCCACTTAGCCTCGTGGCGGCCATCGTCAAGTGTTTTGGTAGAGATCAGGTTGCCGTTTGACAGCAAGAGTGGATAATCGTCTTGCTTGGACCGCAGCGTGACCTCGTAGACTGACATGACGTCTGGGCGATCAGCAAACCAGCATATTTTTCTAAAGCCCTGAGCCTCGCATTGGGTAAACAGGCTTTTGCCCGACACGTATAAACCGGCCATGCTGGTGTTGGTGGCGGGTGAGCAGGTGCTGACAATGAGCAGCGTGGCATGCTCGGGCATGTCGTGGATAGTGAGGGTCTCGTCGGTGAGCGTGTATTGCGTGGAATTGAGACGCGACCCATTCAGGTGAACACTGACAAGCGTCAAGGCTTGACCATCAAGCACCAGCTCAGCAGGCAAGGGCCCGCCTACCTGACGCACGACAGTCAGTTCTGCTCTGACCGAGGTCAGGTCTGCCTGTAAATCAAACTCAAGAGACACTTTCGGAATCGAAAACGGAAAGGGCAGGTAATCTTGCCGACGAACGGTGATTCCGGTGTCTGTGCGCATGAAATGGGTTCCAAATTAAGCTAGCGTCGCTGTAAGCGTACGTTGTGGTTTAGTGTGTCAACGGTTGTGGTTTAGTGTGTGAACGCCTATTGTAGGGGCGCACAATGAAAAAACTTGTAATCTGCCCTATGATAAGCGGCTGAGAAGTTGTTTATCTAAATTATATTTTCGTGAGACACCGACATGACACAACTTGAAGTGCGTCCCTTATCCAGGGCCGTGGGCGCAGAGATCTTGGGCATTAACTTACTTGACCCAGTCAGCGACGCGCAAATTGCGGAAATCCGCAAGATCTGGTTGCAACACAGTGTCGTATTTTTTCGCGAACAGCCCCTCGAACCCGGGGCGTTTCAAGCGTTTGCACAACGCTTTGGCGAAATTATTGAATATCCCTTTGTGAAGGGCTTGCCCGATTTTCCGCTCATCGTGCCGGTATTAAAGTTGCCGCACGAAAAACATAATTTTGGCGGCGTTTGGCATACCGACACAACATATTTACAAGTGCCGCCGATGGCGACCATGCTAATTGCCCGCGAGCTACCCCCAGTGGGTGGTGATACACTTTTTGCCAGTAATTACGCCGCCTTTGAAGGCCTTTCGCCCGCCTTGAAAGACACGTTGCGCACGCTCAAGGGGGTGAATTCGTCAGCGAAAGCTGCTGTGACGCATTCACGTGAAGATCGCTTGGCTGATTCAGCAACAGATAAAGGCCGGTCTGAACTGAACTCTGAACATCCCGTCGTGCGCACGCACCCAGAAACCGGCCGCGAGGCGCTTTATGTCAATCCTGGTCACACCGTCCGTTTTGCTGGCTGGACTGAAGAAGAAAGTGCGCCGCTTTTAAACTATTTATTTGAGCAACAGGTGAAGCCCGAATATACCTGCCGGTTTGTTTGGCGTCCGGGCTCAATTGCTTTTTGGGATAATCGCTGCGCTTTGCATAATCCAATTAATGATTATCATGGTTACAAAAGATTATTACATCGTATTACCTTAAAGGGCGACAAACCCGCCTAATCCAAATTGAGCGGTGTTGGCAGATTAACCGGTGCAGCGACGTCTAATCGCTGTACCTTTTATTTATTTTTTGGAAATCACACATGGTCACGATGGGTAAAACATTCGGGCATTATTTAATCGCCTTATTGGCAGGTATGTGTTTAATCAGCACCGCAACTGCTCAAGTCCCTCAGGCGTTGACAGGCAAGCAAATTAAAATCATTGTGCCCCAAACAGCCGGTGGTGCTTCTGATGCGATCGCCCGGATCATGGGCCAAGAGGTCTCAAAACGCTGGGGTATCGCAGTGGTCGTTGAAAACCGACCCGGCGCGGGTGGCAATATCGGCAGCGACACTGTCGCAAAATCGACGCCTGATGGCACCACTTGGTTAATGAGTTATTCAGGCACTCACGCGATTAATCCGGCGTTGTATCAAAACATGCCGTTTGACACAGTGAAAGACTTAGTGCCGCTGGGTGCTTTGGCAACCTTGCCTTTTGTGTTGGTCGTCAGTCCAAGCTTGCCGGTTAATAATATCGCCGAATATGTTGCTTATGCAAAAGCCAATCCCAGAAAAATAAATATCGCTTCATCAGGTAATGGCTCGGTTGCACATTTACTCGATACGATGTTTGATTCTGCCGCGGGTATTCAAACCACACACGTGCCCTATAAAGGCATCGCACCCGCATTGACGGATGTGATGAGCGGGCAGATTCAGGGTACGTTTGCGAGCGCACCGTCGGTGATGGGGCAAATTAAAAGCGGCGCCGTGAAAGCGCTGGCGGCTTCAGCCACTAAGCGCTCAGAGGCGCTGCCCGCGTTGCCTACCTTTGGTGAGGCAGGTTACCCTCAGTTAGGGTTAGATTCGTGGTTTGCATTTTTTGCACCCACCGCAACGCCCGTCGCGTTGCGCCAGCAAATTCACAGCGAGATCAATAAGATCTTGACCGACCAGGCGGTAGTGACTCAATTAGCTTCAAAAGGAGCCTCAGCCATGCCGATGGACCTGGCTGAGTTTCAGAAGGTGGTCGATCAGGACATCCAAGAATGGGGCAAAGCTGTGCGCGATTCTGGAGCCAAAATCGATTAACGCGTTAGATTAAAAACTGTTGGCGAGGCTGACCATTTTTTTCGGCCTCAACAACCCATAAGGGTGCTTTGCCGCGTCCGGTCCAGGTGGCGCCGCTGGCGGGGTGGCGGTATTTAGCCGCCACAGGTTTTTTGACCCCAGTGGCTTTGGTGCTTTTGGCGGGCCGACTAGCCTTTGCTGAACTTTTTACCTTGCCGTAAGCGGCTGCCAGTTCATCGGGCGAAATGTCGTACTCTTTCATCGTGCGTACCAGATTATTAATGACCGGTTTGCGGCTTTTAGTTTGCAATACCAGAGCTTGCTTTTGCAGCTTTTCAATTTCTTTATTAATTTTTGCTTGCAGTGTTGCGTAATTTTGGCTCGCCATGATTATTACCTTTTAGTAGATATCCAGCGTCCATTATATACTTTTTTTATATTTTTTCATTGTGGATACTACATATATTAATATTTTTGATGCAATATCGAATAGTTAAAGTGCCTAGATCGAATAGTTAAAGTGTCTAGATCGAATAGTTAAAGTGCCTAGCGTTTCACGATAAATTCAAGCGTTAGATGTGTAATGGTCGTTAGGACAGCGTGTTAATTGGCATATTGGCAAGACTTAAGGGTGATGCGTGTCGAGGCTCGACGATGGCGCTGGTGCGCGATACGTTAGACGCGCTGCACGTGAGTCCGTCCCTAAGTTGGCGCGCAGAGTCGGCTGAATCGAGGCCAGATATATCCGCAGTCAAGGGTGGTTGTATGATGAATGGCTGTGCTTAAATACCTGAAATTCGTGACTTAAATTCTGTTTAAATCCTTTGTCAGGAAAACCCATGAAAGCCCCTTTAAAAGTTGCTGCGGTTCAAATGGTGTCAGCAGCCTCGTTAAATCAAAACCTCGATGCGGCGGCAACATTAATCACGCAGGCGGCCTCGGATGGCGCACAACTGATTGGTTTGCCTGAATATTTTTGCTTATTCGGTCGCAAAGAGACTGACAAGCTAGATATTGCCGAGCAACCCGGCACTGGGCCGATTCAAACGTTTCTTTCAGAAACCGCGCGCCAGCACAAGATCTGGTTATCGTGCGGCAGCATGCCGTTGGTCTCGTCAGACCCGACGCGCGTGTTAAATACCCAACTGATTTTTGATCCTAGCGGCAAACAAATCGCTCGTTACGACAAAATCCATTTATTTGGCTTTACTCGCGGTACTGAAAGTTACGACGAATCCCGTGGCATTTTGGCTGGCGATACGATTTGTCGGGTTGATACCCCCGTGATTCATTTGGGCTTGTCGATTTGCTATGACCTGCGGTTTCCTGAGTTATATCGCGCGCTTGGCGAAGTGGATTTGATTTTGGTGCCTTCGGCGTTCACTTACACGACAGGTCGCGCGCATTGGGAGACCCTCTTGCGTGCAAGGGCAATTGAAAATCAATGCTATGTCTTGGCCCCTGCGCAAGGGGGCACCCACGAGAATGGTCGCAGAACGTGGGGGCACTCGATCTTGATTGACCCTTGGGGCGAGGTTTTATCAGTTTTACCCGAGCATGAGGGAGTGGTAAGCGGTACGATAGACCCTGCGCGTTTAGCTGAAGTGCGGCAATCCTTGCCTGCACTTGCTCATCGCAAACTCTTTACCCAATCATAAGTTGATTCATGAAACTGACTGACCCCGCTATTGCTTCGCTTGCCACGGCAAAAAGTTTGCTGCTTGACCCATGGGGCTTGTCTGAAAACGACATGGCACGTGCGATCGGCGAAATTTTTACGCATAAAGTTGATTATGCAGATTTGTATTTTCAATACACCCGTAGCGAAGGCTGGAGCCTCGAAGAGGGCATCGTCAAAACCGGTAGCTTTTCAATCTCGCAAGGCGTTGGCGTGCGCGCTGTCGCTGGCGAAAAAACTGCATTCGCCTACTCTGACACGCTATCACCCGACGCCTTGTTATCGTCAGCGCGTGCGGTCAAAAGTATTGCGCGTCAGGGTGCTGGCAAGACAAAAGTACGCACCGGTGATGACCCGCGTCACGGGCAAAATTTGTACACGTCAGTTGATCCCTTGGCCACCATGAGCGCGCCTGAAAAAGTTGGCTTGCTCGAGCGCATTGAAAAAATGGCCCGTGCTCGCGACCCGCACGTGGCACAGGTCATGGCTAGTTTGGGCATGGAATACGACGTCATCATGGTGGCAGGCAGCGATGGCCGCTTAGCCGCCGATGTGCGTCCGTTAGTGCGTTTGTCTTTGACAGTTGTCGTTGAGCGCAATGGTCGACGCGAAACCGGTCATGCCGGTGGTGGTGGTCGTACAGGCTTAGGTTATTTCTCTGACGAAACCTTGACCCAATACGTCGAGCAGGCTGTGCACGAAGCCATGATTAATCTTGATGCGCAGGCAGCGCCGGCCGGAGAAATGACAGTCGTGCTTGCTGCTGGCTGGCCCGGTATCTTATTGCACGAGGCTGTCGGGCACGGTCTTGAGGGTGACTTCAATCGCAAAGGGTCGAGTGTCTTTACGGGGCGTATCGGCCAGCGTGTGGCTTCAAAAGGCGTCACGGTTGTTGACGATGGCACCATCGAAGGGCGCCGTGGCTCGCTAAACGTTGACGATGAAGGTAATCCGACGCAACGCAATGTTTTGATCGAAGACGGAATTTTGCGCGGCTACATGCAAGACACCTTGAACTCGCGCTTAATGAAAACCGCCGCCACTGGCAACGGTCGGCGTGAATCGTTTGCACATCTGCCGATGCCACGCATGACCAACACCTTCATGCTCTCGGGTAAAACGCCACCTGAAGAAATCATTGCGTCTGTCAAAAAGGGTATTTACGCCGCAAACTTTGGCGGTGGGCAAGTTGACATCACAAGCGGTAAGTTTGTGTTTTCAACGTCTGAAGCCTATATGATCGAAAATGGCCGTATTACCTATCCCGTAAAAGGGGCGACCCTGATTGGCAGTGGCCCTGAAGCCATGAACCGCGTCAGCATGATCGGTAACAACATGAAGCTCGATAGCGGCGTAGGCACCTGCGGTAAAGAAGGCCAAAGCGTGCCAGTTGGAGTAGGGATGCCAACCATCAAGATGGAAGGGCTAACAGTGGGCGGAACCGCGTAATCGTCACTGAGTGTCTGCTGCCTAGGCTTGATCGAGGGTAGAGCGTTGGCGGCGCTGTCTGGCTGTTAAGCGCGCTAAAGCCGATTTGCAGGTGATTATTAGAATTTTGCACAGTTTAACTTTTATTTTTTTGCACCAGGAGTATGTTTTGCCACACAATACCGATGACTTGCGCATTCGCGAGATGAAAGAACTTGCGCCACCTTCGCACACCATGCGAGAGCACCCCTGCACACCCGAGGTGTCATCGATCGTCTATGAATCGCGTCAGGCGATCCATCGCATTTTGCATGGCATGGATGATCGCTTAGTGGTCGTGATTGGCCCGTGCTCGATTCACGACACTGCGGCAGCCCTTGATTACGCCAAGCGCCTCAAAGCCGAGCGCGATCGTTTTAAAGGTGAGCTCGAAGTTGTGATGCGTGTGTATTTTGAAAAGCCTCGCACCACAGTCGGCTGGAAAGGCCTGATCAATGACCCCGATATGGATGGCAGTTTTAATATCAACAAGGGCTTAAGAACCGCGCGTGGCTTGCTGCTTGAAATTAACCAGATGGGCTTGCCTGCGGGTTGTGAGTTTCTTGACATGATCACCCCTCAGTACATCGCTGATTTGGTGTCTTGGGGGGCGATTGGCGCCCGCACCACTGAAAGTCAGGTACATCGCGAGTTGGCCTCGGGTCTGTCGTGTCCGGTTGGTTTTAAAAATGGTACCGACGGTAACGTCAAGATTGCAGTCGATGCCATGAAATCTGCGTCTGCACCGCATCACTTCTTGTCGGTGACAAAAGGCGGGCACTCGGCGATCGTATCCACCTCAGGTAACGAAGATTGTCACGTCATTTTGCGTGGTGGTAAGGCGCCTAATTATGATGTGGCAAGCGTTCAGGCGGCTTGTGCCGAGATGGCAAAAGCGGGCCTGGCACAGCGCATCATGGTTGATTCAAGTCACGCCAACAGCAACAAAAAGCCAGAAAATCAACCAGCAGTCTGCGACGAGGTCGCCGTGCAAATCGCTCAAGGCGATGCGCGCATTTTTGGTTTGATGGTTGAAAGCAATCTGGTTGCGGGTCGTCAGGATATTGTTGAGGGTCAAACACTGGTTTATGGCCAAAGTGTGACAGATGGCTGCATCGACTGGCAAAGTTCAGTTGGTGTGCTTGAGCGCCTGGCTGAGTCGGTGCGCGCCCGTCGTCGCACTGTGCTGACCAGCGGACAGTAAACATGAACGCTTTACATACCGCACAAACATTAAAGCGCCCTTTGCCGCCCGAAATGATTGCGGCGCTTAAAGGCCAATTTGCCGAGCGCTTTTCAATGGCCAATGCGGTGAGGGATCATCACGGTAAAGATGAGTCGCCGTTTCCGTCGATGCTGCCTGATGGCGTTGTGTTTGCGCAAAGCACTGACGAAGTCGTTGCTGTGGTCAAACTGTGCGGCCAATACAACATTCCTTTGATTCCCTACGGGGCTGGGTCTTCTCTTGAAGGGCACATTTTGGCGATTCAAGGCGGCATTAGTCTTGACCTGACCGCCATGAATAAAATCGTGTCCTTAAATGCTGAAGATCAAACCGTGACAGTTCAGGCAGGTTTAACGCGCAAGCAACTGAACGAACAAATCCGCGATACGGGTTTGTTTTTCCCGATTGATCCGGGTGCGGATGCCTCGCTTGGTGGCATGTCCGCCACGCGCGCTTCAGGTACCAACGCTGTGCGCTATGGCACCATGCGCGAAAATGTTGTCTCACTGACTGTCGTCACTGCCGATGGCAAAGTGATCCGTACTGCGCGTAGGGCGCGTAAGTCATCGGCTGGGTACGACTTGACCCGTATCTTTGTGGGTAGCGAAGGTACGCTGGGTGTGATCACAGAAGTGACGGTTAAGCTGTATCCACAACCCGAAGCGGTCTCTGCAGCGGTGTGTAATTTTTCGACCGTTCACGAAGCTGTGCAATGTGTGATTCAAACCATCCAGATGGGTGTGCCGATTGCACGCGTTGAGCTCATGGATGCTGCTGCAGTGATTGCGGGTAACCGCTACAGCAAGTTGACGCTGCGCGAAACTCCTTTATTGTTATTTGAATTTCACGGCTCTGAGGCGAGCGTCAAAGAGCAGGCGCAAACCGTGCAAGAGCTGGCGAAAGAGTGCGGCGGAATGGATTTTGAATGGGCCGAGCGCCCCGAAGACCGCAACCGACTCTGGACCGCGCGGCATAACGCTTATTTTGCTGGCTTGCAGTTGCGCCCTGGTTGCAAATCAAACACCACTGATGTTTGCGTGCCGTTATCGCGTTTGGCCGAAAGCATTGACCTGGCCACGCAAGAGTTGGCGAAGGCGAGTTTTCCGAGCACGATCGTAGGCCACGTGGGCGATGGCAACTTTCATGTGTTGATGTTGCTTGACCCCGATAGCCCAGCCGAATGGGCTGAGTCTGAAAGAATCAATCATGCGCTGGTGACCCAGGCGATTGACGCTGACGGTACGTGTACCGGCGAGCATGGCATCGGTTTACACAAGATGCAGTTTATGGCTCACGAGCACGGCGAAGATGCCTTAGATTTAATGCGGTCATTAAAGGCTGCTTTCGATCCCCACAATATACTGAACCCAGGAAAAATGCTCGAACCCAGGGCTTAGCCATCCAAGGCGACAGCGCACATAGCCTCTGACGTGTCAGTGCAAGACGACAGGCTCGATCCGTGGTGCTGAATAAGTTTGTCGCAGACCTTGGCTTAAGTGTCGGTGTTTAACCGAGCAGTGTTTTACGTTGATTTTCTTCTTGCCCTGAGCGGCGAGTATTGGCGGAGAGTTTGATGAACGCGGTTTCAGAGCAAACAGTCTTAGCCGTGGCGGCGCCAGAGGCCGCGGTCGTTGTCAAGGCGCTCTTGCAGGTCTTACCTGCTCATTGTGTGCTCAGTCGTACAGAAGACACGCGTCCTTATGAGTGTGATGGGTTGTCGTTGTATCGCTCTGTGCCAATGGCCGTCGTACTGCCTGAGACCGAAGCTCAGGTGCAGGCTGTGCTGATCACTTGTAAAAAATTAAACGTGCCGGTTGTTGCACGTGGTGCCGGTACCGGGTTGTCAGGTGGTGCGATGCCACACGCTCAGGGTGTGTTGCTAGGCTTAGCAAAATTTAATCGCATCAAACACATTGATCACGAGGCCGCGATTGCGGTGGTTGAGCCCGGTGTGCGCAACCTCGCCGTGTCAGAGGCCGTGAGCCCCTTTGGTTTGTATTACGCACCTGATCCCTCAAGTCAGATTGCCTGTTCAATTGGCGGTAACGTGGCCGAAAACTCAGGCGGCGTGCATTGTTTAAAGTACGGGCTCACCGTTCATAACGTCTTGAAAGTGCGCATGGTCAGTATGGATGGCGAGATTATCGAGCTCGGTTCACTCGCCCCTGATAGTGCAGGCCCCGAGCTGCTGTCCGTCTTTGTCGGCTCTGAAGGCATGTTAGGTGTCGTCACTGAAGTCACCTTGCGCTTAACGCCCAAGCCTGCCCTTGCCAGAGTCATCATGGCCAGCTTTGATGATGTCGAAAAAGCAAGTCAGGCTGTTGCGCAAATCATTGCGGCCGGCATTATTCCCGCAGGCCTTGAGATGATGGATAAGCAAGCCACCCAGATGGTCGAGCCTTTTGTCAAAGCAGGTTACGACACCGAAGCCGAAGCCATCCTGCTGTGCGAGTCGGATGGCACGGTGGATGAAGTCGCTGACGAAATCATCCGGATGCAGCAAGTGTTTGAAAAAGCCGGGGCAACGCGCTTACAGGTTTCGCAAACTGAGGCAGAACGTTTGCGATTTTGGGCCGGGCGTAAAAATGCCTTTCCGGCTGCCGGTCGTGTTTCGCCCGACTACTACTGTATGGATGGCACCATCCCGCGCCGTCATCTAGGTCGTGTGTTGCGTGCGATTCAAGAGATGGAAAAGCAATTCAACATGCGTTGCGCCAATGTGTTTCACGCTGGCGATGGCAACTTGCATCCGTTGATTTTATTTGATTCAAATTTCCCTGACGAAGTGCGGCGTGCCGAAGATTTTGGTGCTGCTATTCTTGAGTTGTGTGTTGAAGTGGGTGGCACCATCACGGGTGAGCATGGCGTGGGGATGGAAAAAATCAATCAGATGTGTGTGCAGTTTTCGCGCGAAGAGCTTAACGCGTTTACTGCAGTCAAGCGTGCCTTCGACCCAGCTGGGCTGTTGAACCCTGAGAAAGTTATCCCGACACTCAGGCGCTGCGCCGAGTACGGCAAAATGCATGTGCATGGGGGCGCGCTCGCGTTTCCTGAGCTTCCACGTTTTTAGGCAACTATGGATCATGTGATCGCCCAGTTACGCGAGCAAGTGCTAGACGCCGCGCAGCAAAAACACACTATCCTGATTGAAGGTGGTGGCACCAAAAAATTTTATGGCAATCATGCCTTGAATAGCACTGACAAGGCTGCGCTAAACACCATTGACAGTCGTGTGCCACACATCACGAGCACTAGTGTCGCGCTCAAGCTCAGTGCGCTACGCGGCATCATTAACTATCAACCGACAGAACTGGTTTTGACCGCCTGGGCTGGTACACCCCTGCAAGAGGTGATTGATACGCTTGCGGCCTCACAGCAGATTCTTGCTTTCGATCCTCCCGCGTTTGGCGCGCAGGCAACACTTGGTGGGTGCGTGGCTGCTGGCCTTGCTGGGCCCGGTCGCTATAGCGGTGGTCCCGTCAAAGATTACGTGCTGGGCACGCACCTGTTAACCGCAAGTGGCAACGTCTTGAAGTTTGGTGGCGAGGTCATGAAAAACGTGGCTGGCTATGACGTGTCGCGCTTGCTCGTGGGTTCGATGGGTATGTTTGGTGCGCTGACCCAAATATCAGTTAAGGTCGCCCCCAAACCTCAAGAGGTTTGCACACTTGAGTTTGATCTTGACGAAGCCCGGGCGTTAGCGCTTTGTCACAGCTGGCGTGCTCAACCTTTGTCGATTTCGGCTACTGCTTGGCAAGCCAGAGAAGGCGCCTCGGGTTGCTTGAGGGTTCGACTTGCAGGTGCCGGCGCCGCATTGAAAACTGCGCGACAAAAAATGGGTGGGCAAGCCGTGTCTGAGGCACAAGCCCTTGAATATTGGGCTGCGTTGCGCGAACAGACGCTTTCATTTTTTGCCGCGCCCACGTTATGGCGGCTCGCAGTTGCGCCAGGTACTCCGGCTCTGAATCTAGGCCCGACACTGAGCGAGTGGGGTGGCGGTCAACGCTGGGTGGCGGCAGAGCTTCAAGCCACAGCAGTCCGGCGCGTCGCTGAGCACGCCGGCGGGCATGCCACTTTGTTTCGACAGCCTCTTGAGCACAGCATGCCCGAACAAGGCGTGTTTCATCCTTTGGCTTCTGGCGTTTTAAACGTCGTTAAACGACTCAAACAAGAGTTTGATCCGCTGGGGTTGTTTAACCCCGACCGCCTAATACACGGACTCTGACGAGATACCTATGCAGACAAATCTTGCCGATTGGGCGCGTCTTTCTGAGCTTGGCCAAGAGGCCGACGACATTTTGCGCCGCTGTGTGCATTGTGGCTTTTGTCAGGCGACCTGCCCAACCTATCAAGTGCTAGGCGACGAACTCGATAGCCCGCGCGGGCGCATCTATTTGATTAAAGAGCTTCTCGAAGGCCAAGAGCCTACGCAAGCGACCCAGATGCATCTGGATCGCTGCCTGACTTGCCGCAACTGCGAAACGACTTGCCCGTCTGGGGTTGAGTACGGTCACTTGATCGATATTGGTCGCAAACTTGTTGAAGAAAAAGTGCCACGCCCTTTATCGCAGCGGTTACAACGTGCTCTGTTGCGAAAGGGCTTGAACTCGCCCTTGTTTGCACCGGCCTATAAAGTTGGCCAGGCCGTGCGCGGTTTTTTACCTGCGAGTCTTCAGAAAAAAGTCGTGCAAGCCCGCCCAACGGGTGTGCGTCCAGATACCCGTCGCCACACAAAGCAAGTGCTTTTGTTAACCGGTTGTGTGCAACCTACAATGATGCCAACGATTGATGCGGCCACGATTCGCGTGCTTGATCGGTTAGGGATTGGTACACAAGTGGCGCAAGGTGGCGGTTGTTGCGGTGCTTTGAATTTTCATTTGGATGATCAAGAGGCTGCGCTCGTGCAGATGCGCTTGAATATCGACGCTTGGTTGCCGCTGATTGACGCTGGCAAGATTGAGGCGATTGTGATGAATGCCTCAGGTTGCGGTGCCATGGTGGTTGAGTACGCCCATCATCTACGGCACGATCCGATCTACGCGGCCAAGGCACAAAAGGTCGTAGCGCTTGTACGCGATATTGCCGAAGTGGTAGCACCTCAGGCCGAGGCGCTTGCTGCCCAGATCGATACCGCCCGTTTGCCTAAACGCCCGGCCTTTCACCCGCCATGCACTTTGCAACACTGGCAAGGGCTGCGCCCGTTAAGTGAAGACTTATTGGTCAAGCTGGGTTTGGCGTTGCAACCCTTTACAGAAACGCACCTGTGCTGCGGTTCGGCAGGTGCTTATTCGGTACTGCAGCCTGAGATTTCAACTGCGTTGCGTGATCGTAAGTTGTCTCAACTAAACGCGGCGAAGCCAGACGTAGTGTTGTCTTCTAACATTGGCTGCATCGGACACTTGCAAAGCGGTACTGAGATCGCGGTGCGACATTGGATCGAAGTGGTAGACGCTGCACTTTTGTGACGCCGATTACTGCAAAGCAGGCATGAATAGAGCAGTTCTTTGCGCAAAGAGGCTCAAGTGAAAGGCGCGTTGGTATTCTAACTCGAGGACGCGCCTGCAGCCGATCAAGCCATGTATCAGGCGAAAAAATCTGGTGGGAATAGTGTGCGCTTTTATGCAGAGAGCCAAAACAGCCTCAGCGCGTACGTCTTTCCGTGCCGCGACATTTTTCATGGCGAGCGCAACGCGATTCACAACTTCTGTTGATATTCCAACGGGCCCGTATAAGCCACCCCAAGGGCTAATCGACATATTGTTGATGCCGACCTCTTGTTCCGTTGCCGCTTGGCGTAGTTCGCCTTGGAGTGCGAAAAAGAGAGTCGATTATCGCAACTTTAGTTATCATCCATGCACAGTGCTGTCCCGTTTTCTGGAGATCTTATGACAATTAGCGTTGGAATTGATGTGGGGGGCACCTTCACGGATCTCATTCTGATGAATGATGTGACGGGTGCGGTTCGTCTGTCTAAAGTGCTGACCACTCTTGATAACCAAGCGTTTGGTGTGTTGCAGGCTTTGGCTGATACCGAGGTCTCGCTCGCCGCGGTCGATAGCATTGTGCATGGTACAACCACCACGACCAACGCCATTCTCGAGCGTAAGGTGGCGCGCGTGGGCATGATCGCCACGCGTGGCTTTCGCGACACCTTAGAGTTGGGGCGTCGAACGCGGCCTACCGCCTATGGTCTGAAGGGGTCGTTCAAACCCTTAATCCCGCGCGAATTGCGGCTCGAGGTCGATGAGCGTCTAGATGGCAAAGGTCAGGTGTTGACGCCTCTGGATGAAACACAGTTTTTGGCTGCAGTCAAAGCGCTGATGGCTTCGGGTGTCGAAGCGCTACTGATTCATTTTTTGCACAGCTATGCAAACCCAGTGCATGAGTTGCGGGCACTTGAATTGGCAAAAACAGTTTGGCCCAATCATTACCTTACGGTAGGGCACCAAGTGATTTCTGAATACCGCGAGTATGAGCGTGGTACCGCCGGTGCAGTGAACGCGGCGGTGCAGCCCATTCTCGACCGCTATATCCAACGTCTGCAAAGTGAATTGACGAAAGAGGGCTTCGGTCACGACCTGCTTGTGATGCAGGGTAACGGCGGTACTGTCGGTGCTCGCTCAGTTGCTCGTATGGCTGTGAATACAGTGATGTCGGGCCCCGCCTCTGGTGTCATGGCTGCGGCCCACATCGGGCGCATTGCCAATATTCTGAATTTGATTACCTACGACATGGGCGGCACCTCGTCAGACGTCGCACTGATTGAAAAGGGCCTACCGAAAGTCTCGAGCGAACTTGAGTTGGAATACGGCATGCCGATTCATGTTCCGATGGTAGATGTGCATACCGTGGGCGCTGGTGGCGGCTCAATCGCTAGCGTCAACACCGCTGGTATTCTACAAGTTGGCCCGCGTAGTGCAGGTGCCCGACCAGGCCCAATCTGTTACAGCCGCGGTGGTACCGAGCCGACAATCACCGATGCAAATTTGCTCTTGGGTCGGCTTGACAGCACAAAGCTGCTTTCAGTGAGCAATCCGGTCACCGTTGAGTATGTCTCTGAGCATGTCTTACAAAAAATTGGTCAGCCTTTAGGCTTAAGTGCAAAAGAGGCTGCCGCCGCGATTTTACGTGTGGCAAATCATAATATGGTCGGTGCGATTCGACTCGTGAGTTTGGCACGTGGACACGACCCACGCGACTTCGCACTGTTCGCTTTTGGTGGTGCGGGGCCACTGCATGCTACGGCCTTGGCGCGCGAGCTCGGCATCCCCTCTGTGCTGATCCCGGCGCGTCCTGGTTTAACCAATGCGCTAGGTTGCTTGGTGGCAGATGTCAGGCATGATTTCGTCAAACCTGTGAATCGTCTTCTTAAACGGTTGACTGATGCAGAGATTGCTGATGCTTTAGATCAGCAAATCGCGGAGGGCCTGGGCATCATTGCCAAAGATGGGATCCCCGTCACCGATATCGAAATTCTGCATACAGCCGAAATGCAGTTTCAAGGTCAAAGTCATTTGTTGTCGGTCGAGCTGCTACGCCAGAACGCCACCGTTGAGTCTTTGCAGCAAGCCTTTGCAAAAGCGTACTGGAACCGTTTTGAAGTTGAGCTTGCAGAGCTGCTGCCCGTTCTTTCGTCATTGAATACAAGTCTTGTCGGAAAACGGCGCGTACCGTCTCTCTCTCAGTTGAGTCAGTCAACACCAGCGGCAACGCTTGCCGGCGCTGAAGTGAACCGACGACCAGTTTGGTTTGATGGCGCTGGCTGGCTTGACACCTCGGTTTATGCGCGTGACAGATTACCCGACGTTGATATCCCAGGCCCGGCGATCATTGAACAGTTAGACACGACCATCGTACTCGAGCCATCGAATGTCGCTCGTCATGATGCGTTTGGTAACTTACTGATCACGATTTGATGAGAAGGGCGATTTGGAAGTCTTTGACGCCCAAATGTTCTTAACGAACTTACTTGACTCACCTGACTCATCTAACTCATCTAATGCATACGTTGCACTTCATACTTGAAACAGACTAATTATCATAAAGACATCTGCACATGAACCTTATCGATTCGGTCACGCTCTCAGTGATTCAAAGTGGCTTACAGCAGGTTTGTAATGAAATGGATTTAGCACATTGCCGGGCTGCGTTCTCTCCTATCATTTCTGAATCCCAAGACCGTTCAAATGGCATTTACCATCGGGATACAGGTAAGTTGATCTCGCAGGGCGAGTTTGGCTTACCGATCTTTGTTGGCACCATGCAGTTCTCGACGCAAGAAGTGATCAAACGCGCCAAGAGCGTGAATCCAGGTGACGTTTACATTGTGAACGATCCGTATATGGGTGGAACCCATTTGATGGATGTGCGCTTCGTGAAACCGTTTTTCTATCAAGGAAAACTGTTCTCATGGTTATCCAATACCGGTCACTGGCCTGACATTGGTGGCATGGTGCCAGGAGGATTTTCGGCTCATGCTGTCGAGATCGAGCAAGAAGGCTTGCGTCTGCCGCCCGTCAAGCTTTTTAAAAAAGGAGTCCTTGACGAAGAAATCTTGGCAATCATTATGTCTAACATTCGTATTGCCGAGCAACGTATCGGCGATATCAAGTCTCAGGCAGCGGCGCTTGCGATCGGCGAAAAGCGACTGACTGAACTGTTGGATCGCTATGGATTAGAAACCATCGAAGCCTCAATCGTTGAACTTGAAGCACGCTCGCGCCAGCAGATGCAAGCGTGCATTAATCAGATTCCTGATGGCGATTATGAGGGCGAGTCTTTTTTGGATTCAGACGGCGTCGTGAACGAGCCTTTGCGCATCCACGTGCATATCAAAAAAAGTGATGGTCATCTCACCTTTGATTTTAGTCAGTCCAGCCCCCCTTGTATGGGTCCGATGAATAGTGTGCTCGCGACCACTAAGTCTTCGGTCTATCTCGCCATCAAACATATCTTTCCAGAAGTCCCTATCAACGCTGGGATCTTTGATCCCTTAGAGGTGCTTGACCCTGAAGGAACTTTTCTTTACGCAAAGTACCCGCGGCCGGTCTCGGGGTGTGCCGCTGAGGTGAGTCAGCGTATCGCAGAAGCCGTGTTCGATGCCTTGGTCGAGGCCATTCCAACGCTATTGTTTGCAGCCCCAGCCGGAACGACCGCGAATCTTGCGATCGGTGGTTATGATCCAGAGCGCGGTAGTTCTTACGTGATGTATGCGATTTCTGGTGGAGGTTATGGAGGCTTTGACGGTGGCGATGGTCTAACCAACGGTTGTTCGACGATCGGTATCTCTAAATCAGCACCAGTTGAAGTGCTTGAACAGCTTTACCCAGTGGTGTTTGAAGAGTATTCGATTCATCAAAACTCTGGTGGAGCCGGAGAGTTTCGTGGCGGAATGGGAATTCATTTTCGAGTGCGTTTAACACGCGGAACCGCGCGTGCGTCAATGGTGATGGATCACGGAAAGTTTGGTCCTCCGGGAGCGCTTGGTGGGGCAGATGGCGGCAAGACCAAGATCATCATTTATCTGAATGGCGAACCTTACGAACCGGCGCACATCAGCAAAGACCAAGGCATTGCGATGACTGCCGGTGATGTGATCGAAGTGTTTACACCGGGAGGAGGCGGGTTTGGCGACCCCAAAAAGCGCGACCGCGCTGCCGTGGCAGACGATATCGTGAAAGGCTATTATTCGCTTGAGCAGGCACAGCAAAAATTCGCTTACTCGCCTGCGACCTGAATTAATCGGTATTGGTCTTGACGACGACGGCATATAACAAAGATGGACCATCGATGACGGGTCAATATGATTCGCAAAATTGTGGATGACGGCTATTTAGTCGGCACGGCCGTCTCTTGCGTCTATCATAATTATGATTTTTACGTACCCTTTGACCATAAACAGTCCTACTGAGATATCTTAAGGCGATCTTTAGTGATGTGTCACTGAAAGTGCAAGTCGTTGATATAAGGCTCCGAGTAAGTCTGACTGAGTGACAATCCCTAGCACCCTGCGCTTCTGGTCAACAATTGGAACGTGTCGGATACTTTTTCCGGTGATCTGGCGCAGAATCTCAGAA
Organism: Alcaligenaceae bacterium; assembly: GCA_947378965.1. Lineage (GTDB taxonomy): Bacteria > Pseudomonadota > Gammaproteobacteria > Burkholderiales > Burkholderiaceae_B > Zwartia. Next base: position 8,328 of record CANCMG010000065.1, on the reverse strand, counting down.
ATCTGCGTGTCGGGCTTTGCTGCATAGACCTCAGAGGACATGAGTTGACCGACGACTTCTGCTTTTTCAGAATTTGGCCCGGGCGTTCTTTTGAGCAGTCCCTGTATGCGCACGGCAACGCCCGCTGTCGTGGTTGCATCAATTTGACGCAGAAAATCTGCAACCGTGAGAATGCCAAGCAAGGTATTAAAACTATCGACGACTGGCAATGCTTTGATTTTGTGTTGACGTAGATGGTTCCAGGCATCCTCAAGATTTGTACCAAAATTTACTGTCACCACGTCGCGTGACATAATTTCTCCACAAGTCAGGCCGACATTTCTGTCAAAGGCATGCTCAATCGCTAGGCTATAGATCTGGACGAGCTCGGCCTCTTGTACGTCGACAAACGTGCCGAGCTTTTTCATTGCGCTTTGAAGGTCAGGGTGCGTGAGCCCTGAGCGCTCAAGGGGATTGCTATCTTCAGTAAGATGAATGTTCCGTTCTGCTTGTTTTGGACGATACGGATAGCTGCGACCCAGTATGAGATTGTTGACCAATAAAGCTGCAGCCAAGATTGCGACGCCGTTGAGCGCGACCAGCCCAAGAGTCGGGCCAATGCGCTCGACTGCATAAGGGCCATCGAGCACAATAAAGAGCGCGATGGCCCCTCCGGATGGATGAATGCAGTTGAACCTTGCCATTAGCCATATCGTCGCGGCGACTGCGACCGCTGCTGACACCTGCGGCTGAGGGATCAAAGCCATACTGAGCAAGGCAGCAACCGCACTAAAAAAATAACTACCTACGATCGGCCAAGGTTGCGCGACCGGGCTGTGCGGCAAGGTGAAGACCACAACAGCGCTCGCGCCGAGTGGTGCGATTAGCCAGTGCGAAGCGACGGGCATGCTGTAAAGGATGAGGCCGCAGAACGCAACGCCCAGCAGCGCGCCCAGTGTGGATTTCCATCGCTCAGTGGTCGATAACGATAGAGTATCGATCGAGCTTAAGACACGGGCGAGTGCTTGAATGCGACGAATCATCTGGTTGGTTGCTGATAGCAGTCGCCATCAACATATTCCTTTGGTGCAGCGAGCGATGCAGCCGCGGCAGGATTGCCTCGATTAGCTGCCCAAGTCACCATGATACGCCTGCGGGTTACCTACGTTGCCGGTGTTGATTATCGCTTTGGGCAATTCTTGAGCGGTGCTAGACCGAGGTGGTCACCACTGACCAAGCGCTTCTCGAGGAAAACGGTAAGCGCAGGAAGGGAGGCGTTTTTCACGTAAAGCGGTTAGTCCTTCAGTAGCCTCGTCACGCATGGCTTCCATATTTGGTTCTACAAAATCAACCAGTCCAATGCGCAGGGCTCACTCGGGCTGGATGCCTGCGGCTGGAATACGTATTCCCCAACGTGCGAGTTCCTGTTCGATGAATACGTTAAAGTCGGTCGTTGACATGTAAGCGGGTGTGATTGCAGCAGCGGTCAGACGTCTAATGACCTCTGGATTCGCGAGCGCACGTCGTACCTGTTCTGAAATCCATTGCACAGAAGTCGCGGGTGTTTTCGCAGGCGCAGACAGGCCCACCCAACCGATGAACTCGAACCCAGGAAACTGCGCTTCGGGCATGGTCGGAACATCGGGCAGCAAGGGGGCACGTTTGGGTGAGCTTACTGCCAGAGGCTTGAGTTTCTTGCTCAAGATTAAAGCAGCTGAAACATTCACATCAACCAACATATAGTCGATTCGCCCGCCCGCAATATCGGTCAAAGCCGGTGGTTGGCCCTTGTAGGCGACGCCCACAGCGTCGATGCCGGCTAGCTTGTTAAATTCTGCCATGCCAGCCAGTGAAGACGCGGTGCCATAGGCGAAGTTCAGTTTACCTGGTGCCGCCTTGGCCGCAGCAACGAGATCCTGGATGGTGTCATAGCCCTTACCTGGGTTCGCAACAATCAACCATTCGAATACTGCCAGACGCGCGACATGCTCAAAGTCTTTAGTGACGTTGTAAGGGACTTTCTTCATCAAGAACGGCACTTGAGCGTGTGTCGATACCGAACTCAAATGTAAAGTGTGTCCATCGGGTTGCGCGCGCGCGACCATATCAGCGGCAATGGTACCAAGCGCGCCAGGATGGTTTTCGACGAGCCAAGTGGTTCCTGAGTCTTTCTGTATTTGGTCGATCAGCACTCGGGCCAGCATATCGCTAGAACTGCCGACGGGAGTCGGTGAGATAATCTTGATTGTTTTTGTGGGGAAGGCCTGAGCCGAAGCGTTGCTAAATAAAAAAGATGTTATCAATAAGCTAAGTGCAAAGAGATTTTTTTTCATATTCTGAGCCGATGCGCGGATGGAAATAAAAGACATTATTTGAATGGCACAGGCAAAGAGGGTCTTTTACAGCTCTTCGCCATCTATTTTTATAATTAAGAGTCAGACTCATTTGTCGCGAGTGCTGAAATCTCGGATTCTTCAAAACCGAACTCGCGTAGGACTTCAGTGGTGTGTTCGCCAATCGTAGGTGCATGCCTTCGAACACCTAGATCGACATCTTTCCAGTGCACCGGTGCGCGAATGCTACGCATTGGTCCGACCGTTGGGTGGTTGACCTCAGGAAACATCTCGACAGCGGCTAAATGCGGATCCTCCATGAGGCTCTCTAAGGACTCAATCCTCGAGCATGGAATATCTAAATGTGACAGCAAGATCATCCACTCTTCACTGGTGCGTAGTTCAAACTGACGAGCGAGAAATCCGTAAACCATGGGGTAGTGTTTTGCACGTTCAGTGGGGTTTGCAAACCGCGGATCGGTCTGTTGCAAATCGCTCAAGCCAATAGCAGGCAGAAATTGTCGCCAATTTTTTTCACTGTAAATGGTGGCACTAACAAAGCCATCTTTTGTCTTGAAGGGACGACGATCGGTTGAGAGAATTCGTGTATACCCCATCGGCCCCGAAGCCGGCGAAAAAGTCTCACCCATCAGGTGGTCGCCCATTACCGCAGCGACCACGGTTTCAAACATAGGTACTTCGACAAACTGACTCAGACCGGTGCGATCGCGCATCATCAGTGCGGCAAGAGTGGCGTGTGCAGCGGTGGTGCCGGCCAACCGATCAGCAATGTTCAGTGGAATATAAGCAGGGTCACTTTTTAGACTTTTAGTGAAGAGGCTAGGGATGCCACTGCCGGCTTGCAAGGCGTCATCGACTGCGGGTTTTTTTGCGTAAGGGCCTTGCTGGCCATAGCCTACCAGACTGACATAAACGATATCTGGACATGCCGCGCGCACCTCTTCGTAACTCAGGCCCAAGCGTGCGAGCGCAGCTGGCCGGACATTGCTAATGAAGATATCTGCCGAAGCACATAGCTTGAGCACAGCTTGTACGGCTTGCGGTTTGCGTAGGTCTAAGCAGATGCCGCGCTTATTACGGTTTAGATTGACATACATGGGACCCATCGTATGAATCGGAGTGGGCCCTGCATGCCTTGAGAAGTCACCCTCTGGAGATTCTATCTTTATCACGTCTGCGCCATAATCGCCCAGTATCTGCGTGCAGAACGGGCCGAAGATAATCGTGGTGAGATCGATGATGGTGACGCCCTCAAGTGGCAACTGAACCGATGTTGTCATGTTCGTGATTCTCTAATCGAGAGCTTGAGCTCTAAAGAAATAACGCAATAGGAAGTCATTTTTGTTGACTTTTTGCACGTGCATCTAGTTCGAGTTTACCGATCTGATTTCGATGAATCTCGTCGGGTCCGTCAGCGATGCGTTGTGTTCTGGCGTAGCCATAAGCATGGGCGAGCGCAAAGTCATTTGACAGCCCGTAACTGCCATGTACTTGAATCGCCCAATCGATGACCTTGCACGCCGTATTGGCCGCCATGACTTTAATCATCGCGATCTCTTTACGGGCCTCTTTGTTGCCACCGACATCGAGCTTCCAAGCAGCGTGAAGCACCATCCAGCGCGCTGCATCGACCGCGATCCGCGACTCCGCGATCCGCTCGAGTGTGACTGTTCTTTGCGAGAGGGGTTTGCCAAAGGTCGTGCGTGCCATTGCGCGATCACACATCGCCTCGATTGCGCGCTCTGCCTTACCTACCAGTCGCATGCAGTGGTGTAGTCTTCCGGGGCCGAGACGATTTTGTGCGATTTCAAAGCCACGGCCAGGGCCGAGCAGTAATGCTTCTTGTGGCACGCGGACATTTGTTAACTCGACCTCGGAGGCACCTTGTGGTGGATCTTCGTAGCCAAACACGGGAAGCGGTCGAGTGACTCGCACACCCGGCGAATCGCTGGGCACGAGTAGGATCGAGTGCTGCTTATGTCGATCTGGGTGATCGGGATCACTTTTACCCATCACGACTAAGACTTTACAGCGAGAATCCCCTGCGCCTGCCGCCCAGCACTTTCGTCCGTTGAGGACATAGTCGTCGCCATCTCTCTCGACACGACATTGAATATTTGTTGCATCTGAACTTGCTTGATCCGGCTCGGTCATGAGAAAGGCAGAGCGAATACTGCCCTGTAACAGTGGCAGGGCCCAGCGCGTCTGATGCTCTGGCAATCCGAACTTTAGGATTAAATCCATATTGCCGGTGTCAGGCGACGAGCAGTTAAACACTTCCATTGCCCAGTGAACTCGCCCCATGATTTCACAGAGAGGGGCGTACTCGAGATTTGTCAGAATGCCACCGTTGGACTTAGGTCGCCAAAGGTTCCATAAGCCAGCTTCCCTCGCTTTGCGCTTCAGGTCCTCCATCCAGGGGAGCGGCTCCCAGCGAGCTTCGCTTCTACCATGCTCGAACCAAGCGCTCTCTAGCGGATAGACGTGCTCAGTCATAAAAGCACGTAGTCGCTCGCATAGTTCTAGAACCATCGGAGAATGCTGAAAATTCATGTGCGATACCTTTTGGTCATTGCTTTTCGACACCAGCTTCGCGCAACCGGCGGGTCCAAAGGTCTACTTCGCTGATGACAAAGCTGTTGAACTGCTCGCCGTCGAGATAGGCGGGCTCGGTTCCCATTGAAATGAGTTTATCTCGCACCCGTGCTTGCGACATGATTTTATTGAACTCTGAAGCAAGTGTCTTGATGATCTCGGGTGGCGTGCCGGTTGGGGCTGCTAGCCCAGCCCAGCCCACCAACTCGTATCCTGGCACGCCGTTGTCGCCGATAGGCGCGATCTCGGGCAGCGCTCTAGTTGAGCGCGCTGTCGTAACGCCTAGCGCCTTAACTTTGCCGGACTGAATATGTGAGGCGACAAGTCCGACGTCGGTGAACATGTACTGTATATTGCCCGCGAGCAGATCCATGACAGCTGGGGGCTGGCTCTTATACGAAACGCCCACAGCGTTTAGGCCAGCCAGGCTGTTGTAGGCGCTCGCAGCAACTTGAGCGGTTGCTGAGCCATAGCCAAAATTAAGTTGCCCTGACCGCGATTGAACGTATGTATTGAACTCCGCTACAGTCTTGACTGGCAGGCTGGCATTGACGACCAAGACCCAAGGGTAAAGGACAATACGTGCGATATGCGCGAAACCTTTGATAGGGTCATAGGGAATGGTCTTGAAGAGTCCGGGCGCCGCAGAATTGGTTGCGCTCGAGGACAATAGTAAGGTGTACCCGTCCGGCGCTGCCGTTGCGACCGCTTGGGCGCCAATCAGGCCACCCGCTCCGCCCTTATTTTCGACTACCCACGCGCCGCCCATCGATACTCTTAACTCATCAGCCAGCAGGCGCCCCAACAAATCCGTTGAGCTACCCGCACCGAACGGTACGACGATGTGAACCGGTTTATTTGGATAACTCTGCGCCAAAGCGGTAGTTTGAAATATGAGTGCGAGCAGAAAAATCAGTCGTTTCATGATGTCTCCTAATAAATTTGTCGGGGTGCGATTTCACTAAAGTCGACACCGCTGTTTTATGCGGATACCGGTTAAGCCCTCAACCGACGATAGGCCTTAAAAATCAATTGACAGTCGCCCCAGAATCGATGACGCGCTGTCGCCAGATTGGCACTTCCTCTTTGACAAATGCTTCAAATTCGATAGTCGAATTTGACGGAGAAAAAATCAGCCCCTCAGCGGTCAGGCGCTGCTGAATACGTGGCTGTGCCAAGGCATGATTGATCGCTTCAAATAGTTTTTGCCTGACGCTTTGGGTGATACCCGCAGGCCCCCAAATTCCGAACCAACCCTGATCTGCAAGCTGTGGCAAACCAGCCTCTGTTGAACTCGGAACATCTGGTAGCACTGCGTAGGGCTGGGGCCAAGTCACGGTTAGGGCAATCAAACGGCCACTCCTGACGTGTGGCATGATGACCGGTGGCGTGCCGACGATAACTTCAACATCTCCGCTGAGCGTGGCCGCAACTGCCGCCGCCCCACCTCTGAAGGGGACGTGCATGAGATCGATCCCCGCAATACGCTTGAAAGACTCTCCTGCAATATGTGCAGGCGTCCCGTTCCCGCCACTTGCATAGTTAATTTTGCCGGGTGACTTCTTGGCTTGCGCAATTAACTCTTTAAGTGTGGTGATTCCGGTGGCGCGATTGACCGCAATAATCGAGGGAAGATCAGCAACTCGGCCGATCGGTGTGAAATCTTTGATCGGGTCATAGGTCGAACCCTTGTATAGCTGGGGATTGATGCCATGCGTGAAGTTGCCACCAACCATTAGCGTGTAACCGTCGCCCGGTGCTCTTGCTAAAGACTCGGTAGCCAGATTGCCACCAGCGCCTGTTTGATTGACGACAACCACAGACTGATTGAGAAACGCACCCATACCATCGGCCATGATTCGCGCAACCGCATCGGTTGACCCACCTGCCGGCGAGCCCGACACAAGCTTGATTGGGCGCTCTGGAAACTCCGCACTCAGAGCAATTGGGCACAGACATACCAGGAGCATCCGTCCAACCCAGCTGAGGATACGTCGCCTAATTCTAGGTTGAATACTGAGAGCAGCGTAGTGACCCATGGGTTGACTCCTTAAGGTACTTCAATGTCGTGGTGACTAATGCGAATCAAGCTCTAGCGCCAACCGTTTAAACAAACCAATCGACTGGTAAAGCTGTGCCAGCGCGATATATTCGGTCGGCTTATGCGCGTGCTCGATATCGCCAGGTCCAAAAACTACGCAAGGAGCAAGCTTTGAATACTCGGAGGCTTCTGTGCCCAATCCGGCTACACCGGCCGTCGTACCGACTAACTGTTCCATTTGCCGAACAAGCGGATGGTCTGGCGGTAATTCTGGTGGTGGTGCCTCTGGCCGAATGTCTAGATCAAGGTGATGGCGCTCGGCGGATTCTCGCACTCGCGAAATCACAAACTCTGGATCAAAGGATTTTGAGTATCGAAACTTGATGCGACAAGTTGCTAGGCCGACAGTTGTATTTGGAAAGGCTCCATAGTTGTCGATGACGAAATTCAGATCACAGTAAGGAGGATCGTACTGTTGATCAAACAGACTCGGGTTAGTTCTCAAGAGTAGGTGCAAGTCGCGCATATCATTCAGAAACGGCACTAACGCCATGTTTGCGTTCAGGCCTTTTCCGGTCGAAGAGTGAGCTTGAATGCCTTTAGCGTTAATCGTGAAGGCAACGTCAACACGATGACCGCGCAGAATTTTTAAGTTGGTGGGTTCGGCCACAACAAAGCAAGAGGGTGAAAATTCTTTGAGTGTTTCACTGCGGGCTACCACTTCGCGCACGCCCTGTTTTCCAGCCTCTTCATCTGAGGTCAACACAATGGCGGGGCGGTTCTTTGCTGCAGTTGCATTAGCGGCAACAAGGAACGAAGCGATTGGCCCCTTCATATCCGAGATTCCTAGGCCGTAGAGATTTTCTCCCTCAGTCGTCGCACAAAATGGATCTCGAACCCAGCCGGTCGAAGACACGGTATCAAGGTGCCCTGCAAAGGTGACCCGCGACCGGCTGTCGGGGTGCCGAGCAACGATATTTCGCTTTAACGTACCTGCCGGATCGGTATAGTCAATCGTCTCGACTTTCCAACCTGAGAGTTGAGCCAGTACCACATCAAAAACGGGAGTGCTGGCAACCTGACTTCTTGAATCAATAGCAACTAATTCTTGGACTAGGCTCAGTGTCTTTTCTTGCTCTGTCATTCTGACCTCAACTTAGAGTGCGGTAGTACACGTGAATAGGAAGGTTATAGCGACCGAACAGTTACCTAATTGCGCTCAAGATTAATCGCGTCAGCAGTCTTGCGCCAAGTTGCAAGTTGATCTTTGTTGAATTGATCCATCTCGGCAGGCGTAGAGCTCTGAAGCTCAAAGGCGATTCTTCCAAGCTGCTCGCGTACGTCTTGCCGCGCAGCAAC
>CANCMG010000064.1 GCA_947378965.1 Alcaligenaceae bacterium | reverse complement strand
GAAAAAAATCGTTGACTGGGCTCATAAGTGCATTTCCAGAAAACTCCCAGAAAATAGTACTGGGAAGGTCATTATCTGGGAGTTATTATAACCCAATAATCAAAATTTAACCAATTAAATCAATTGGTTATGGATAAATCAGGTGCGACCACTTAGCGACCTCATGTGGTGATTGGTAAGCTTAAGATGAATTAAAACGATCACTTTTAGTATCAGCGCTAGCGAGTTTTTGCTGGTCGAACTCACCAGTTAAGGCATTAGAACTTGGAAAAGTGATTGAGCCTTATGGGTCAAGATAGCCTCGGTCTTAAATACACTTAACTGAGGGTACAGGCGAGGTGTGACCAGTACAACACTATGCCCTTCCTTAAGCAGGTCCAGCACAACTGCGCTGCTTAGGGGTTCGTGGTTAGGTGAAATCAGTAGAGACACAAAAATATCAAAGTCATAAAAGTTACGTAGGCGTGCCATAGTTTTTTTGGTAATCAACCCAGGCGCATAGATCAGCGCCATAGAAAGCGCATATTGCGGTAAGGCGCAGCGAAAAGAACAAATAACGATGGCATCGGGGTGCTGCGCGAGTATCTTGCTGATATCTGCCATTGCAATCGTCATCTCTTCACGCTGAACCGTGAGTTTTTGGATGCCTCTGACCGTGAGCGCCATTGAGTGAGCCACAAACAGTAAAGTGATCAACACCCCTGCTTGCCTAAGCCATGGTGAAGAGACACTGACGTGTATATATACCCACGCCATTAACACAAAAGCGATCGGTAATACTGGCACCATGTAGTGTGCACCGGGGTGTTTGAGCACGAGTACTGACTGCAATAAGGCGATCAGAATCAATAGCCAAACTGCTCTAGTTTGAATACCCGCTTTAGTGAGCCATAAAAAAACTAAAACTATCATTGAAAAAAACAAGGCCGCGCAAAAAAATGGAAACCAAACCCACAGATTAAAGGCATTGACAGGTATTGAAGACAAACTCAACACGCTGGCTTGCCCTGAGCCATGTATCCCTGAGTGCGAAACAATATTAGAAAGCCAAGAAAAGAACCGAGCGGCTTGGGGTAAAGCAATTGCAGTTAGGATGCCAAAAGAGATGATGACCCAAACTATTGCATAACGGCGTTGCCTTTTTTTTAGCAAGAACAAGACAAGTGCCATGGGTGCAAACGTGACTTTGACTGCTAAGCCTAACCCCACTAACAAACCAACCCAAAGGGATAATTTGTGTTGTTGCTCATTTGGCGTCGTAGTTGTTTGACCGAATATTTGTGGCGCGACCAAACCTAAAAGACACAGACTGACAAAAATTAATAACGCCTCGGGTGCTGGGTATACCGCCTTAGGTGCCATCAACACAAAGGAAAGCAACGAGAGCTGGCAAAAAACACCTAAAACAAGCTTGCCGCTCGCCTGATAGATGCGACGGCCAAAAAAGCAAAGTGCCCAAAGATTTAAGACGAACAACAGTATGGCAACAGCGAACAGATAGGCTTCAGGCTGAGCGATGACCGAATCAATCAGACTCTGTGTGTCGTTGCCAAAGACTTTATTAAGCTGCCACTGAAGAAAAATAACAATGGCAAAAATGATTTGTAAGGGTGTACCTGGGTGATCAATGTGGTGTGGCGCTTGTCCGTCAAGAATGAGTAAGCCATTGAACAAATAGGCGTAAGCGGGATCTTGATCGTAACCGGCTGAGCCCGAATGCAACGGAAATGCAGCTACCAGAAAAAAATAGCCCACAACCGAGACCATGAACGGCACGATGAGCAGGACTAGCAGGGGCCAACGTTTGTTGAGTCTTGAAAACATAGAACCAGACCATGTCGCCAATCGAAATAAGTTATTTTTGATAGCTATTATTTTGCACGTAAACGGACAGTAAAGAATGACGCAAATACCTTAGGCAAGATACGTGCCAAAAATCGATCAAACACAAGGTAAGGTCGATAGATACTGTAGGGGATCGGAAAGGCTCTTGAAATACCGCCCGTGAACATATAGGCCAGGCTGGTGAAGAACTCAACGCGCGTCTGGTTTAAGTCGTAGCCCTCTGATAGCTCTTTTAACCAGTCGGGTCGGGTAAAGAAAATCATATGTGGTATTGCTTGATTAGAGGAGGACAGAGGCCCGTCGACTGTGTCTAAGACTGGCCGCGAAATCCCAAAATCTACAGGTTCATGGTGCAAGAATCTGAACAACGGATAGGAGAGCATTGAGAAATACGGTTCAACAATAAATATCTCACCGCCCTGTTTCAGTTTGCGAGTTGCACTGCGCAAGAAGTGAATTGGGTCGCGAAGATGATGCAGGACATTTGTCAGCGTCATGACGTCAATGCTGTGATCTTCAATTTCAGAGAAATCAGCGATATTGTGACAATCGAACACAATGTCTAGATGTTCAAGCACCAAGACGTCTGACGTAATGACATTAGGAAGAAATGTTTTGAGCGGAGACGTCCCGCTTCCAATTTCAAGCACGCGCTTTTGTGCGATGTCGGGAACGCTACGGAACACCTGGCGATAAAGCTCGTGATACCAGAGCATCAGATTGCGGTTGTTTTGAAGTCGTTGCCGATTTTCCAGAGTTTGATGTTGGTCGTGCTGGTAAAGCTTCTGATGTTCTGTGCTCATCTCAGAGAAACTTTATTCGTCTGGCAGAAAACACGAGCATTGCAAGCAAGATGGCGCCATGGCGCCAGCGCGAGATATTAGTCTCGCCATAGACACGCTCACGATAACAAATTGGAACCTCGACGATTTTAAGTCCCATCCGAGCCGCACCAAAAATCAGATCAAAGTCACCAAACGGATCGAAGTCTCCGAAAAAAGAGCGATTCTTCGCTAATTGAAGGTAGTTTGAACGGCTAATCACCTTGGTACCGCACAAGGTGTCCTTAAAGCGCTGACCAAGGACGAAAGAAAACGCCATCGCAAAAAATTTATTGCCAAGCAAGTTGAAGAAGCGCATTGCCTCTTTTTCCATTGGATAAACCAGTCGCGTGCCATTAATAAATTCACCCTTCCCGCCCTGAATAGCATGATAAAACTTGGGTAGATCCTCGGGGGGCACAGTCATATCCGCATCAAGGATCATGAGGATTTCGTTGGTGGCAAGGCCAAAGCCCTTTCGTACAGCATCGCCTTTGCCCTTGCCACTCTGCTGGGCAATCAGAATGCGCCGCTCTGATCCATAGCGGGCGTGAACTGCTTGAATAGCCTGCCAGGTATCGTCTGTTGAATTACCTTCAATAAATATAATTTCGTCATTTGGCCCCATGGGCGGGATACGATTGACGATACTGTCGATGTTTCCGGATTCATTACGTGCCGGAACGACAATGGATACCGAGGGAGCCGGCACCGTTTGCTGAGACGACTCAATGAGCAAAGGCCTGGCAACAGCGATATTCAAGAGACAAAAGTGCTTGAAGAGCGGCAAGGGCGCCAGGTAACGATTGAAGATATTACTGATGACCGGTATGTAAAAAGGAATGAGAATTTTGTGATCTAGCCGTATCAACTCAAAATTTTCTAGCTCTAAGAGGTTTTTGATATCTCCATGCGCGAGCCAGTTTGACTCTGGGAGCTTGCTGCGTAAGCCGATCTTAGAAGCGAAGTTGGCCAGGGGACTCCAGAGGCTGCTGTAGTAAGTCAGCACGAGTCGTGTTTCACGGCGGCACATTTTGTGCAAACTGCTCAACAAGCCTTGGATGTCACGTTCGTAATGAATCAGGCCGCTGATGACAAGATAGTCTGGTTGTGCCCCATAAATGCTCTCGACCGGAAGCACAACCGACTCTTGGAAATTGGTGACTAAAGCAAGCTCGTCGGAGTTGCTTCGAAAGGCTACCTTACCTTGGGGCATCGCCGCGACGAGCAAAGAGGATGTAGGATCGATCTCAACAACTGAGTTTTGCGGAAGAATAAATAGTGATAGATATTTTCGTAGCAGTGAATAAAAGTAGTTTCTCATTGAGTTCAACTTGGTAGGTTTTGAATTAGCCGCCCGCTTAAACTAAATTTTAATCAGGTACTAATCCCGTTAGATCTTGCCGATCTAATTGCTGCCACTTTCGCCGTCTTGGCACCTTTGCCGCGCACACAACCAGCACGTCAACGAGAGCATAACCCAACCAAGCCAGCCGATGGCGGGATTGTGATGGTTGAGAGCCGTTTTTGGGGACATGGCCTAGTACAAGCCGAACACTAAAAGAGATACTTGCCAACTAGGGTTTTAATGAAACAGGCACGGCGCCGTGCTCTCAGCCGAGCAAGTCAAACTGAAATGACGGATAGCCACAGTTTGCATATACTGCTGCCAAAGCGTCGCAGTTGATTGTAAAACGCCAAATGAAGCCTTAGTTGGCGTTTGCGCTGAAGTCATTGCGATTTTTGTACTGGCTGAGATGATGTAAATGTTAAACGAACAAATATTGAAAACAATTTCTCAACGAAAATTCACGTTGTTGAGTGCGTTTGTATTTTCAATTTTGTGCCTCAACTGGTCGGTACCCGTTAACTTTGAGGCCGACACGATCTTGCAGTCGTTGATGTCTACTCAAAAGGTCACGCTCTTTTATTGGGGTCAAGATCGTTACGCGAATTTTTTGCCGTTTATCTACTCTTGGATAAAGACCCCCACCTTAAATTTATTATTAATTATTTTTACCTCAGGCTTGGCATTCTTTCTGTTGCTAGAGCTAGTGAGTGACGCCATTACAAAATATTACAAACAAAACAATGGGGTGTATCGCACCTTATTGTTTATAAGTTTGGTACTCGTCAGCATTCTGATATTAAATAAAAAAGGTATTTATGTTTTTGCGTATGCAGCGCAGCCTTACAGTCTTTCTTTTCTGTTTTTGGGATGGGCATGGGCGGTTGTTAGCCAAAAACAAATAAACTTGAGTTCTGTTTTAGCCGCCACTTTAATGTTGTTTGTTGCGCTCGGTATCAATCCAAGTATCATTTTAAGCTGCGCGGTCTCGTCTCTGTTCTTTTATGCTTGCAAAAGAAATAGAAATTATTTGCTTGTGCCCTTTTTTAGCCTGATTTTTTTTGGATTTTGGCAATATGTCAGCAAGAGCGCTTTTGCTAGGCCTGAGGGTTACTCTCAGCTAAATCCTGAACTTGTGTTTAAAGGGTTAATTGGATCGCTCAAACATTTTGCAGACAACACTGAAACCTTATCCTTAACTGTCGTGTTGCTTGTCGCAACGATTATTCTGAATATTATTAATTTTAAGAACGTTGCAAGGTTTAAAGCGAATTTGCTCGTTGTTGTGATGGGTGCCTTTGCCGTCGCTTGGTGGGTGACATTTTCTATGAGTGTCTATGTGTCACGCAATGACTTTCACTTCAGATATTTTTTTCCAACCATACTCGCGCTGCTCGTCCTTATTTCTTTAACAATCACTGACGCGCTGTTGGCCTTAAAGCAGCGCGCCTGTTTGCTTGCTGTAGGGGCTGCGCTGACAGTTATTTTTATTATTATTGTCGTCCCCTATAAGCCTGTCGCCTATTGGCATAGTTCTGGCGTATTTGACGGTGTTGGGCAGTATGCGCGAGCCGCTAACGCTAGAATTATTACCGGGGGTTATTGGCAGGTTTGGCCTGCCTTATTTCGGTTTCAAAGCACTGACAACCGTCAGGATGCTGAGGGTAAGCCGTGGCTGTATGGCGCGACGACTCGAGGTGAGGTAAATCGGCCTGAAATGGACAGCCTGATCGTGCGAGAGGCACGCCACGGAAGGTCGACAACAGCTGTCTGTATTGGTGCGCGCCCTGAGCAATGTTTGAGGGAGTTAGCCGTCAATACTAGCTTTAACTGGCAGTTTATTGAAGAGGGTAAATGCTTGACGATGACCTGCTATTTATTTCAAGTCAAAAAAATTGAGTAAAAACGGATCGTTGAAGGTGTAAGAAAAAAAGCTAAGGCTGTTGCTTGCCTGCTTGCCCGGGCGTAAATCGCTTGACCCGATAGAGATCCTGCACAGGTGTAGTGACTAATTTTTCGAGTTCAAAGTTTGCTAATTGTTCGTAAGGTGGGCTGATTAACAAGACTGTTCTCTCGGCATCAAGCAAGTTGGCCAAGGTGAGTTCAGTGTCCTTCTCAGATAAAGATCCCTTGCCTGGCGCTTGTAAACTTTTAGAAAAAATATCGAAATGATAGAAATCTTTCGTGATGTCCTCCATTTTTAATCCCATCCCTGGCGCCATTAACTGACCAAACCAAAGCGCACAAAGTGGCAGCGTGCAATTGAAGGTGCCAATTAAGACTGGGTTTGAATACTTGTTGATTTCATTTTGAACCAACTGGTTTGCCTGGGTGCCGCGCATGTGGTGCGCGCCAATCGCCCGGTAAGCGCCGATAGAAGACGTCACGGCGAGATAGCCTGCAAAGGCTAACAGTAAAGCTTGCATCCCAAACTTGAATGTCACCGATCCCTTGATAAATTTCAGAGTTTCTATCGCTAGAATTGCAGCAATTGGTGCGATGGGTAAAGCAGGGATCATGTAGGTCGGCCCTGGATGTTTTGCCACCATCGTGGCTTGTGCAACGGCAACAAGACTTAAACTTACAAGCGGCGTCCATGAAGTGTGCTGCGTTCTTTGAGGTAAGTCACTACCGAACTTCGCACGTTGTGCGCCAAAATCGGCAAGACCCATCAGCGTCTTGGTCATACGGTACAGGCCGACCGCAAGCATTAACCAAACGGCGTACTCTAGCAACGGATACATGTTTCGTACGTACGTAAAGTTTTGCACCAGCTGATCTGCGTTGAACATCGTGTTTTGCCCTGCACCATGAAGGCCGGAGTGGCTGAAGACTTTGTAAAACCACTCAAACATTGCGCCAAGGCGCTTGTAAATTGGTAATACCCCAACGAACCAAGAAAACATCAAGGCTGCAAACGATAAGGCGATTAAACGCCACGAACCAAGAACAATGAGCAAGCCGACCAAGGGAAGAAAGGTCACCTTTACCGCTAGGCCCATCCCGCAAAGAACACCGGCAAGCAGCGCCACTTTGCTCTTAACAGGCCCTGCTTTCAGGCGGTCCCCCACTAAGGATGGTGTCAATACTGCAAATAGGCAAAGCGACAGACACCATAGAAGACTTTCTGGCGACGGGTAGAGAAGGTTGGGTGAAACAAGCCCAAAGAGCAGCGGGGTGAGTTGACATATCCAGGCAGCAAGCAGGCTCTTGGTTGCTTGAAACATCTGGCGCCCAAGAAAAAAAATTGCAAAGGTATTTAACAGTATGACGATCGCCGAGACGCTCAGCAAATAAGTCTCGGGCGTCGCCAAGACGCTCACGAACATTTCGTGCGGAGTCATCCCTACCGAGTGCTGTACAAACCACACGACGGCGATGGTCACAGCGATCAGCGTCTGCAGAGGAGTGCCAGGATGATCGTTATGCGCGGGCGCATTTCCTTGCAAAATATCTACGCCAGCAAAAAGATATTGATAGGCTGGATCTTGGCCATAAAACCAGGCATTGGCATAAATTGGGTACATCTGTGTTGCAAAGGCGATCGCAGTGATCATTACGATTACGGGGATCCAGAGCAACAATATGGATGTTCGCTGATGCGTCATCGATAGCATATTTTCGTACTTAAACTGAATGGTGTTTTGAATCTTGACGCTTAGTGCGTTAAAACTATAGACGGAAACTTTGTCTTGATCAACAAAGTAAAAATAATTGGCAAGCTTGACCATCGTCATAGAACCGGATAAGGTGGTGCGCAACAATTGGCCACCTAGGGTACCAAATGGGATTTGAGTTTTTGCCTCTGCTGATATCGACCTTAGGCTACTGTGCTTTTTCAAACTTAGTGCTTAACGTTCGCGCAACGGTCACGCCGTTACTGTGGGCGTGCTTTGTGACGACCTTCATCTATGCGTTTGCTGTGGTCGGTTTTCTTGAGCTCGGTGCAAGGCTCGCGTTATGGCTAGGCATTGCGTTGGCGCTGGCCACTATCTGGCTGCAACGTAAAAACCCACCCAGACCAGCGTTTAAGTGGTTTGTCTCACCCGTTTTTCTTTTGCCGCTGTGCCTCTCGTTTTTCGCCATTCAAGCCGATTTTGTGTTTTTGAATTGGGATGAAGTGGGTGGGTGGGCAAAAACACAGAAACTGATTTTTGATACTGATGCTTTGCTGAATGCGAACTCACCGATGAGTTTGCGCTCCTATCCGCCTGGGCAACAGATTTTTCAATATTTCTTCACCAAGGCTACCTGGTGGTCTGAAAAGCATTTGTTAGTAGCTCAAAATATTTTTTTGTTCAGTGGCTTGGTGGCGCTCGTTGGCGCGCTCATCACAAGACCCGTATGGGCTGCGCTTGTTTACTTGACGCTGTTACCGCTGATTTATTTTTTCCATTTTGACTACACCACTATTTATGCTGACCCCTTGCTCGTTTGCGTGTTTGCCGGCTGTCTGGGTCTGGCCTTTAAACCACGCGAGGGGTTTAAAGACGACCTTGTTTTAGCGCTTTGTTTGTGTGGGTTTGTGTTGTTAAAGGATATTGCGGCAGCGTTCGCCGTTTTGGTGCTGGCTATTTATGCCCTGAATGCGTTTGCCGCCCCGTCAACCGCCGAGCCTACGACACTCACAAAAAATCTCGCGCGTGCTAGCGGTGCCGTATTGGTCAGCGGCCTGGCCTTGTTTGCGGTACTGCGTTCGTGGCAGTGGTACGTGAACATCATCGGAAGTTCAAAAAATGAAGTGCTGAAAGTCACGCTGCAATCACTCATTGAGCCGGCTTTTCAAAATAGACTTGGCCTGACAATATCTAACTTTGTGTATCAGTTGCTCAAGCCAGATTATGTTACTGGTAGCTTGGGTAGTTTGGGTCGCCTGCACTTAAGCTTTTCAATGGTTGCTGTGATGGGCTTGGCCTTAGTGACCAGTATCTTGATCATCACACTTACAGCGCGTAAACAGCGCCTGTGCATGAGCTTATCTTTGATTGGTTTATCTGTCGGCGCAATCGGTTATTTGTTGTTGCTGCTCTGGCTGTATCTCACGTACTTCACTGAATACGAAGGTACCCGTCTAGCCTCGTTTGACCGCTATTCAATGACCTATTTATTAGCCTGGGTGTTGGTGCTCTATACCCTTTTGTGCGCAACGCTTGCCAAGCTGAAGGCTCAATACCTCGTAGTGATTCCGTTTGTGGGGCTGATACTTTCATATGCCCTTGTACCCGCAAAATTTTATACTGACGCCCGACAGATTCCGCTTGATCAGGTGAGTTTTGAAAAAAAGAAGAAAGCCCAAGCGTTGGCTGACGAGGTCAGAAGGCATATCAAGCCTGGTGAAAAAGTCTACTTCGTCGCACAAAATACAAATGGCTACGAAAGACACTTATTCGATTACGCGATGCTGCCTTATCCGCCCGTCGATTGTTGGTCGATTGGTAAAAAGTACAACGAAGGTGATGTTTGGTCGTGCGACCGTCCCTTAGGTTTCTTTTTGCACGGCTATGCCTACTTGGCTCTCTATCATGCTGACGCGCGGTTTTGGACTGAAAACGCCGAACTCTTTACACCCGAAGGCCGAAATCGTGAGTCGGGGGTATACAAAATTAATCGACAAACCGATGGCAAGGTACTTTTGTCGCCTACGCAGTGACTGACTGAGGTCAATGCAGGTTGATGTGCTCGCCCTACGTTTTGACGAGCTTGCCCCGAGAAACTGATGAGTCAACACCACGAGACTGCGATATTTTTGTTTGCACATCAAGATGATGAAACCGGCGTGTTTCAGCATATCTTGAACGAACAAGCGGCAGCAAAGAGAGTGCTATGCGTGTATTTGACCGATGGGGCCGCACCGGGTCAATCGACGGTGGTGCGCAATCAAGAATCCCATCGTGTGTTATCAGACCTTGGCGTAGCGCAAAGAGACATTCTGTTCATTGGAGAACAACTACATATCGGTGATGGTGAGCTACTGAAGCATTTGCCGAAGGCGCTCGCGTGGCTTGAACAAGAGGTCCTGCAGAAATATGCCCTGAGTACCGTCTACGTACCTGCCTGGGAGGGTGGCCATCACGATCATGACGCGTTACATGCGCTTGGAGTTGTCGCGGCGCACCGAGCGGGATGTGTTGCGAAGGTGCGTCAGTACCCTCTGTACAACGGGTTCAACTGCATTGGCCCCTTATTTAGGGTGTTTGTGCCTATTGGGGCCAACGGCCAAGTGCAGCCCACGTCAGTCTCTTGGTCGAAGCGCGTGAAGTTTTTACGCTATTGCCTGGCATATCCCTCGCAGCGTGTCACCTGGCTTGGTTTGTTTCCGTTTATGTTTTTGCATTACGTGTTTTGGGGTACGCAACTGACTCAACCTATTTCAGTGGCGCGCCTTAAAGAGCGCCCTCATGAAGGGCCTCTGTATTACGAGCGTCGAAAATTTTCTACTTACGAAAGCGTGAGTCAATTCATCCATGATGATTTATTGTCAAGCCTAGACGTGACTACACAAAATCGTGATCAAACCAATTGATAAACCAGTGCTTAAAAATATTTGCGTCAAGCTCTAAGTCGCTACCCTTAGGTGCACGCGTGACGAGTGTAAATTTTTCGCGTGTCGCGATAAAACCTTTGCGGCGTAGCAGCGGACAAAACTGGTAATGTTCTGCAAAGGCGGTTGTTAAAAGGTCAACCCTCTCTGTTGCCGCGAGCTCAGCGGCGGCATTCAACAAGGCAGATATGGTGTCGTTGTCGTCATCGAGTGCAAGCAGATCAACAATGGCGAGAGTCTCAAACTGTTGCATCGGCATCTTTCTAGTGACTACGTAGCCGCAGATTTCACCGTTTCGACGTGCGACCGTGATTTTGTAGTTGCGTTCTGCAAAGCCTAAAAAGCGCCAATTTAAAATATCGACTGAGCGTGAGGCTGCGACCTGTTGTTGTTGTGTCCATGTTGACAAAAAGGGCTCAAAAGTTTCATCAAACCGCTTCACCTCACCGACTTGAATTCGATTGCGCCCTTTGACGGTTAAGCAATCAAAGATAAATTGAAAAGGTCGCCCCGCATAATCAAGTATTCGGTGCATCCCTAGTTTGGGGAAAAGTTTTCCGACAATCTGGCCTGCAGAAATTGGTCTGGCAAAAACCTTGAGTTCACCGATTTTTTTCCAGCCAACGGCTAAATGAGGTTTTAATACTAAGGGTCGTGTCATTAAGCCGTATGCAAAGTCGTAGCCCAGTGGTTCAAGCAGCCCGACAAAATGCTTTTGTAATGGGAAAAACAAGGCTTTTTTGCGTATCGTTTCATCAATCACAATATTGGCAGCAAAGCCTGCTAACAACTGTCGCTCATTGAATTTGAATCTAAAGGGGATCGCGCCAAAGTGCGCCAAAACCTGGCCGCCTTCGTCATATACGAATTGTAGGCGTGGCGCGCCTTGCGCAGCCGTCTCAGAATCCACATGCAGCCAGCGTAGCATCCTAACAAAAGCTGCTTGATCTAAGGGCGGAATCAGCAGCGCGTTTTCATCGGCCAAGCGCGCAATGTTTGGCAGGTCTTGCTCGAGTGCGTTACGAAACATTGCGTGCGTTTGTTAATGAAGTAAACGTTCGGCACTGTTCTCTGAAGTGCACAATCTTTTCTTCTAGTGTTGACGCAAACGGTAAGGGGTCTGCAGTCCACGCATCAGAGGTAACATTTTTGCAAACGGCATGATCTTCAGCAAACACCTTTCGGTTGGTCGCGGCGCTTGACAATAAAAAGGGTTCAACAATGGTGGCGGCGTTGTCAGAGGCCGTTGGTGCTGCATATAAACGACTTGTGAAGTGAGTATGTGCCGAGGTCTTTGCCGGAAAGAAGTTTTGTATTGAGTATGAATACCCGAAGGTTGACGAGATCATCGTGAAAGGAAAAATAAAAATACTCAGATATTGTTCTTCTTGATAATCAATATTGAACAACCGTTTGAGGCCCGTCAATTGCTTGGCGATACGTGAGTTTGACACTGGAGCGCGCCATACCGAGTTACAGCCTTCAAAGCGATTGACGCCTTCTGTCAGGCCCAACGTCGCTAAGGTGTCAGTGTGGATCAGGGGTATATGGTAGGGCTCTAAGGCATTCTCAATCGCGATGGGCCAATAGCATTCAAACGGGTAACGATTAAAATCACGTCGTGCGGCGATATTGAAAGAAATATTTTCAAGCGTTTCTGTGAGGCTACCGAGCTGTTCGCTCAGGCTTGAGTAGGGTTCGATACCGACAAAAATAAAGTCACCGCACCACTCAAGCTGGTAAGCATGTAAGACTGGTGAATTTAGAGCACACGCTTCAAAGCGCTGCGGATCCGGGACAACCACCTTACCAGCCTGATAGCTCCAGCCATGATAACCGCAAGCCCAAGCTTGATTGCCGCAGTCTTGCGTATAAATCCTAGAGCCGCGGTGGGGGCACTTGTTATCAAAAGCGACCAAGGTGCCTTGATCATTAAAGAGCACCAGTTCGCCCAAAGGGGTATCAAATTTTACGAAATCGTTTGCGTCCAGCAATTCTCTACGATGTGCGACAAGGTGCCAGTAATGCTTGAATAGCTCTGAATCGAACGACATCTGGCGACCTCCTTAACGTACGACGTAACCGCCGTCGACCATCATCGTGGTGCCAGTCACCCATCTGCTTGCATCGCTTAACAAAAATATCACCGCATTGGCAACATCTTGTGGCTCACCAAAACCCAAGAGGTGGGCTTTTTCGTATTCAAGCGTGGCAGCTTCGCCGCTGTTGCGGGTCAGGCGTTCGTGCATGGCAGTTTTGATCGCGCCCGCGGCAATCGCATTGACTCTGATGCGACGGTTCGCCAACTCAACGGCCAGGGCACGCACCAAACCTTCTACGCTAGCCTTGGTTGCGGCGTAGGCGGTCATGCCTGCTTGGCCGGTTGAGCTTGCCACAGAAGACATTAAGACTACAGACGCACCATCGCTTGCGACGTTCTTTTGCGCAAGCGCGCGGGCGATGCCAAACGCACCAAAAACACTTGCTTGAAATAGCGTATTTAAATGCTCTTGTTTGGTCAGCCGCACAGGGCGAATCAGTTCGGTGCCAGCGCTGTGAAAAACGCCGTTCAGTAAACCATGCTCGGCTGCCAGGCCCTTCACCCACTCTGCCGCTGCATCGGCGTCTGTAAAGTCAAAAGGCGCCAAAATATGTTCAGTGCGAGTGTCAAGTTGGGCGCGGGTCTGCTCGAGTCGCTCAAGATCGCGCCCTCCTAAGATGACTTTGCCTGCGCAAGCTGCAATCAAGCTTGCGCTTGCTTGGCCAATCCCTGACGAAGCCCCAGTCACAAGATAGGTTCGCCCGGCTAAGCAAGTGTCAGAAAAATGATTCATCGCTCAATGGTCTCGACACAACGCAAGGGGCCGACTGAGAGCGCAGCTCCGCCCCACGAATACCCAACGCCGAACCCGAAGAGGTTGAGTTTCAGTGCTTTGGTTAAAAGTTCGTCGCGTAGGCGGGTTGTCATAAGTAAAGGAATCGACGCCGAACTGGTGTTGCCGTACTCTTCAATATTGATTGGAGCCTGCTCTTTTGGGATTTTTATTTTTTTAACGAGATGATTGAGCATGAACAGATTGGCTTGATGAAATAAAAAGTAATCTTGTTCAGCGATATTTGAGCCAGAAAATGCGAGCAGCCGTGCCACTAACGCTGGAATCGTACGTAAGGTGAAATTAAAAATTTCGCCACCGTCCATGTATAAATGGTGTTGGTCTAAGGTCTGACCCGCAGCATCTTGTTTGACTGGCGCGGCTCTGAACGCACCTTCAGGTACGATCAAATTTTTGGCACCTGTGCCATCAGAGCCCAACACAAAGCGGCAGA
This sequence comes from Alcaligenaceae bacterium, assembly GCA_947378965.1. Classification (GTDB taxonomy): domain Bacteria; phylum Pseudomonadota; class Gammaproteobacteria; order Burkholderiales; family Burkholderiaceae_B; genus Zwartia. The sequence goes on along the minus strand of CANCMG010000064.1, from coordinate 11,919 downwards.
CATCGTTTGCGTTGTCTGAGCGCTCAAGCGCTGTCATCGTGCCTGCATCCCCAAACAACAAGGCGGTTGCGCGGTCTGTGGGGTTCACGATTTTACTCACGGTATCGCCGACGGCTAGCAAAACGCGGTTGGCTGCCCCAGTTTGAATCATGGTCATGCCCAGCCATAAGGCATAGACGTAACCTGAACAGCCCAGATTGACGTCGAACGCAATATTGGCTTGAGAAAGTTTGAGCTCGCGTTGAAGCACGCAGGCTGTTGCGGGTAATACATGATCGGGCGTTTGCGAGACAAAAATGATTACATCGATTGAATCTACGATCCAGTTCAGTTTTTGTAATAAAACTTCGCCCGCGGCGGCACATAAATCACTAGTCGTGGTGTGGGCATCGGTCTGTCGACGCGTCTGTACGCCGATCATTTTAATAACACTTGCAAGCGCTTCGGGCTCGAAACGCGAGGCAAAGGTTTCGTTTGTGACGGTCTGTTTTGGTACGCACGACACAATACCTGCGATGCGCGCCTGGGTCACTATAATATCTTTACCGATTGAACGTGTCTCGGTACTCATAGCGTCTTTTTACGCCCCTTTTGCGGCTGCGATCAACTTTTGTATGTCAGCGACCGTTTCGCAACTTGCTAACGCCTGCCCATCGACCATGACATCAAAGTGTTCGTCGATTAGCGCGATGGTGGACACGATTGCCAGCGAATCCCAAGCGATGGCACTTAAGCTAAGCTCGGGCTTGACCTCATCGACTTCAAGCTCAAATACTTCGGCTAAGCCTTCTAAAAACATCTTCATTACTCATCCTTAAATATTGACGATACAGCCAGCCCATGAGTAGCCAACCCCAAAACCCATCAATAGTAACTTGGTGCCAATTTTAAGTTGATTTTGGGCTCGCATCTGCGCCAAGGCCATTGGGATCGAAGACGACACGGTATTGCCGCATGATTCGACCAAAATGGGCATTTTTTCAGCTGGGATATTGAGTTTCTTTCGCAGCGTTTCAAGCATAAATTTGTTGGCCTGGTGAAACACAAAATAATCAATGTCGTCGCGCGAGCAGTTGGCCTTGGCTAATACGTTTTCAACGGCTTTAGGAACTTCGCGCAGCGAAAAGCTTAGAACGTCGGCCCCGTTCATGTATAGGTTTTCTGCAGAGCGTGTGTTGCCGGATGAGTCAATCTGCTCAATTTTGGTGTTGGCGTCACTGGGCGTGCGAAATAACCCCGCTTTAACAATCAGACTGCCTGCCCCGCGACCATCCGTCCCAAATTCAAACGGACCAATTTGCCTATGCTCAGAGGAGATGGCGGTAATTGCCGTGGCAGCCGCGCCATCCCCAAACAGGGTACGCACACTTTTATCGAGGGGGTGTATGTATTTAGAGTAGGTGTCGCCGGTGAGTAGCAACACGCAGCGAGCCGCCCCTGTCTCGATGAGCCCCTTCGCAAGCGACAGACCGTACACATAACCAGAGCAGCCTAAATTGATGTCGAGTGCTCCTGAGCTGCGTTGGATGCCCAGGCGCTCTTGCAGCAGGCAGGCCGAGGTGGGCAGCACATAGTCAGGGGCCTGGGTGCAAAAAATAATAAAATCTACCTGCTCGGGGGTAATTTTGCCTTGCGTAAACAAACGACGGGCGGCTTCGTAGGCCAAATCGGCTGCAGTTTGATCCGCGGCGGCGATATGTCGGGTCAAAATTCCGGTTTTATCGTAGATTTTGTTGGCGGGCCAGTCGGGATACAACGCCGCCAGTTCAACATTTTCTAAGAGCTGATCGGGTAGATAGCAGGCAAAGTCTTCGAGTCGCGCTTGAATTCGTTGCATTTGTGGGGTGTGCAGCGACATGTCGGAGTCCATTTTGCGGCAAATGAGCGTGTTTCAGTGTAAGCTAATTTTATTGAAAAAATGCTGGGCTCGGCCCGCGCTGAACCTATGACCAATCTTTTCGACTGGCGTGTCGCTGTCGTCATCCCCTGCTACCGGGTAAAAAAACATATCCTCAACGTGCTTGCAGCAATTGGGGCTGAGGTTGCCCTCATTTATGTTGTAGATGATAAGTGCCCTGAAGAGACGGGTAAGTTTGTTTTAGAGCACTGCAAAGACCCTAGGGTTTTAGTACGTTTTAACCCAACCAATTTGGGGGTAGGAGGTGCCGTTATGGTCGGTTACCAGGCGGCGCTTGCAGACCAGGTTCATGTTGTCGTCAAGATCGACGGTGATGAGCAGATGGACCCCGCCCTCATTGAGCGGTTTATTCAACCGATTAGGAACGGCGCCGCTGACTACACAAAAGGCAATCGCTTTTTTAATCTGAATAATGTGCGTAACATGCCCGGCCTGCGCCTGTTTGGCAATGCTGGGCTGTCGTTTTTAAATAAGCTTTCGTCGGGGTATTGGGATATTTTTGACCCAACCAATGGGTACACGGCCATTCATACCGATGTGTTGCGCGAATTGCCTCTTGAAAAAATTAGCCAACGCTACTTTTTTGAGTCAGATATGTTGTTCAGGCTAAATTTATTAAAGGCGGTTGTTGTCGATGTACCGATGGACGCCAAATACGGCGATGAACAGAGCAATTTAAAAATATCAAAAGTTGCTGGCGAGTTTGTGGTCAAGCATGCCCGCAACTTCTGCAAACGTGTCTTTTATAATTACTATTTACGAGACCTCTCGCTTGCTTCAATAGAACTGCCCTTAGGTCTGCTGATGTTTATGTTTGGCACCAGCTTTGGGTTGCTTCAATGGTGGTATGCGGCGTCAAACGATTTAGCCACCCCAGCAGGTACCGTCATGTTAAGCGCGTTACCGACGCTCATGGGGTTACAACTGATCTTGGCTTTTTTAGCTTATGACATTGGCTCGGTGCCACGTACACCCCGACATTTTAAGTAACGCGGCCATGACTAACATGATTGGTATCAAACAATTTATTTTTATTATTGCCACAGTTTTTTTGCTGGCTATTGGTCAAATCCTGTTTAAGGTAGCGGCTGAAAAAATTAATATTGCAGAGCATGGTTTCATTAACAGCGTGTTGCTCAACACCACGCTGATTGTGGCACTGCTGATTTATGCGGTCGCGACCTTTTGCTGGTTGATGGTGTTAAAGGGGATCCCACTGCGTTTGGCCTATCCCTTTGCGGCGCTCGGGTTTTTTATCGTGCCACTTTTGTCGCACTTTTTTTTAGGTGAGCCTTTGCACGCATCGTCTTTTGTTGGGGCCGCAATCATTATGGCTGGTGTATATGTTTCGTTATTGTGAGGTGGTTTAGCGTGCGGCAGCATTCGCCGGCCATGGTCTGCCCGATCTGTCAGACGGCGATGATCGTTAAAACGTCTGCGTTTACTCACTTTTGTAAGCAGTGCGATTATTGGGGCGCTATGTTGCCCGTTGATATTGATGGCGCAACTGATGATGAGGCTGAGGGGGCGATTAGCGATCAGGCCTATATCGCCTCGCTCGAAGGCCTGCGCGTCAAAAACTTTAAGCTGATTTTGGCGCAGCTCAAGCAGCTTAAGTTCGAGACGCAGATTTCGATTTTGGATGTTGGTTGTGCCTCGGGATTGTTCATGCGCGTTGCGCAAGCGCAAGGTTATGCGGTCAAAGGCATTGAACCGAATCGACAGTTGTTTGCGCTGACGCAACAACAGGGTTTAAACGTGGTGCATGATTATTTTCCGCCCCAACAACCGCTGCACGAGAAGTTCGATGTCATTATTTTTAATGACGTCTTTGAACACATTCCTGATGTTCATCAGATACTCAAAAATTGCGGTACCTATTTGAAGCAAGATGGCTTGTTGATTTTGAATTTGCCCAACGCAGAAGGCTTGATCTTTAACGTGTCTCGGCTGTTGACTGCCTGCGGCTGGAGTGGCCCGTGGGATCGGCTCTGGCAGGTGATGTTTCGCACCCCGCATTTGCATTACTTTACCTTCAAATCTTTGAACAAATTATTGGCGCAACATCGTTTTTTTGCTGTGGGTGACAAGCATCAAATTGCAACGATCGAACTGACAGGCTTTTGGGCACGACTGGCGCTTGATCGTAGTCTTTTGGGATTTTTAAAAAATTGTGTGTTGTATTTGGGCACGCTTTGTCTGTATCCGGCGATTAGGCTGGCAGAGAAAGATACTTTTTTTGCGCTCTATCGACGTGACAACGTAAGTGACCGTCAGTAACCCTGCACCCCCTAGTCATGTTGCAGCGCTCGATGGCTTTCGTGCCGGCTTGGCGCTCTGGGTGTATTTGGGGCATCTCTCTCAAGCCGTGGGGTATTCGAACTATTTTTTAGGCTTGCACGCACTCGCCGTTGATTTATTTATGGTGCTGTCAGGATTTTTGATGGTCTATACCTGGAAGGGGTCTCAACAGGTTCATCTCAGCTTTTTAAAAACGAGTGCCCTGTTTTATTTGGCGCGGTTTTTTAGAATTGCCCCGCTTTACTACGTGTTGTTAGTGGTTTGTTACGTCTTTTTGCCGCAACTTAACCAAATGCACGACGACGCACTTAAGCTGATCCCACCGCCTTGGGTACAAGATTTGACACAGTACAACCCAAAGAGCGGGTGGGTGTTTGATAGTTTGCGCTGGTTTTATCTGCATGTCAGTTTTGCTTTCGGTGTAGTGCCAGGAATGGAGGCGAGTACGCCTTTGCCCGATTGGAGCTTGTCGCTCGAGATGCAGTTCTATTTGATTTTTCCAGCATTATTGCTTTTGCTGGGTAAGGGCCCCTGGGCGCTGTTGGTCTTGGCGCTCAGCGCTGCGGTCTTGGCTTTATTCGCACCGGGCTTGTTTGGTTCGTATTTAACCCCAGGTTCGCTGGCGCATTTTGGACAGCCTAGTTTATTGGCCTATCGTCTCAATGCCTTTTTGGCGGGGATGGCGCTGGCGTTTTGGTTACGACAAAGGCGGCTGCAGGCACCCTCACGGCTTGTCAATGTCGTCACTGTGCTGGCGATCGTGATTTGTCTATTGCCACTGAGCAAGCCCGTGATTTTGATCTATGGTGTTTTTGCAGCGTTGACCTTTGACAAGATCCCGCCCTTGAATTGGCTGTTAAGCCGCAAGCCTTTCAAAATTTTAGGCGATATTTCGTATTCAATTTACTTGGCGCACTTGCTGGTGGTGATCCCTGCCGTGTATTGGTTGCTGCAGTCTTCTACCTTTATGGGCTTGAGTGCGGTCGCAAAGTTTTGTTGTGCGGTCGGCTTGACCTGCCCGGTCGTGCTTGGTGCGTCTTATCTGTTGCATCAATTTGTTGAGCAGCCAGCTATTCGCTTGGGTCGCTCTTTGAGTAAAAAGCTAGGCCTTAGCTAAAAAGTTAGACCTGAGCTAAAAATTAGGTCCGAGCTAAAAATTAGACCAAAGCTAAAAATTAGGCCCGAGCTAAAAGTTAGACCAAAGCTAAAAATTAGGCCCGAGCTAAAAGTTAGACATAAGCTAAAACTTAGACCTAAGCGATAAAGGTGCAGCTTTTGCCAACGTAGGGGCGCCAATCCGCCCAGTTTAAAGGTTGGCGAAAGCACAGTTCGGCTTGGGTTGACGCTAAGTGCAACAATTAAATCTAACTAACCTGGCGCTGGCTGCAGCATCCTCTCAAGCTCAGATACACACACTTCTTTAGAAAAATGTTTGAGCGCGTAGTCGCGTCCGCGTTGACCAATTTGACTAAATGCAGCTTCGTTTGCAAGCAGATTTTTCATGACTTGAACGCAGGCTTGCACATTTGCAGAGTTCTCTGAAACACCACACTGCGCCTGTGCAATCAGTTCGTGCGCATCGCTTTTGGTATGTAAAAAAGCCGCAACGGGCAAGCCCGCAGCCATATGACCCAGTATTTTTCCGGGTACAACGGGAGTTTGATTTTGTGGGCTTAAACATACCAAGCCAATACTGCAGACGCTGAGCAAATCGGGGTAAACCTCTCGCGAAATAAAGCCTTCAAAGCGGACGTTTATTAAACCTTTTTCAGCGGCCAGGCGTTGTAGACGTGGCTTCTCTTTGCCGTCACCCACCATTAAAAAAAGCAAGTCAGTTTGCTCTTGTAGTTGTTCTGCAATATCAAGAATTAGTTCAAGATATTGAGAGGGGCCCATAACCCCCGCAAACACAGCGATATGCTTTTGAGTGAGGTTCCATTTTTTTCTAAAATCAATCGCCACGTGCTCGGTCGTGTCATGGTGTTCAATGTCTACCCAATTATGCAATAGCTTGAATTTTGCTTTGAGCTGAGGCTGTTGACGCAACAACATTTGTCGATTGCCTTCAGAATGCACAGTCACCGAATCGGCTGTTTGATAGGCATAGCGCTCAAGCGCTTTAAAAAATTTAATCTGTAACGTATTGCGCAAGATCCCAAGATCAATCGCATTTTGCGGAAACAGATCTTGAATATTTAAGATATTTTTGACCCCCGAGCGCTTTAACCAACTGCCGACTAAGGCAAGAGGCAGCGGCGGGCTGTACACAACAACAGCCTCGGGATGGATGTTGTGGGTATGCAATTTTCTTAAAAATTGCAGTGGCATGAACAATTGCGATAAACCACGCATGACATAATTGACATTGTGGTGCGGCAAGGTTTTGACCCGCAGAACGCGAATTCCGTCTTCGAGCTCTAACTCTTGAAACGATCGCTGGGTTGCCTCTTGATCAAGATTGTATTCGGGCCAGGTTGTAATCACAGTGACTTGGTGTCCGCGATGCGCAAGCTCTTGCGCAAGCTCAAGCATTAAATGCGAAGCTGAGCGAATCTCTGGTGGATACGAGTCGGTGACAAGCAGAATATGCACGATTCGTTAAGACACCAAAGAGACAACCGAGGCAGTGGCTAAGGCCCGCTCGATTGCAAAAATGACACGCATGGTGGCAAAGTGCTCGGCCCAACTGACTGTTGGTTGCTCGGTACCTTTTACACAAGCGATAAAGTGTGTCAACTCTTGGGCATAACCCATCTCTTGACCACTGGTCTTAAAGCTGCGAGTTTTACCCTCGTGGTGCAGCTCACTTGTTCTGAAGTCGTGCGAAACGATAGTTTTGCCATCAAAAAATATCTCAGTCATTTCGCGCGAATACGCTTTGTCGCCCGAGGCCGAATAAATCAGCGTACCCACCGAGCCCTCTGCCAATTTAAAACTTAAGGCGACGTTGTCGTTATTCACGGCGCTACGGTTATCGCCCGAGATGCGTTCGGCCGATACTCGTACAATCGGCGCATTTGCCAGGCATTGAATCAAATCGATAAAGTGCGAGACTTCACCAACGATTCGGCTGCGCCCCTCGTCTTCTGTATGAACCCAGTGTGTGGCTGGCACAAAACCGGTATTGACGCGCATCTGCATGACGAGTGGTGCTTGACGCTTGGCGAGCCAGTCGCACATTTGCACCGAGTGTGGTGAAAACCTTCTGTTATGGCCAACAAACAGTAGCGGTAAGTGACTTGTCTGCGCAGCTAGGGCTTCAAGTACACCAAGCTCTTGTTCGGTTGTGCAAAGAGGCTTTTCAATGAATAGCGCTTTGCCCTGTTCAAGGGCGCTGGTCACCAACCCCGCGTGCTGGCTATGTGGTGTGAGCCCAATCACCGCATCAATCTCAGCCTGGTGCCAAACTGCACTAGCTTCAGTGGCTTGATGCATAAAGCCAAATTTGCGCCCCGTATGCTCAACGCTAACGCCCGATCCTGTGACCAGCGTATGCAAGGCAACGTCAGCTTGTTTTTGCAAGGCGGGTAGAAGTAAGGCCTTGCCAAAGAGCCCGGCACCGATGACGCCGAGTTGAACCGCTTGACTGGCGCTACCTGCTTTAGGTTGGACAGTGGCTGCGGTAAAAGTACGCTGGATCGTCGCCGTGTTTGGGTAGTCGAGCAGCACACCAATTGGCTGGATGAGTTTGCCGGCGATAAACTGCGCGTAGGCGTCTTCAGCCCGCGCGATCTCAAAGCGATGGGTGATTAACGGTTGAACATCGACTTTTTGGTCGGCAAGCAAGCGCAGAAACTCTTGAAGATTACGCTTTTGCGTCCAACGTACATCACCGATGGGTAGGTCGACCCCGTCGAGTTCATATAGCGGATCAAGCGAACCGGGCCCCGCCGCTTTTGAGACAACCAGTTCGACTTCTTTAAGCCAAAGCTCGTTACGATCAGGATGGATATCGGCAGTGCCGACCACGACGATGCGCCCTTTGGGGCGGCACAGTTGCACCGCTTGATCCACGGGCCCACGCTCTTTGGTGGCCGCGGTAATGATCACTGCGTCAGCACCGTAGCCAGCTGTGGTGGCGCTTGTCAAGGTGTCGAGTTCGGCAGGGTCTGTTGCGACCTGTTTAAAACCGTATTGCTTTGCAAGTTGTATTTTATCGGCCGAGGGATCAAAGGCAATCACTTCGCAGCCATAGGCGCGCAGCATCTGAATGGTTAGCAACCCTAACAGCCCCAAGCCCATGACGACAACTTTTGACCCAAAGCTTAAATTGGCGCTGCGTACGCCATGCAACGCAATAATCCCAAGCATGCCAAAAGACGCGTGGGCATCTGATACACCTTCGGGGATTTTGCAGGCAAGATTAATCGGTACCGAAACAAACTCAGCGTGCGAGGCAAACCCTTGCCCGACACACGCGACCCGATCGCCCGGCGCAAACTCGGTGGCAGCCAAGCCGCATTGTTCAATCACGCCGGCCGTGCTGTAGCCCAAGGGTGTAGGCGTATCGAGCCTGCCCATGGCCTCTTGCCAGGTTTTTAGAAACCCTTCTTTTTTGGCTTTGTCCCACGCACGGCGCACCAGATCTGGACGTGAAGCCGCTTTGCCAAACAGTGACTTACGGCCAAGCTCTATGGTTGACCGCTCGGTGCCCAAACTGACCAAAGAGTGTCGATTACGAACCAGAATGCGCTTGCTGCCACATTGCGGCACAGGGACGTCGCGTAATGCGACGTCGCCTGTTTTATAGCTTTGAACGACCTGCTTCATTGGCGCCCGGGCCCTTGGCGCAGAACATAGTTTTTGACGGCTGACGACATGCCCGGTGGAAACTCAGCGTCACGCGAAATGTCATCCCAGTGCTCTTTAAACCATTGAATGGTTGTGCGCAGACCGTCTTCGAAGGTGGTTTTCGGGTCATATCCTAGCAATTCGCGGGCCCGATCAACGCTGGCGAGCAGGCGGGATTTAGTATCCCACTTGCGGCGATCGGTATACAGCAAACCAGCCGTATTGCCGGTTAACTGGTTGACCATTTCAGCCATTTCTACGATTTCGATTTCGCGCGCTGAGGCGATGTTCATTTCGGCGCCAATTGCGCTTTCGGCAATACCGGCGCGCAGCAGCGCATCAACGATGTCTTCGACATAGGTAAAGTCGCGCGTCATTTTGCCGTCTCCGGTGATAGGAAGCGGCTGACCTTTCATTGCCCAGTATATGAAGTTTGGAATGACGTTACGGTATTGGCCGGGGACTTCGCCTGGGCCATACGAGTTAAAGAAACGCGTTTTAACAACCGGCAAACCATAGTGGTGCCAATAGAAATTGCAATACAGTTCACCCGCCATCTTTGAGATTTGGTACGGGGTGGTCAAATGCATTGACATGAACTCTTCTTTGAGCGGCAGAGGGGCGGCAGCCCCATAAATCGCGCAACCCGAGCCGGCGTAAACAAAGCGCTTCAAATTGCCTTGCAACACAGCATATTCAAGCATTTTGACCGTGCCAAGCTGGCTGACCAAAAGGTCTTTTTCAGGGAAATCAACCGAGTTTTGGTTGGCAAAAAAGGCGGCCAAATGAAAGATGTAATCGGGTTTTTCGTGAAAAACACGCTTTAGATCAATGTCGTTAGTAATACTGCCTTTGACAAATAAGACGTTGGGCAGATTGGGGATTCCCCATTCATATGAGGCCGATAAGTCATCAAGAATGACGACTTTAGCGGCCCCCGCTAAGGCGAGGGCGCGCGACAGGTTCGAGCCGATGGCGCCTGCACCACCAGTGATGAGAATCACTTTGTCTTGATAAGGGTGGGATACACTCACGCCAAGTACCTCACTATCTTAAATTTAAGTCGTGTCATTATACGGTCTAGGGTGCCGCTAGTGTGTTAAACCCTAAGCGACCTCCGTAAGGGCGAGGGCGGGGAGGACGTTAAAAATTGTAGTTTTAAAGGCCGCTCTCCCAATCCTTTTTATATCCTAACCCGACGCCTTTAGTACCAGCACAATGCGCTCGGCTGCCAGCCCATCCCCATACGGGTTATGCGCCTTCGACATACGCACATACGCGGTTTCATCCGCTAGCAACTCAGACACCTGCGCAACAATCTTAGCCGTATCCGCGCCCACCAGTTTCACTGTTCCGGCCTCAACCGCCTCGGGTCGTTCGGTCACTTCTCGCATTACCAGTACCGGTTTGCCCAGGCTGGGCGCTTCTTCTTGAAGCCCCCCGCTGTCAGTCAACACCAAGTGGGCATGTTTAAGCAAAAACACAAAAGGTTCGTATTCAAGCGGGTCGATCAGGTGGATATTGGTCTGGCCGCTGATGAGTTCGTAAACGGGCTTCTGAACATTGGGATTCAAATGCACGGGATAAACAAAATGCACCTCGGGGTGTGCCGTGGCCAGTTGGCGAATGGCTTCGCAGATCGCCAAAAACCCGTCACCGAAATTTTCGCGACGATGGCCGGTGATCAGCACAAAACGTTGCGTTGCCCAGTCAAAGGGCAGGCGTTGGTTTAAAAAGGCTTCGAGTTGGCTGCGTTTGGCAGGGTCGTTGTCAATTCGCTTGAGTACCCAAAACAAGGCATCAATGACGGTGTTGCCAGTGACAGTGATGTTTGTGTCGGGCGTTCTTTCGTCTAAGAGATTTTGGCGGCTAGACTCGGTGGGGGCAAAGTGCCATTTCGCAATCTTGCTAACTACCTGACGGTTAAATTCTTCAGGAAACGGCGAATACACGTCATGAGTACGTAACCCCGCCTCGACATGGCCGACTGGGATCCCTAGATAAAAAGCTGCGGTCGCCGCAGCATAGGCTGTGGTGGTATCGCCATGCACGAGTACCGCATCTGGTTGGTGGTTTTTTAATACCTCTCGCATGCCAAGCAATACCGCGCTCGTCACATCAAACAGGTCTTGCCCAGCCCGCATCAGGTTGAGATCAATATCGGGGGTGATTTCAAAGATGTTGAGAACTTGGTCAAGCATTTGCCGGTGCTGGGCGGTGACGCAAACAATGGTTTCAAAGGCGGGGTTGGCCTTAAATGCATGCACCAGCGGTGCCATCTTGATGGCCTCGGGGCGAGTGCCAAATACGATTAGGATTTTCATGGGATGCCTATTTGCGCCAAGTGTTTATTAAAGCACCCGCCGAAGCGCCTCAAAAAATAACTCACCTTGCAAGCGTTCACCATCAATTTGCTGGCCAACCCGTTTGGCCAGCGCTGCATTAACCGGCAAAAGCTTTTTACCAGTTGAGTGCGCTAGCACCTCGACCAAGCAGGCGCGTTCTAGAAAATACAGGTCGTCGTAGGCGTAATCAATGCGGTCGTTACACACCACCACCCCGTGGTTCCCTAAAAAGGCAATATCGGCTTGGCCCATGGCGTGGGCAATGCGTTCGCCTTCAGTGATGTCTAAAGCCAGGCCGTTATAGTCTGGATCAATGGCGATGCGCCCGTGAAAACGCATGGCGTTTTGCGACAAGGTGGTGTCCAGGGCGCGGTCAGAGGTGAGGGTAAGTGCCGTGGAGTAAGGCATATGGGTGTGCATGACACAGGCTTTTTTGCATATTCGGTGAATCGCCGCATGAATAAACATGGCTGTGGGTTCAACCGCGTGCTTACCAGCCAGAATATTGCCTAGGCCATCAATCATCACAATATCGTCAGCGGTGATCTCGCTCCAGAGCAAACC
>CANCMG010000063.1 GCA_947378965.1 Alcaligenaceae bacterium | reverse complement strand
ATTCATTTGGGTGGGACTTGGTGGTTTGCTTGGTTGCAGCCTGAGCGCGAGTGTTAGCCATATAATCAATCCGTTTAAACCGTGATTTTCTCACACACGGCCACGCGGCCCACAGGTCTTATGCTGACACTTCTATTTGTTGTTTTTTTACTAGGCATGGTTGGCGTGCGTTTATGGCTCGCCAATCGTCAAATACGTCATGTCCTTTCGCATCGGGCCGAGGTACCGGCCGAGTTCGCGACTCGCATTGGCCTGGCCAGTCACCAAAAGGCGGCAGACTACACAACCGCGCGGGTGCGTCTGGGCATGCTTGAGTTGGTGTTTGATGCGGCAGTGTTGGTCGGTTTAACCTTGTTAGGTGGCTTGCAAACCATTGATCTTTGGGTTAACTCGCTCACCACCCACGACTTGTTCAGGCAAGTGCTACTGATCGTGGTCGTCAGCGTACTGCTGGGCATCATTGGTCTGCCCTTTTCAATTTATCGACAATTTAAGCTTGAGGCCAAGTTTGGCTTTAACCGTATGACCCCCGGGTTGTTTGTCAGCGATATGCTCAAAGGGCTTTTGCTTGGCTTGGCCTTGGGGCTGCCCCTGCTGGCTGCGGTGCTCTGGCTGATGGCCGAAGCCGGCACCTACTGGTGGCTTTGGGCTTGGGGGCTCTGGTCCGGCTTTAATCTGCTGGTGTTGTTTATTTTTCCGACCTGGATTGCACCATTTTTTAATAAGTTCACGCCACTCACTGACGAAACACTCGCCAGCAGTATTCGCGCACTGGCCGACCGTTGCGGCTTTGCGCTCAATGGCTTATTTGTGATGGATGGCTCGAAGCGCTCGGCGCACGGCAACGCGTATTTCACCGGCTTTGGTAAAGCGCGGCGCATCGTGTTCTTTGACACCCTACTGGCGCGCCTGACATCCGATGAGATCATTGCCGTGTTAGCACACGAACTCGGTCACTTTAAACACAAGCATATCCTCAAGCGACTCGTCTTCAGTTTTGCAGGTGCCTTGTTCTTCTTTGCCATCTTGGGTTGGATCGCACAACAGAGTTGGTTCTATACAGACTTGGGCGTCATCCCCCAGTTAGGCGGACGTAACGATGGCATGGCCTTATTGCTCTTTTTTATGGTGATCCCTGTTTTCACCTTTGCCTTAACGCCTTTGTTTAGCTGGTTTTCTCGTAAAGACGAGTTTGAAGCCGATCACTTTGCCACCCAACAAAGCTCGGCCGAGCAGCTGGTATCGGCTCTGGTCAAACTGGTGGATGACAACGCCTCGACGCTGACCCCAGACCCGGTGCACTCGGCGTTTTATGACAGCCACCCCCCCGTCTCGATTCGCATCCGCCACCTTCTTGCGTCATGACCGAGCGTACGCAGGGACGCGTCATTGCAGCACACGGCCGACACTACACGGTTGAGCTGCAAGACCAAACTCTGCTCAAGTGCTTTCCGCGCGGTAAAAAAAATGAGGCCACGGTGGGCGACTATGTCGAGCTCACCCGCCAGGGCTTAGACGAAGGTTCGCTTGAGTCGGTCTTGCCGCGCAAAAACTTATTATTCAGATCAGATGAAAATCGTAGCAAACAGTTTGCGGCCAACGTCGATCAACTGTTACTTGTGATCGCAGTCGCGCCAGCGTTTTCAGACGACCTGTTAGGCCGTGCGCTTGCTGGCGCCTGGTCGGCCGGCATCACGCCAATCATCTTGCTCAACAAAGTCGATCTGCTTGACGGCTTACCTGCCGCTCGCGCGAAGCTTGCACCCTTTTACAAGCTTGGTGTCAAAATCATTGATATCTGTGCAAAGGATACTGAGCAAGTCATGGCGACGATTTTGCCTTTGCTAACGGGGCAAACCTCGTTGCTGTTGGGGCAAAGCGCAATGGGCAAATCCACCTTGCTCAATACGCTGGTGCCACTGGCCTTAGCCGCCACACGCGAACACTCTGTTGCGCTTGGCGCAGGCAAGCACACCACTACGAGTACTCGCCTGTATCACCTGCCAGAAGCTGGAGGTGATTTGATCGACTCTCCGGGCTTTCAAGGGTTTGGCTTGCTGCACCTTGACCGCGAAGAGATCGAACGAGGGTTTCCTGAGTTTGATGCGCATATCCCAGAGTGCCGGTTTTATAACTGCACGCATCAACGCGAACCGAACTGTGGGGTGCTCGCCGCGTTGGCACGCAACGAGATCGATGCAGGTCGGCATGCGCTCTACGTGAGACTCGTTCAAGCCAAAGCCGCACACGACTCCTACTGAAGCCTGAATCTCCCTCTCGATACAGTATTACTACAGGTCGCTTGTTTGAAGGGTTTGCGTCAAGCCATCTCACATAGGCACTTAACTGACAGGTGTTCGCGCAAGGGCGTTCAACAGGTCATCCCACACAGGAGCTCATCTGAGCGGCGTTCGCGCAACGCCATTCAAATCTCAGCAGCTGCCTCGGACAAGACTTGACACATCCCCAGCAACATCGCCGCCGTTGCGCCCCAAATAAAAAATTGTTGGTACGGAATTGAATAATATTGTCGTAAGCCACCATCCGGCAGATGGGCTTGATGAAAACGATAATTCGCAGGGTCTGTCAAAAACGCCAGCGGTACTTCAAACACTTCGGCCACCTCAAACTCATCGGGTGCCAAGGTGAAGCCAGGGCGCACCAGAGCGGTGACCGGATTAATCGCGAAACCTGAGCCCGTGAGGTAACGCGGCAGCCCCCCCAGACACTCGATATGCTCGCGCAGCAAGCCGGTTTCTTCTTCGGTCTCGCGTAAAGCCGTATCCTGTACGTCAATGTCACTGGCCTCGCAGCGCCCACCCGGAAAACTGACTTGTCCCGCATGATCATTTAGGTGAGCCGTACGCTGCGTGAGCAACACCGCTAAGCCCTCGGGACGCATGACAATTGGCACCAAGACTGCGGCCTCAACAGGCGTCCCCTCGCGCCCGGGCATACGTCGCAGCGACTCGTTCGGAATATCAAGCTGGCGTTCAATATTTTTAGACAGCACTGCGCGCAACCACTCGGGGTTCAAGTGGGTAGCAGGTACAGCACCAAATTTTAAAGACGAAGGCACCCAGGGTTGGGTCTTCGGATCAAACGAGGGACGGGTTGGCGCACGTCGAACGCGGGGGCTTTCAGGAGGTGTGGCAGACATACAAGCGAATGATTTCCAGGTAGAGATTGACTCCTTTTTAACCGAATCTTGCCTCGCTTGTGGAATAATCACTCGTGTCTTTCAGCGATCACCTTTAAAAGTCCTATATGAACACCTTATTGATTCAAGGCGGCAACGTCCTCGACGTAGTGAAGTTAACCCTCGCCCCGGCTGACGTGCTGGTGCAAGATGGCCATATCACTCAGATCGGCCCACAACTGACAGCCCCTGCTGGCGCGCAAATCATTGATGCCAAAGGCAAAACAGTGATGCCGGGCATGATCGACTGCCACACGCATATCGTCGCTTCGCAATTAAACCTGGGCTTAAATGCCAACCTGCCTAACGCCTTGGCCACACTGCGGGCTGTGCCGATTTTGGCTGGCATCCTGATGCGCGGCTTTACCACCGTGCGAGACGCCGGTGGGGCTGACTGGGCGCTGTCTGAGGCCACTCGCACCGACATCGTTGACGGCCCTCGTATTTTTCTGGCTGGTCGCGCGTTGTCACAAACCGGCGGACACGGCGACTTCAGGGCACGCAACGATATTCTTGACCCTTGTGCCTGCGTGCAAAAAGTCGGCAACATCGGGCGCGTGGTCGACGGTGTCGATAACGTGCGCCTGGCGGTTCGCGAAGAAATTCAAAAAGGTGCCACACAGATCAAAATTATGGCCTCAGGCGGTGTTGCCTCGCCCAATGATCCCATCCACTTCTTAGGCTATTCAGAAGCCGAAATCCGCGCCATCGTTGAAGAGGCGTCAAACGCCGGCACCTATGTGATGGGCCACGCCTATACGCCGCACGCGATTACGCGAGCCGTACAATTCGGCGTTCGCACCATCGAACACGGTAATTTAGTTGACGCCGCAACGGCTCAAATCATGCACGACCACCAGGCCTTCATGGTGCCCACCTTGATTACCTACGAGGCGTTAGCAAACGAAGGACTCGGGCTTGGGTTTCCGCCTGAGTCAGTTGCCAAGATTGAAGCTGTGCGAGGCGATGGCAAAAAGGCGCTCGAAATCTTGGCAAAAGCCGGCGTCAAGATGGGCTTGGGCACAGACTTGCTCGGCGCCTTACACCGCCACCAGTCTGAAGAGCTTAAGTTGCGCGCAGATATTCTGGGCAACGGCATGACGATTCAACAGGCGACTTTAGTCGGCGCTGAAATCATCAGAATGACCGACAAGCTGGGCGTGGTCAAAGTCGGCGCGATTGCCGATCTGTTGGTGGTGGATGGCAACCCCCTCACCGATATCAGCTGCTTGCTGGGCCAAGGCGATCACATTGAAGTCATCATCAAAGATGGCAAAACCTACAAAACTTCACTTTAATTTTTCGGAGACCCCAGCATGAATCGTAGAAACCTACTGAAACTGTCAGCCACGAGCGCAGCGTTACAAATGTTGCCAGGCTTGGCTCTGGCTCAGACGGGCGGCGCGTTCAAAGTTGGCACCCTGTGCCCAGTCACGGGTGCAGGCAGCCCCTACGGCGCCGGTATGCAACAAGCAATTCGCATGGCGGTCGATGAAATTAATGCCGCAGGCG
Organism: Alcaligenaceae bacterium; assembly: GCA_947378965.1. Lineage (GTDB taxonomy): Bacteria > Pseudomonadota > Gammaproteobacteria > Burkholderiales > Burkholderiaceae_B > Zwartia. The sequence continues at coordinate 21,101 of CANCMG010000063.1, read as the reverse complement.
GTGCGGGCGGCGTCAAACTCGAGTTATTCACTGAAGATAGTCAAACCAAGCCCGATGCCGCCGTCTTGGCCGCGAAGAAACTTATTGAAATTAACAAGGTTCAGGCGATTTTAGGTACCTGGGCCTCGGGGGTCACGCTTGCCGTCATGCCTTTAACTGACGCCGCCAACATTATTCAAATGAACACCTCGGGTGCGCCAGCTATCTCTAATCTTGATACCAAAGATTTGGTCTGGCGCTATCAAGCGACTAACGATCGTTTCGGTATGGCCTTTGCCGAGATCTGCAAAAAGAATGGTTACAAACGCCCTGCCACGATGGCCTTTAACAACGCCTCTGGTCTGGGCAATACTCAAGGCTTTACTAAGGCCTGGGAGAAGGCTGGTGGCAAAGTGGTCGCCCACGTCACGTACGAACCCAATCGTCCAAGTTACCGTAGTGAACTGCAAAAAATTCTAGACGCTAAGCCTGATGTCATCGTCACCGGCTCTTACTTGCCAGATTCGACCATTATTTTGCGCGAGTGGTTTCAATCTGGTGTGCCAGTCAAATGGATTATGCCCGGCTGGGCTGCGAACCCTGATCTGGTCAAGGCCTTGGGCAACGAGGTATGTGAAGGCCTCATCTCGGTCGATAGCGTCTCAAACGAAAAGAGCGCGTCTTACGCCCATTTCGATACGCTGTACAAAAAAGCCACCGGTAAGCCAGGCTCGACTAACGTTTACGCTGCGATGACCTATGACATGGCCATTGTCCTTGCTCTTGCCATCGAGGCCGCAGGCCCAGGGGCAACGGTTGCGCAAATCAATGCAAAAATCCGCGAAGTCGGCAACCCAGGTGGGACAGCCGTGTTTACGTTTGCCGAGGGCAAAGCGCTGTTAGCGAAAAAAGAAAAAATCAATTACGAGGGTGCCTCGAGCAAACTCGACTTTGATCAGTACGGTGATGTCACGCCTGACTTTGGCGTCTACGTCATTGAAAAGGGTGAACTCGTGCGTCGGGATGTCGTGTCGATTTGATTCAATTTTTAAATCTACTGATTAACGGTGTCATTGAAGGCCTAGTGGTCGCTTTGCCGGCCCTGGCCATGACGCTCGTGATGGGCGTCAATCGGTTTCCAAACGCCGCGACGGGCGATCTCATGACCATGGGTGCCTACACCGCGGTGATCATGCAGGCGCTCGGCGTCTCATCCTTGTTTGGGGCCACCGTGTTGGCGGCCTTAGGTACGGCCATCATCTCGGTGATCTCTTACGAGTTGATTTTTAAAAAACTCGCTCGACAGCCGATGATTGCCTCGCTGTTAGCTGCGATTGGGCTTGGGTTTTTATTACGAAGCGTCATCTCATTTTTTGCAGGCCACGATCAACGCAACTTCAAACTGCCGCTTGTTCGCGCCTGGAATTTCGATGGTGTTCGCCTCTTGCCCTCAGACCTCAATATTGCAGCTGCGGCCCTCGTGTGTTTATTACTCGTTTTTTTGTTGCTCTACAAAACCAGTTTTGGTCGGCAACTGCGTGCCGTCTCTGACAACCCAGATTTAGCGCGCGCAAGCGGCATCCGTGCCCGTAGCTTGATGATTGGCTTATGGCTGCTTGTCGGTATCATTTCTGCGATTGGTGGCGTTCTGCTTGGGATGAAAGCGGTTGTGATGCCTGAGCTCGGTTGGGATCACTTGATTCCGGCCTTTGCAGCGATGGTACTTGGCGGCATTGGTAGCCCGGTTGGTGCCGTCTTGGGCGCACTGATCATGTGCGTGGCGCAAGAGCTCTCTGTGCCCTTGCTTGGCCCCTCATACAAATTGGTGTTGTCTTTTGGCGTCTTGGCCCTCGTGTTGTTGATACGCCCCTCTGGTTTGATGGGTCGAACCGAGTTGGTCAGGTAAGACAATGGTAAACGTGCAACGCTTGATCAACAGAGAAATCGCATGATCGCTTACTTCGTCGCGATTGGCATCGTCTCGCTCATCTATGCCTTACTGGCCTTGGGGCTGAACCTGCAGTTCGGTTTAACGCGTCTGGTCAATTTTGGGATTGTGGCGTTTTTTGCGATCGGGGCTTATACCTCTGCGCTGTTAGCCCTTGCCGGTGTTCCACTGCTGATCTCTTTTATGTGCGCAACCTTGCTGGCAGGTTTAGCGGCCTTACCCATTGGATTACTCTCTTTGCGATTACGCGAAGACTACCTCGCAATTGTCACACTCGGTTTTTCAGAAGCGGTTCGTATCACGATTCAACAAGAAGAATGGCTCACCAAAGGGGTTCAAGGCCTGCCTGGCATACCAAAAGTGTTTGCCTCGCTAGGGGCGAGTCAATCTGATAACGCTTTATTCGTCTTGTTACTCGCACTGACCGCCTTGGTCGCCTGGGGTACAGTCAGGCTCACGCGCAGCCCACTTGGTCGCTTGTTACGAGCCATTGGCGATGACGAACCAGCGCTCATGGCCTTAGGTAAAAATCCTACAAAATTTAAAGTACAAATTTTTATGCTCGGCGCCGCACTCGCCGGTTTAGCGGGTGCCTTCTATGCGCACTTCATTACCTTTATTAGCCCCGAACAATTCATCCCACTGGTGACCTTTTATGTGTGGATGGGCCTCATCATGGGTGGCTCAGGCACCGTAAGGGGTGCTCTGGGTGGCGCGGTTTTATTAATGATCTTTTTAGAAGGTTCCCGCTTTATCAAGGACTGGATCCCCGGGGTCTCTGAAGTGCAGATGGCCAGCGTCAGACTTGCCGCAGTGGGTCTGGCGTTAATTTTAGTTACGCTTTACCGGCCCAATGGCCTGTTTAGTGGGCGGTCAAAAGCATGACGAGCTCCGAAAACATGACGAGCCCAGCACACAACGTTGCTGCAGAGCATTTGCTTGCTGTTGAGCAAGTCAGTTGTGTCTATGGCGGCTTTAAGGCTGTTGATAGCGTGTCCTTCTCGCTACAACCGAGCGAGTTGCTCGGCATTGCCGGTACCAACGGAGCCGGAAAAAGTACGCTCTTTGCCGCCATCGCTGGCCAACAACGCGCAAGCACCGGAACGATCGTTTTTAATGGTACCGATCTGACAAGACTCGAGCCCTATCAGCGTGCAAGACTTGGGCTTGTACGCACCTTTCAGATTCCGCGCGAATTCAAATCCCTCACCGTTCACGAAAATCTTTTGGCGGGGGCTCCTAATAAAGAGGGTGAGCAACTATTTGCCGCGCTCGTCAACACACGTGCGCGACAGCAACGTGAGCGCGAGCTTTCAGAAAAAGCCGACGAGGTGCTTGAGTTTCTCAATCTTTCGAAAGTTCGAAATGTCCCAGCATTGAATCTTTCGGGTGGACAAAAAAAACTCGTTGAATTAGGTCGGGTATTAATGCTTGAGCCACGCTGTATTTTGTTAGATGAACCTTTCGCTGGGGTAAACCCCGTACTGATCGATCAGTTAAGCGAGCATATCGTGACGCTCAATCAACGAGGCATTGCCTTTGTTTTGATTGAGCATCATCTACAAGCGCTTAAAAAATTGGCGAAGCGTCTCATCGTGATGGATCGCGGAAGCATCTTGGCGCAGGGCGACCCGCAAAGCGTTCTGGATGACCCGCAGGTACAGCTAGCCTACATGGGCGGTGTCGCATGAGTTTGCTTGTGATAAAAGGCCTTGCCGGGGGCTATAGCGAAGTCGACATCGTGTCTGAGATTGATTTAACAGTCGACGCACAAGAGATTGTCACGATTGCAGGAACCAACGGTGCCGGCAAATCAACCTTGGTCAAGGCACTACTAGGATTACTACCCAGAGTTCAGGGCGAGATCTTGCTTGATGGGCGGTCGCTCACAACACTGGCTGCCGAAGAGCGTTTTTACGCGGGGCTCGCCTATGTGCCGCAGGTCGCCAATGTCTTTGGCTCGCTGACCGTGCGTGAAAACTTACTGGTCGTGCGTGGTGTCAAAAAAATTGAAGCTCGCGTGGCCGAAGTGCTTGAATTGTTTCCGGCACTCATCGAAAAAATGTCACAGCGGGCCAGTCAGCTTTCGGGGGGAGAGCGACAACAGCTTGCCTTTGCCCGTGCCTTGATGCCCTCACCCAAACTCATGGTGCTTGATGAGCCTACCGCAGCGTTGGCCCCTAGCTTGGTTGAAAAAGTCTTTGCGCTAGTCAGCCAACTTCCGACACGAGGTGTCGCTGTCTTGATGGTCGAGCAACGCGCGCGTCAGGCACTAGAGATTAGCCAGCGCGGCTACATCCTGGATCAAGGGCGTTGTGTCTTGTCGGGGCGTGCAAGTGATTTACTTGCCAATAAGCAGATGACGGCACTGTATCTTGGTCATCGATAGCTGCACCATCTTGGTCGGCAGTAAGATCAAAGGCTAAAGAAGGGAAGGCTGCGCCTTCCGCGCTTACATCCCTGCCCTAAACGGCGAGGTTCTACGCGCAAATCCGATAAAAAAACCCAGAAGGTTGGATGAAAATCCAACTTTCTGGGTTATTTTTTTTAGTGCTTTTTTCTGAGGCCGGTAAAAACTGAGACGACTTAAACAGTTGCGCGCTTACGCATTTCAGCTTAAGCAGTTGCTAGTATTTTACGCAGTCGCGACAGTTTTACGTACGAGCTTTTCTTTAATACGTGCTGACTTGCCTGAGCGGTCACGCAGGTAATAGAGTTTGGCGCGACGCACATCACCACGACGCTTAACTTCGATCGAGGCGATTTGAGTTGAATACAGTTGGAACGTACGCTCGACAGCTTCGCCAGAAGAAATCTTGCGAACGATGAACGATGAATTCAGACCACGGTTACGACGTGCAATCACAACGCCTTCAAAGGCCTGAGCGCGCTTACGTGCACCCTCAACCACATTGACGCTGACAATTACGGTGTCGCCGGGGGCGAACTGGGTGACCGGTTTACCGCCGGTGAGGCGAGCAATTTCTTCTTGCTCAAGAATAGCGATTAGGTTCATATGAACTCCAAGTCATCTTGCTCTCGGTGATTTCACCAGTGCACTCGCTTGTGCCAGCTACAAAGACGCTGACAACAAATCGGGCCTGGATCGGTATTGTTTGACGTGCGCCTGACCTATTCAGGTGCCGTTACCGGGCAGAGGATGCGTTAACAAAGCCATTGATTCTACAACATTTTTGGGTTGATACGCCAATCATAAGGCTCGCCTGATGTTACAAAGCTTATTGTGACCGTTTTGTGACACTCACGACCTCGATTCACTCTTGGGCGGAATTCTAATTTGAGCCCCACATTAAATCCTAACTTTTTATGAGCTCTTCCGCCCTACTCCTTGTCATCGCCGCCGCGATTGCGCATGCCTCCTGGAACCTGCTTGCCAAGCGCGCGGCGCACGTTGGCTCAGCCTTTGTGTTTGCCTATGGGCTTTGCTGCACCATTGTGTACGCGCCCTGGGTGGTGTGGGTGTTAGTCTTTGAGCAAAACGAGTGGAGTTGGCCAATCGTAGGTTGCATCGCACTGTCGGGTGCCTTGCACCTCGCCTACAGCTTGTGTTTGCAACGCGGCTACCAGTTGGCAGACCTATCTGTTGTGTATCCCATTGCGCGCGGCACAGGGCCGATGCTCTCGACCGTAGGGGCTCTTTTGCTGCTGGGCGAGCCCGCAACGCTGCGTGGCATTAGCGGTATGTTGTGCGTGGTGGCAGGCGTCTTGTTGATTGCGACGCAAGGCAAACTTGCTCGTTTGATGCAACCGGCAGCCATGGTGGGGGTCCGTTGGGGGACCATAGTTGGCGTGTTTATCGCAGCCTATACCTTGGTGGATGCCTACGGAGTCAAAACCCTTTTGATTGCGCCTGTTGTGTTTGATTGGGCCACTTGCGCGACCCGCACCATAATGATGTTGCCGCACACAGCTCGGCAGCCCAGACAAGCCCTTGCCGCCATGCGAGGGTATTGGCCGCTGGCGTGGGCAATTGGGGTGCTATCACCGCTTGGCTATATTTTGGTGTTGTACGCCTTACAAGGCGGCGCACCAGTTAGCCTGGTGGCGCCCGCGCGAGAAATGTCTATGCTGCTGGTTACGCTTGCGGGACTTTACCTGCTGCGTGAGCCTGTTGGTTGGGGGCGCTTAATGGGCTGCTGCGGCATCGCCTTAGGCGTGGTGCTACTAGCGGGCAGCTAACCCCCCCGTGATGGCCTTAATAGCCCGCTGCGTTACCGATCAAGAGGACTGCAGGAATCATGGCCACCCAAAAAGACAACAAGAGGATGTCAGACAACATACCTTTTGCGCTTGGTGAGCCCTGGCGTGCGGCTGAAGACGCGAAAGATGGTGCAAATTGGGCGCGTGGGGCTTGCTGTGAAGAAGATTGACGCATGGTGTGGCTCCGTTAGACTAACAATGCAGTGCGTTTAAGTAACCACCCCCGACCGCCGTAGCGACCCAGGGTGGTTGCCGGGGACCTAGAACCGGCAAAACTATTTGGTCAGTGACCATAAACAGTACTGTACACGCATACAGTACTGTTTGCAAACACAGTTATTTAAAATGATTGTTTTTTGCAACAAAACTATTTTTAGTTGTCGCCGCACAGACCTGTTGACTCATTGACTGTTAGCAATCGTGCGCTCTAGGCACGGGCTGACTGACTGTTAGCAATCGTGCGCGCTCGGCACGGGATGACTGACTTTTAGCAGTCGGGCTAATGAGGCACTGGCACATTGACTCTTCACAATCAAGCAACCAAACCATCGACCCACTTTTAGTCTGTGCGGAGGGCTAACACCTACAAAAGCAAACTCAAACTACGCCTTAGGTGAAAAGGGCCGCGCTGTGCTAATTTTCGATCTTCTCAAAAACTTTTTTGCCTAACTCGCACCATGACAAACTTCACCTCAAGCCACGCCCTGTTTAAAGTGTTCTCTGACTATGGCATGGATCGACTTTTTCTAGTACCAGGCGAAAGCTATCTTGGCCTGCTCGATGCGCTCGTTGACTTCCCAGCAATCGACGTCGTGACCTGTCGCCACGAAGGCGGGGCAGGCTACATGGCTGTTGCAGACGGGCGCCTGACACGTCGCCCCGGTTTGGCCCTAGTGAGCCGTGGCCCCGGCGCCTCGAACGCTGCGATTGCGGTGCATACCGCGCAGCAAGATGCTGTGCCAATGATTCTTGTGATTGGTCAAATCGCTGCACGCGATCTGCGTCGTGAAGCCTTTCAAGAAATTGATTATCAAAAGATGTTTGGTTCGATCGCGAAGTGGGTATTCGAATGCACCGGCCCCGAACAGGTCGCTCAGGCTGCCTTCAAAGCCATTCGCATGGCGACCTCGGGCGTACCGGGACCGGTTGTGTTGGTGCTGCCTGAAGACATTCAACAGCAAACGGTGCCTGAGCCAACGTTCAAACAACACCCGCATGTGTTTGGTTTACCAGCCGCCGACACCCTTGCAAAAATCGTCGAACAACTCAAGGCCGCACAGCGCCCAGTTGTGATCGCGGGCGGCTGCTTTGATTGCCCAGGTGGACGTGAAGCATTAGCGGCCTTTGTGCACCACTGGCAGCTACCCACCATGGTGTCGTTCAGACGCCATGACATTTTTGCAAACGATGACGCGCTCTTTGTAGGCGACTTGGGCTTATCAAACCCGGCCGCGCAAATGGCAACCTTACAAACTAGTGATTTCATTCTTGCCTTAGGCACCCGCTTAGGCGACATCACGACACAAAACTATCAATTTCCGGCCTATGCGCAGGCGCCGCAAACACTGCTGCACTGCTACCCTGATTCGCGTGTTGTCAGCTGGGATACTGTGGCCGACTACCCCTTGGTGTGCGACCCAGTTGGCTTGGTCAAAGCTTTAACGCAAGCCCCTGCCCCCACCGCCAGTGCGGTTCGGGTAAGTTGGCTAGGTACACTGCGCGAGCACTCTCAAGCATGGGCCGCCTGGCCATCGCGCCAAGCTAAGAAGGGTGTGAACTTTACTGAAGTCGTTCGCGCACTCGAGGCTTACTCGTCGCTCGCCACCACCATCTGCCTAGATGCCGGTACCTTTGCCGCCCCTGTCTATCGTCACTTCACCTTCAAAACGGGTCAACGCTTGATGGCGCCGCTGGCAGGCGCCATGGGCTATGGCACACCGGCAGCCGTAGCCTGCGCGTTGCGGCAACCCAACCGCACAACAGTTTGTATCGTTGGAGATGGCGGCTTTTTAATGACGGGCAACGAAATGATTTTGGCCGTTGAGCGCAAGCTGCCGATTATCTTTATCGTTTCAAACAACGCTAGCTACGGCTCGATTCGCTTACACCAAGAGCGCGGCTATCCAGGGCGCGTGAGCGGCACCTCGCTCTTTAACCCTGACTTCCACGACATGGCACGCAGTTTTGGCATGGCGTCTGCGCGCATCACCCACAAAGAAGAAATCAATGCCGTCATCGCGGCAGCCTTCAAGGCGAAGGCGCCGATACTCATCGAGGTCAATACCAGCTTAGATGCCATGTTGCCATAGAAGAAAAGCGCTGGCTCGTTAAGAGTCTAGCGCTTAATGTTTAGTGCTTAGCGTTTAGCGCTTAGAGCCCAACGCCGAAGCTATCTCTATGCCCTGAGCACTCAGCACCGCGCGCTCAAGACTCAGTGTCGCACCAAGCCTCGCCCGTTGAGGCCTGGGTCAGCTAACACCCATTACACCGTCAGATCAGAATGCGTTAGCGCCTCGGTCATCACCGCACCTTGAGACAACGCCAGGTACAGTGCCTGCACACGCGGCAAGATTGAACCTGCGTAGAACACTGCCGTGGCAAATTTATTTTGCATGAAAGGTGTTGTATGAGACTCACGTTGCGCTGCGCTGCAGACCAGTGCAGCGCGTGCAAGATGCCAGCCACCCAACACATAGCCTGTCAGCATCAAATAGGGCACGCTACCTGCGTAGACTGCACGGATATCCGTTTTGGCATGATCAAGCACGTACTGCACTGCGCTTTGATAGGCCTGTACCGCCAGCGTTAAATTGGCGTGAATCAAGTTCAGACCTGCCGCGCCCTGAGCTTGCGCCAGCGTACTTTCGGCTTGAAGTTCAAGCAAGGTTTGTTGCATGGCTTGCGCCAACCCCAAGGCGGTAGCGCCCGCATCACGCAAAGTTTTGCGCCCAATCAAATCATTGGCTTGAATCGCTGTGGTGCCCTCATAGATCGTCAAAATACGCGCATCGCGATAAAACTGTGCCGCACCTGTCTCTTCAATGAAGCCCATGCCACCGTGCACCTGCACGCCCAACGAGGTCACTTCAAGTGCGCATTCGGTTGAAAACCCTTTCACGACTGGCACTAAATAATCGTAGAGCGCTTGCTTGCTGCGACGCACTTCAGGATCGGCATGCTCGAGGCTTAAATCATCGGTCACGGCGGCCACGCAGGCAATTGAACGTGCTGCCTCGGTCAAACCACGCATGGTCGACAACATCCTTTGCACATCCGGGTGTTGCACGATCGGCACCGCAGCAGCAGAGCCCTCGATGGCGCGACTTTGTACACGATCGCGCGCATACGCACGCGCTTTTTGGGTGGCAGCCTCGCTTACGCCAATGCCCTGAATGCCCACGCCAAAACGCGCAGCATTCATCATAATAAACATGTACTCAAGGCCACGATTTTCTTGACCAACTAGCGTACCGATCGCGCCAGCACCGACCTCGCCTTTCTCGTCGCCAAACAGCAGCACAGCGGTCGGACTGCCGTGGATCCCTAACTTGTGTTCGATCGACGCGCACCAGACATCATTGCGTGCACCCAACGAGCCATCATCATTGACCAGCACTTTAGGCACCACAAAGAGCGAAAGCCCTTTCACACCCGGTGGAGCATCAGCCATACGGGCTAGCACCAGATGTACGATGTTTTCGGCCAGATCATGCTCGCCAAACGTAATATAAATTTTTTGGCCAAACAGGCGATAGGTGCCATCAGCCTGTGCGACTGCACGCGTATTTACCAACGACAAATCAGAACCAGCCTGTGGTTCTGTTAGGTTCATCGTGCCAGTCCATTTACCCTGAACCAACGCTTCGATATACAGTTTTTGTTGCTTGTCAGAGCCCGACAACAGCAATGCCTCAATCACGCCATCGGTCAACAAGGGGCACAACGAAAACGCCAAATTGCCCGCGTTTAAATTTTCGGTTGCCGCACAGCCCAACAGTTTGGGCAGGCCTTGGCCGCCCCATTGCTCTGGGTGACGCAAGCCCTGCCAGCCGCCCTCAACGAATTGTTTAAAGGCCTGGTGATACGAGGCGGGCATCTTCACCACACCGTTGGCGTGAACCGGCGGATGCTGATCGCCATCCCAGTTGGTAGGCGCCACAACTTCAGAGGCGAACTTCGCGTTCTCTTGAAGCACCGCCTCGATCAAGTCTGGCTCGAGCTCAGAAAAAGCCGGCAACGTTAAGAGTTCGGGCAAGCCTGCAATATGCTCGAACACAAAACGAAAATCATCGACTGGGGCACGATACGTCATCACACTAACCTCAATACAAACTAAAACAAAAACCCCGTCACGGGGACGGGGTCAGAATACTCTGCCATGCTTGAATGAAACTTACAGAGTGGTCACAAGTTCAGGAACGGCCTGAAATAAATCAGCCACCAAACCGTAATCAGCCACACCAAAGATTGGGGCTTCGGTATCTTTATTAATTGCCACAATGACCTTTGAATCTTTCATGCCAGCCAAGTGCTGGATCGCGCCAGAAATACCGATCGCCACATAAAGCTGAGGTGCCACAATTTTGCCTGTTTGACCAACCTGCCAATCGTTGGGGGCATAACCTGCGTCAACCGCGGCGCGTGAAGCGCCCATGGCAGCGCCAAGCTTATCAGCCAGTGGATCAAGGATTTTAAAGTTTTCAGCACTGCCCATCCCGCGACCACCAGACACCACGACGCGCGCACCAGCGAGTTCTGGACGATCATTTTTAGCGACTTCGCGGCCAACAAAAGTCGACAGGCCGGCTGACTCAGCGGCTGCAACAGTTTCGATTGAAGCACTGCCACCTTCAGGCGCTGCGTCAAAACCAGTCGTACGCACCGTAATCACTTTGATCGGGTCGTTAGACTGCACGGTCGCAATCGCATTACCCGCGTAGATTGCACGCTGAAAAGTATCAGGTGAATCGACTGCTTGAATTTCAGAAATTTGTGCAACATCTAAGCTAGCAGCCACGCGCGGTGACACGTTTTTGCCAGAGGCGGTTGCAGCAAACAAAATATGGCTGTAGCCACTGGCTAAAGCCAAGACTTGTTTCGCCACGTTTTCGGCCAAGCTGTCAGCCAAGGCTGGCGACTCAGCGAGCAACACCTTTGATACACCCGTGATTTTTGCAGCATGTTCGGCAACTGCCCGCGCGTTGGCACCAGCCACCAGCACATGAATATCGCCACCAATTTTTGCAGCCGCGGCCACGACGTTATGCGTGGCACCTTTTAATTGAACGTTATCGTGTTCAGCGATGACAAGTATTGACATGGTTAGACCACCACCTTTGCTTCGTTTTTGAGTTTGTCGACTAATGCAGCAACGTCTTGCACCTTAATGCCGGCCGAACGCGCTGCAGGCTCAACCACCTTCAGAGTTTTTAGGCGAGGCGTCACATCAACGCCCAACGACTCAGGCGTAACGTTATCCAGTTGCTTTTTCTTGGCCTTCATGATGTTAGGCAAGGTCACGTAACGTGGCTCGTTCAAGCGCAGGTCGGTCGTGACAATGGCTGGCAACTTCAGCTCAATGGTTTCGAGCCCGCCGTCGACTTCACGCGTGACACGCGCAACGCCGTCACCCAGTTCAATTTTGCTGGCAAAAGTCGCTTGCGACCAACCCAACAACGCAGCAAGCATTTGACCGGTCTGGTTAGAGTCGTCGTCGATGGCTTGCTTGCCCAAGATGATCAGCTGAGGCTGTTCTTTTTCGGCCAAGACCTTGAGCAACTTAGCAACGGCTAAAGGCTGCAGTTCGACATCGGTTTGCACCAAGATGCCACGGTCTGCCCCGATTGCCATGGCGGTACGCAAGGTCTCTTGGCATTGAGCAACACCGCAAGACACAGCAATCACTTCTGTGGCGGCGCCCTTTTCTTTTAAACGAGTCGCTTCTTCGACTGCGATCTCGTCAAAGGGGTTCATCGACATTTTCACGTTAGCAATATCAACGCCCGTGTGATCAGACTTCACACGCACTTTCACGTTGTAGTCTACGACGCGCTTTACAGGAACAAGCACTTTCATCCAGCGATCTCCAGATATTAAAAATACAGCTCAATCGGGTCTGACGCCCGACAATCAACCTCTGATTCTACCGGAACTCGCGCCAAGGCTCAGGCAATCGGTATGATATCGGTTGGTTTCATAAGGAAAATTTATGCTTTGCCCCCGCCGCTTGGTTCTATCCAGTTTGCTGACAGCGCTACTCTGTGGCTGTGCCTCACCCCCCTCCGAGACGGGCAAAACCTCTGCGACTGACGCAAACTCAAAAACAGGCACCGCTTCAAGCACCAATTCAAGTACCGCGTCAGGCGCCACGGCAGGCGCTGGCTCAGCGGGATCCGCAGGCGCGACTGCAAGTGGCTCTGCAAGCACGAACAGTCGTTTTGACCCTGCCTCTCACCCTCAAACTGAAAGCGCTCGTCGCGCAATCATGCAACGCTTTGGGGTCGAATTAGCGGCGCAACGCAAACTATCTGAGCCCAAGGTACTCAAACTGCTGGACGAGGCTCTTTATAACCCTACGGTTGCCCGCATTGTGGCGCCTGTCGCTGCAGGCCAACCTCGCGCACCGCGCAGTTGGGCGACTTACCGCGGGCGTGTGGTCGAGCCGATTCGCATTGCTCAAGGGCAAGCCTTTATGCAACAGTACGCGGCCGAACTCGACCAAGCCACTGCCCGTTATGGGGTGCCACAAAATATTATTGCAGCCATCATTGGCGTTGAAACCCTGTATGGCAAAAGCCAGGGGACATTTCGGGTTCTTGACTCATTAGCCACCCTTGGTTTTGACTACCCCGACGCCTCAAGACCAGACCGCGCCGAGATGTTTCGCGGCCAGCTGGCAGACCTGATCGAGCTAGACCTGACGGGTCGTGTGGACGCCAGAACCTTGAAAGGCTCGTTTGCGGGTGCAGTCGGCATCCCACAATTTATGCCTGGCAGTATCAAGCGCTTCGCCGTCAGCGCGCGCGGTGCTCAAGAGATCAACCTCAGCACCAACATGGCAGATGCGATTGCTTCAGTCGCGAATTTTTTAGTTGAACATGGCTGGCAGCGAGGCTTGCCGACTTACGCTCCGGTTAGATTGCCCGCTTCAGCCGACAAACTCGTGGATGGCGGCTTAAAGCCCACTCTTGACTGGCCTCAATTGCAAGCAGCTGGTGCCAAACTGGCCCCGGGTGCTAAAGACGCGCCCTGGATGCGTGCCGCGCTAGGCGTCATCGACCTACCCGAAGAAAGTGCTGGTACCGTTGAACTGCGTACGGCAACTCAAAACTTCTTTACCATCACCCTTTACAACCGCAGCTATTTTTATGCCGCTTCAGTGACGGATCTGGCCAGCGCCTTGGCTGACAATTGACATCCTTCACCTGATCAGGAAGGATGTCTGCGCCTGTGGTTGACAGCCAACAGGGACTCCTGCCATGTCCGCGCTATTCATCCTCACCCTAGGCAGGGAGGATTTCGGCGCATTTAGCTAAACTTGTGGATCAAACAAACCCGTCGACAGGTAACGATCACCACGATCGCAAACGATAAAGGCAATCGTGGCATTTCGAGCCGTCTCAGCCACCCGCAACGCGGCCACCAAGGCGCCTGCTGCGGATACGCCGGCGCAGATTCCTTCTTCGGCGGCGAGGCGTCTGGCCATGTTTTCAGCGTCTTTTTGCTCAATCGATTCAAACTGATCCACGAGCTTTGGATCATAAATGGCTGGCAGATAGGCCTCTGGCCATTTCCGGATACCGGCGATCTGCGAACCCTCAGCGGGCTGAGCACCGACAATCGTGATCGCCGGATTTTTTGATTTCAAATAACGACTGACACCCATGATGGTACCCGTCGTACCCATGGCACTCACAAAGTGAGTGATTTCGCCGCCCGTTTGCTCCCACAGCTCAGGGCCCGTCGTCTTGAAGTGCGCCAAGGGGTTGTCAGGATTTGAGAACTGATCCAGCACCTTGCCGCGCCCTTGCGCTTGCATGTCGGTGGCAAGGTCACGCGCAAACTCCATGCCGCCACCGCTCGCAGGGGTCAGGATCAGTTCGGCCCCGTAAGCCGCCATTGACGCGCGACGCTCAACCGACAGATTGTCGGGCATGATCAAAATCATTTTGTAACCACGCATGGCGGCGGCCATTGCTAGCGCAATACCAGTATTACCGCTGGTGGCCTCGATCAAGGTATCGCCTGGCTTGATTTCACCACGGGCCTCTGCCCCCAAAATCATGGCCAACGCTGGGCGGTCTTTGACCGACCCGGCGGGATTGTTACCCTCGAGCTTACCCAACACAATATTGCCGCGCTCTTGGGCGAGCTTTGAAGGTACCCGCTGCAGGCGCACGAGTGGTGTGTTGCCTACGGCCTGCTCTACGCTTGGATATGTTTTCATTATTTTGCCTCGGTAGCCCCTCGCTTTACAGAGTGAGGGCGCATCAAAGCAACGATCATACCAAAGGCACAACGAGACGTAGGCACCCAGCTCGCACAATCATTCAATGAGGGGACGAAGTCTCGATCAGCGGGGTCGCGACACTTGCAAACGGTGCGACACGGCCACGCGCACCCTGAGAAGCGGCAACCCTAGAACCAGCCCCCTGAGAAGCCGCAACCGGCGAAGACGGGCCCTGCACCGTGCCCGACAAAACGCCAGAGGTACGCCCTGCCTCTGACACGCGCAAGCCCGCTGCCTGTAAAGCCTGCAGCCGTTTGGTGCCGATTCCTCGCACTCGGTCTGACAAATCTTCGAGCGATTCAAACGGACCCGCGCGGTTACGCTCTTGCACAATCAGCTGCGCAGTACGCGGCCCCACGCCACGCAGATCTTTAAGCTGCTCAGCGGTCGCGGTGTTCAATTCGAGCGCCTGCGCCGACAACCCGACCCCAACTCCGGCCAGCATGACCGCCACGCGTGAACGCCGAACTAAACGATTTGCTGCTTGATGGGCGAACGGAAACGACCAACGCTTTGTTAAACGCTCGGTCTGCTTCTGGGGTTGGACTTGCTGTTGTTCAGTTGCCAAGGGCACTGCAACGGTCGAATCAAGAAAAGGATTCATGGCTCTACCTCTTAAATGGATGACGCGAACCAGCGCGTGGCCACTTGCAGCCACTACTGTCGCAACGTCATCTTGAGGTTTTTTATGGTGTTTACGCGCCGAACAGCCAAACAATATCCACTCGTACTTTGCCTAGCGCGCATACACCCGTCGCTATTGCGCGCCAGCACTCGCCTCGTGCAAGGCCCTAACATACTCGGCCACGCCCGTTTGCACGTCGCGCAGCTCTGCCGTGTAGCCCGCGGCACGCAACGCAGAGACATCAGCCTGCGTATAGCTTTGATAACGCCCCTTCAGGTCTTCAGGAAACGCCACATAGCGCAGCGAACCGTGCCGCACGAGTTCTTCAAGCGACAGCGGCGCTTGCCCGCGCAGCGTACGCATGGTGTTGACGACCGTACTGGCCACATCGTTAAACGGTTGTGCCCGCCCTGTGCCGCAGTTGAAGATACCAGACACTTTCGGATGATCTAGAAAATGCAAATTAACATCGACCACATCATGTACTGAAATAAAGTCGCGCAGTTGCCCGCCATCGGCATAGCCATCCCAGCCACCAAATAAGCGAACGTGACCCTCGTCGATAAACTGATTCATGTTGTGAAACGCAACAGAGGCCATGCGACCTTTGTGCTGCTCTTGCGGGCCATACACATTGAAATAGCGCAAACCAACGACTTGTGCAGTGAGCGAACTCATGCGTGCACGCAACACTTGGTCAAACAAAAACTTTGAATAGCCGTACACGTTCAGCGGCTTTTCATTTTTAAGGGACTCGGCGTAGTTGGGGCCCGCACCATACACCGCCGCCGACGACGCATACATCAACGGGACTTTGTGCGTTTGGCAGTATTCAAACAACTCGAGCGTCACGCGGTAATTGTTGTCCATCATGAACTGGCCATTACGCTCGGTCGTATCGGAACAGGCACCTTGATGAAACACTGCACGCACGCCAGGTAAAAAACCATCGAGCACGCCGCGGCGAAACTCGTCTTTGTGCATGTAATCACTAATTTGACCACCCACCAGGTTGACGAACTTATCGCCATCCGTCAGATCGTCGACCGCCAAGATCTTTGTGATGCCACGGCGATTTAAGCCACGAATAATATTGCTGCCAATAAAGCCAGCCGCGCCTGTGACAACAATCATGCAAGTTCTCCGGCAGTTACTATCGATGTCCCTAGTTTACCCACAACGATTCCGCCCGCGCGATTGGCCCAACGCATCGCCTCAGGCCAATCGACCCCGATTGCGCGCATCACCGCGAGCGTCGCCAGCACGGTGTCGCCCGCCCCCGACACATCAAACACTTCATGCGCCTGAGCATCGACATGATCACTGCCGTTTGCAGTAAACAGAGTCATACCTTGCTCTGAACGGGTCACCAACAACGCCTCGAGCTCGAGTTGATCACGTAAACCTTGCGCGCGTTCTGCCAAATCGGCTTCACTCGACCAGTGCCCCACAGCCTGCTGCATTTCGCCACGATTAGGGGTCACCAAAGTGGCGCCGCGGTAACGTTGATAGTCGCTGCCCTTAGGGTCAACCAAGACCGCAATCCCTTGCAGTCGGGCCAAGGTAATTAAGGCCTCGACATGTGCCAAGGCCCCCTTGGCATAATCAGAAAATACAACCACGTCATGCTCGGCAAACAAGGGTGCCACTTGCGCCTGCAAGGTGTCGAGCAACTGCGCAGTGGGTTTTTCTTCGAAATCGATACGAATCATTTGCTGTTGACGTGCCAGCACACGCATTTTAAGGGTTGTAGGGTGTGCAGCATCTGCAATCAAATGCGCGGTCACGCCGGCCTCTGCCAGCAACTCACGCACCCGGGTCGCGGCCTCGTCCACCCCAACCAAACCGACCAAGGTGACTTGTGCGCCCAAGGCCACGGCATTGCGCGCAACGTTGGCAGCACCGCCCAAGCGATCTTCGCGGCGTGCCACATGTACCACCGGCACTGGGGCCTCAGGTGAGATGCGCTCGACGTCGCCAAACCAATAACGATCAAGCATCACGTCGCCAACCACCAATACGCGAGCACGGGTTACCTCGTCTTTAGGAAATGTCTTCATGCAAGTTCTTCCATACGCCGTGGCTGATAGGTTTCCCACGCGTTACAACCAGGGCACTGCCAGTAGTAGCGGCGAGCCTGAAACCCGCAACTGCGGCAGGTGTACCTATCTAGGCGTTGGCTGTGCTGATTAATTAACCGACGCAGCAAGGCCAGATCCGCACCCGGAATCGGGCTTTCAAGCGGCGTTTGATTTGCCGCAGAATGCGCCAGTTCAGCCTCAAGCAAACGATCAAGGCCGAGTAGCGAGGGATTCGCCTGCAATGCCTGACGTGCAAACGCCCACGCTATGTCAACGCCCTGCTGGGCTCGCAGTGCGCGAAAGACCACGTTAAACAAATCCAGAGAGGGGTATTTTTCGTGATGTGACAGCAACACTGCCAAACCCTGCGCTAACTCTTGCGTCTGTGAAAAATTTTGCAACAACTGCTCGGCGACCAACCCCGCAAACTCGGGCGATTGGTCGAGCACGGCTTGAAAATACTGCCGTTGTAATAAGGTTTGTTGGGCAGAGCCTGCTATCGAGGCATGAATCATCGCGACGCGAACGCTCGCGGCTGACGTTGAGTCTGCACCACGCGCCTTGACCGCACGCTCTGCTTGTTTCAAGGCCTCTTGCGCTTGTGCCACCAACGGAGGCTTAGCCGCGAGCGCAACCTGAGCCAGTTCGCAGTAGTAGTGCACCAACTGTGGCACGGGTTCATCTACCAGTTTTCTCAGGCTTTCAACCGCTTGAATCGCACGCGTCCAGTCGTGTTCAGATTCGTAGATGCGAATCAAGGCGCGCAACGCTGCCAGCCCAAAACTAGTGCCTTTTAGCACGGTAAAGGCCTCTTCAGCACGATCAAGCATGCCTGCTTTGAGATAGTCTTGTGCCAGTTCATGCTGCGCGTGCTCGCGCTGACTAAGGGGTAAATCTGCACGAGACAACAAACTTTGATGCACGCGAATGGCGCGCTCCATTTCGCCACGCCGGCGAAACAAGCTACCTAAAGCGAAGTGCAGTTCGGTCGTTTCGGGATCTAGTTTAGCCACCTCAACGAAAGCGTCGATGGCACGATCAGGCTCTTCGTTGAGCAAGAAATTTAAACCACGAAAATACGAATCAGGCAGATTACGCGTTTCGGACAAAATCTGCCGAATATCAAAGCGCGCAGCCATCCACCCTAACGCGAACAACAACGGCACAAAAATCAGCCACCAAGACTCAAAATCCACGCAGTGTTCCTAAGGTCAAATAATGAGCGCGCAAAGTCTGCTGACACTTACGCGACAGAAAAACGCCAGAATCAAATCGGCGACAAAGGTACCAGGGCATCAGGTGAGAGCGGCGCGGCACCTGGTGGGTTCACCGCAGCTTGTATGCGTTCAAGCTCTTTTTTAAGACGCACAACCTCGCGGCGACGGCGGATGTAACCAGGCACTGTCAGCAACAGCCCAAACGCTGTGCCAAGTACAAAGGTCGAAAGCATCACCACAATCAGCGGCACGCTTTGTAGCGCCCATGTGCCATAAAACGTCACGCCCACTGGGTCAGTGTTTTTTAAGGCAAACATTAAGACGGCGACAAAAACAATTAAGCGTAAAGCCCAGACAAGGTAGCGCATGGCTGATGCTCCAAAGTGCAAAAGTCGATTGTAAGCGCCCCGCCGCTTCGGCGCATAAAAAAACCGCCTTTCGGCGGTTTTTCTAATCAATCAGTGGTCTGTCGCACCTGAGGGGTCGGTGCTAGCTGCAGCACCGTTCAAGTCGACACGTTCGCGCAACTCTTTGCCGGCCTTGAAGTGCGGCACCTGCTTACCTGGTACCAACACTTGTTCGCCCGACTTGGGATTGCGCCCGACGCGTGGTGCGCGTTCAGACAGCGAAAAGCTGCCAAAACCACGGATTTCGATGCGTTGACCTTCGGCTAACGCCTCGGTCATGGCATCGAGCACCGTTTTAACAGCGTAATCGGTGTCACGGGCGGCCAGCTGTGTATAGCGGGCCGCCAGCGCAGCGATAAGTTCAGACTTAGTCACTGGAGTTATTCAGTGTCGCGAGCCTGATCGAGCTTGGCCTTGAGCAACGCGCCCAAATTGGTTGTGCCCGACGATGCACTCGACTCTGAAATACGCTGCATGGATTCTGCAGTGTCTGCAGTATCGCGTGCTTTGATCGACAACTGAATCTGACGTGTCTTGCGATCGACGTTGATGATCATTGCTTCGATGTTATCGCCAGCCTTGATCGCAGTGGTGGCGTCTTCAACGCGGCCTGTCGAAATCTCAGACGCACGCAGGTAACCTTCAACTTCGAGCGACAGGGTAACGGTAGCGCCCTTGGCTTCGACAGACTTAACAGTACCAGGTACAACAGCGCCTTTGTCGTAGGTTGAAACGTAGTTATTGAAAGGGTCGCCTTCAAGTTGTTTCACGCCAAGCGAAATGCGCTCTTTGTCGGTGTCGATCCCCAACACGGTTGCATGAAGCTCGTCGCCTTTCTTGAAGTTACGAACGGCTTCTTCACCGGTTTCAGTCCAAGACAAGTCAGACAAATGCACCAAGCCATCGATACCACCTGGCAAGCCAACAAACACGCCGAAGTCAGTAATTGACTTGATCGCGCCTGAAACCTTATCGCCACGCTTGAAGTTAGAGGCGAATTCTTCCCAGGGATTTTGACGGCATTGCTTCATGCCCAATGAAATACGGCGGCGGTCTTCGTCGATTTCAAGAACCATGACTTCGACTTCTTCGCCCAAGGTCACAACCTTGCGCGGATCAACGTTTTTGTTGGTCCAATCCATTTCAGAAACGTGCACCAAGCCTTCAATGCCGGCTTCGACTTCAACGAATGAGCCGTAATCGGTGAGGTTAGTGACTTTACCGAACAGACGTGTGTGCTGTGGGTAACGGCGTGCGAGGCCCACCCATGGATCTTCGCCAAGCTGCTTGACGCCGAGTGACACACGGCTTTTTTCTTGATCAAACTTAAGAACTTTTGCTTCGACTTCTTGGCCAACAGCCAAGACTTCAGAGGGGTGACGCACGCGACGCCATGCCATGTCAGTGATGTGCAACAGTCCATCGATGCCGCCCAGATCCACGAACGCGCCGTAGTCGGTGATGTTTTTAACCACGCCCTTAACGATCGAACCTTCTTGCAGGTTTTCGAGCAGTTTCTGGCGATCTTCGCCCATGCTGGCTTCGAGCACAGCGCGACGCGACACAACCACGTTGTTACGCTTACGATCGAGCTTGATGACCTTGAATTCCATGGTCTTGCCTTCGAACGGCGTCGTGTCTTTCACAGGACGCAGATCAACCAGCGAGCCTGGCAAGAAGGCACGGATGCCTGCAGTCATGACAGTCAGGCCGCCTTTGACTTTACCGGTAATGGTGCCGGTCACCAGTTCGTTTTTCTCGAGTGATTTTTCGAGTGACAGCCAGGCCGACAGGCGCTTGGCGCGATCACGAGACAGTACGGTGTCACCGTAGCCGTTTTCGAGCGAATCAATGGCAACAGATACAAAATCGCCTGGTTTGACTTCGAGCTCGCCCTGATCGTTTAAGAATTCTTCAAGAGGAATCAGTGCCTCAGACTTCAGGCCGGCGTTTACCACGACAAAGTTATGGTCAATACGCACGACTTCGGCAGAGATGACCTCGCCGGACTTCATATCTTGCTTTTCGATACTTGCTGCAAACATCGCTGCAAAGCTTTCGCCTGCATCGGTTGAGAGTTGTTGAGTTGACATGTGAAGGAGATCCAGGTGGCC